>JBJHDC010000163.1:0-6188 GCA_050486345.1 Dehalococcoidia bacterium | reverse complement strand
GCGGCACGATCGCCTGCCGCGCCGGCATGCCCACCGGCAGCAGCACGCCCGAGGCCACCGTCCCCACCACCAGCTGCCAGAAGGCGATGGCGTCCGTGATCACGAGGATCGCCAGCACCACGTTGATCGCCGCGTTCACACACTGCGACAGGATCATCAGCGTGCGTTTGTTGTAGCGGTCCGCGATCACGCCGCCGACCGGCCCCATCAACAGGCTGGGTAGCGCGAAGCTGATCGAGACCAGCCCCAGCGCCACCGCCGCATTCGTCAGGTCGTACGCCAGGTAGCCACGCAGCAGCATCCCCATCTGGAACGCGAGGAAGAACGCCAGGTTGCCGGTGAAATACCACGCGAAGTCGCGCTGACCCAGGGCGGCGAACATCGACAGCGGTCCGCTCATCGGCGCACCGGGAGGTTCGAGGTTCGCACAAGGCGACGACGGAAGAGGGAAGCGGCGCGGGAGAACCACCAGCAGGGCACCGCTGGCACCGTCGAGGATGAGGTCGTCCGCGTGACGAACGAGTGCATGCGCTCCAGCTATCGAGGACGCGCGCAGCGTCCGTGGTTGCGGGCTCGTCGGTCCATCAAGACGTGAGCGTGCAGCGTACCCGCTCTCGCCCCATGACACATCTCAGTACACATCTCACACCGATGTGTCCGCCACGTGTCCCGCCTCACGCTCGCACACTTACACACCCGCATACCCGCAGGGGCGTAGCGTGCTACGTCCGCGCTGCCTACGCTTTCGTTCGTCCCGCCCGCGAACCAGCACCAGACGAGGAACCCCTACCGATGACCACCCACTCCCCGGCCTACGACCACATCCTCACTGAGACCCGAGGCCGCGTGGGCATTATTCGCTTCAACCGCCCGGAGCGCCTCAACGCCTGGTCCGAGGCCCTCGCCGCCGAGGTGATGGACCAGATCACCCGCTGGAACGATGACCCCGGCATCGGCGCCATCGTGCTCACCGGCGAGGGCCGCGCCTTCTGCTCCGGCCAGGACCTCAGCGGCGCGGACCGCCCGCGGTCGGCGCCCACCTCGATCCCTGGCTACCCGTTCGTTCGCTTCGTGCGAGGCTCCAAGCCCGTCGTCGCTGCCATCAACGGCTACGCGATCGGGGTGGGCCTCACCATGGTGCTGCCGTGCGACGTGCGCATCATGTCCACCACCGCGCGTGTCAGCATGCGCTTCATCAAGCTCGGCATCCTCCCCGAGCTCGGATCCACGCGCCTGCTCGGGCAGATCGTCGGCCTCGGCCGCGCGCAGGAGCTCTGCCTCACCGGCCGCTGGATCGAGGCGGACGAGGCGCTGCGCATCGGCCTGGTCACGCAGGTTGCCGAGCCCGACGACCTCCTCGCGGTCGCCATCGCCAAGGCGGACGAAATCGCCAACAACCCCACCCCCGCCGCGCGCCTGGTCAAAGAGCTCTTCAACCTCAACAGCGCCGAGCCCGACCTGGACACCGTCATGGAGCGCGAACAGGTTCGCGGCCGCATCGCCACCTCTCTCCCCGACCGCCAGGAGGCCATCGACGCCTTCCGCGAGAAGCGGGATCCGAGGTTCAACCAGGGGTAGAGGGTCTCCGCTCCTTCGATCCCGTCCCCCTCGCTGCCCCGTGTGCGTCGCGCGCATGACCAATGGACAGCGGGCGAAGGGCCGCCGCCTTCCGCGTGCAGCGCGATCCGAGCCTCACTGGCGGTAGGCGCCGTCAACGCCGCCCGGCCCGCAGATAGACCACGTCCGGTATCACGGGAGTCATAGTCTCCTGAAGGTTTGACCATGTCTATACAGTGGGGATAATATTCGCGCGCGAATGATCATGCCCCAGTGATCATGCCTCAATGATGATGACTCTTGTGACACCGGGTCGCGGGTGTCGCTGCGTGCGGAGAGGACCCCCTGTGACCCGAGTTCTTGCGTTGGTGTCCCCGGGCCATCGTGTGCTGCGATGGTCGCTCGTGCCCGTTGCGGTACTGCTGATGGCGATGGCCATCCTCGCGAGCCCGCAAACTGCCGCCGCGGATGACCACATCACGGTCACTAAGACCCTCCTCAACCCAGGCGATCCGGTGTCGCCAGACTCGTCCAACTGGCCGCGCGTCAGTTGGCGAATCGACGTGAAGAACGATGCGGAAGAGCCGGTGGACCTGTACATGATCCACCGCGTCGGTACGCAACCAGCGATCGCCGAACTCGCACAGGGTTGGATCACCTTCGGGGTTCCCAGCGACCCGTGCGGACGTTCGGGTACCGACAGCCAGGGAGACGATTGGATTACCTATAGCTGCCCGAACTTGCCGGGGGAGAGCGAGCGCTATTTCGATATAACGTTCGGGGTGCTACCTGCCTGTGAATCGTACGTCACACTAGAGAGCACGCTGGAGGTCTACCTCGGCACCTATGACAACTACGATGCGGACAACCCGATCTTCGTCCTGGTTGAGGAGGAACTCGCCGAGGTCATCGTCCCGCCTGAGCCGGAGCTGTGTCCGATCGTGACCAAGGAGGGCATGGAGGGGGGCACGCCGGGTGGGCTGTTCACCTGGACCATCACGGTGGAGCTCCCTGAGCAGGATGCGTTCGAAGGAACCACGAATGAGCGTTCGGTGCGCCTCACTGACCCTGACGTCACCCTGACCCCGGGCGATCACGGGTGTGCGCAGATCGGCGACGACATTTTCTGTGAACTGGAGGAGGGTGAGTCCACCACCTTCCAGGTCACCCGATCTTCAGGCGCAGCTACCTGCGAAGGTGCTTCGGCGACCAACACCATCACCGCGCTCGGGCTGAGTAGTTGGCTGCCCTGGTTCAATCCTGTGCCTCCGCTCGACGAGTTGCTCTTCGAACCTCTGACGGTACCCGCCGCTCTCCAGGACGTTATCGCCACCGTCTCGGGCAGCCCGGCCGCCTGCGATGACGACGACACGTCCTCGCCGCCACCGCCAGCCTCGACACCGACGCCGACCGATGACCCGCCCGCCACGGTCGAGGGCTGCTCCTCGCCCGAGGTCCCACACGCCACCTGGGCACCGACACCGGCTGTGCCCGGGAACACGATCGCCATCTGGGGTGGCGGCAACGTCGATGACTTCCCCGCGCCGCTGGCCACCTCCTACTGGACGACGGTCAACGGCCTCTGGGTCGGCTACATCCCCGGCGCACCAGACTTCGTGAACGCGGCCTTCTTCGCACAGTTCCCGGACGGTGACGTGCCCGCATGCACCCCGTTCGTAGTGCACCACCGGTAGGGCAAACCAGCAGGGGAGTGCAGCATCACTGGCCGG
Organism: Dehalococcoidia bacterium; assembly: GCA_050486345.1. Taxonomy (GTDB): domain Bacteria; phylum Chloroflexota; class Dehalococcoidia; order UBA2979; family UBA2979; genus JBJHDC01. The sequence continues at coordinate 2,901 of JBJHDC010000163.1, read as the reverse complement.
GCACCTCGATCGTGGAGCAATCCATCGGTCCAGGTGCCCGGCTGGCGGCGCAATACTGACGCGGTTGCGGTGAGATCGGCCAGCCGCTAGCATCCTCGCCCGAGGGCACAGGCAGTTCAGCACTCCCCGCTGATACCAGTCGCTAGACAGGATCCACGCGTGCGGCGTCTGTTGTACCCTCCCACAGCTCTCGGTCATGGCCTCGCAGGCGTCCCCATCGAGGGCGCACTCATGCCCGCCGCCCTGGACCGCGTGGAGCGGGTGCCATGATGACGCGGCGGCAGCCTCGATCCCTGCGTTTGCTTGTCCCGGTGGCAGCCGTCATGGTCGCTGCGCTCGCCATGCTCCTCACGCTCACACCCCGCCCGGCCGCCGCCCAGCCACCGGTCGCGATCTACAGCCAGAACTCCACCGGCGCCGCGACGCAGGTGGTGGTGGATATTGGGCCGGCGATCAACCACGGCGACGTACTCATCGCCCACGTCGCGGCGAGCACCGGGGATGTCGACACCGGTTCGGATGCGAATATCCGCTGCATCGACTCCTCGGGGGGCTGGACGCGTCTGGCCTTCAACGCCGACACCGCTGACGGAGGGACCGCCCGCCACGGATCAGCCGTTTTCTACCGAACGGGACCGCTCGAACCCGACTCTGACCACACGTTCGCGATGTTCAGCGATGAAGATTGCACAGTCTCACCCGAACTCAGCTCGGACCCCGACGACCATCATGGACTCACGGCCGTGATCCTCCGCTACAGCGGGTACACCAACCCGGAGCTGGTCGCCGCCGATGCCGGCGGACGCAATCGCACCAACAATCTTCCGCATGCGGACGCCGAAGCGCCGAGCATTCCCGACGTCCCCGAGGACGCACTCATCTTCCGTTTCTATTCGTTCGAGGAGTGGCACGGAGCCGCGGATACCTCCGTCATCCTCGGCACAGACTGCGAGAACCCTGAGTCTGGCCTGCGTCTGTACGGCGACAACGGGCTCACGCCGGTATTCGGCGCGGGGGCACGCGACCGTACGATTGGCGGGTTCGTCTCCACCCAGGCGACGGACGGACCGACCGGCAGTCAGATCGGCTCGTACTGCCAGAAGGACGATTCCCCCATCCGGCACACGGATAACCGCTGGACCGCCTTCACCGTCGCACTCTCCGAGGGCGAACCGCCCCCACCGCCGGAGGCGACGAAATCAGCGTGGTACTTCCCGGGCGTGGTCAGTGGTCACGTCAGCGCTCCTGCGTGGGTCCCATCGGAATGGGTCGATGTGCTCGCGTGGGAGATCGTCGTCACCAATCCGGCCTCGGCCGTCCAGCAGGTGCGGGTAGAGGATGTATGGACTCCACCGTTCCCGGCACCGGCTGGGAACTCCTTTGGGTCGCTCGACCTCGTCGGGGAGTGCGTCGATTTCGATGAGTTTGAGCACTTCGAACCGCTGCTCCTCCACTGTGCGCTCTCCCCGGCCGATGAAAACGGAGCGCTGCACATCCGGGCGGCATTCACCGTCAGCCAGGTCTGCGTGGATCGCTCCTTCGCCAATGCGCTGAGCGTCAGCCTCGGCACGCCGGACGGCGACGATGGATTCACCTACGGCGAAGAGCCTGCAGCAGCAGCGGACGCCTCCATCACCATCCCCGGCCACCCGGATTTCTGCCCCTCGTTCACCAAGACCGGCATCTTCCTGCCCGGACCAATCGCCGATCATCCGCAGTGGGAGGACGCCTTCTCCGGCTTCTCGGGGCCCATCGCAGACCTCGCCCTCTGGGAGATCACCGTCACCAACCCCGCGGCGCATCCCCAGTTCGTCCGCATAGACGAGTTCATCGACCTGACCCTCTGGCCGCCGGAGGCAGTGGATCTGTTCCTCACCGCGCCCAGCGGCGAGTTGGATTGTCCGGCAACATCGACCACGGTGAGCCCCGGCCAGGAGTGGGACGCCAGCCTCACCTGTGAGATTCCCGGCGCAACCGATGGTGTAGACGGTGAGTTCACCATCGTGCTCGCCCTGGGCGCTGTCCCGCCCGCCTGCCGCGACTATTCCGTGCTGAACAACGCCGTCATGTTCACCGCGGTTGAGGACACCGAGGCGAGCTCCGGTTTCAGCTATGGCGAAGAGCCGATCGGCGCTGCCTCCGCCTCAATCACCATCCCCGGCAACGAGGACGTCTGCCCCACCGCAACGAAGGACGGCGTGTTTATCTCCGGACCGTTAGCGGACGCAACCGATGATCTCCCGTGGGAGTCATCCGATCTGCTCGATGATTTCGTCGTCGATCTCATCAACGCAGATGCGGCTAACTTCGCCATCTGGCGGGTCGAAGTCTTCCATGCGGCTGAAGTCGCTCAGCTCATGCGCTTCGTGGACACCCTCACCATGCCCCCCGGTGCCGGACCCGCGGAGAGTGCCGCGCTGTTCGGTCAGATCGATACGGCGGACGAATGCCAGATCGCCGTCGATGAGGACACAATCGGTGATCCCGCGTTCCTGCGCGTGGCCGTCGATTGCGACATGAACCCATCGTCCGACGAAGATCCCGCTGTCCTCATCTACGTCGCCATGCTCCCGCCCGTGCTCGGTTGCATCGATCAGGACGCCACCAACCGCTTCGAGATCTTCATGGGCCAGTACATCGAGGATGTGGCGGTCTTCGAGGACGATCCGGTCGCATCCGCCCTGTCGATGGTGACGCTTGCAGGCAACCCCGACCGCTGCCCCACCGTCACCAAGACCGGCGTCCAGGGCGACGACCCCGCCGGGCCCTTCACCTGGACCATCAGCATCGACAACGCCGCTGACAAAACCTACAACCGCACCGTCACCATCACCGACCCCAACGTCACGCTCACTGACCACGATGCCTGCGAGCAGGACGAGGACGACATCACCTGTGACG
>JBJHDC010000162.1:0-6205 GCA_050486345.1 Dehalococcoidia bacterium | reverse complement strand
ATCGAGGGACTGCCGGAAGACCAGGTCCGCTTCCACTTCTGCTGGGGCAGCGGCCACCGCCCGCACGTCACGGACATCGAGCTCAAGTACATCGCCGACCTCGCTATGAACATCAACGCGCAGGCGTACTCCATCGAGGCGGCCAACGTGCGCCATGAGCACGAGTACCGGGTATGGGAAGACGTGAAGCTGCCCGAGGGCAAGATCCTGATGCCGGGCGTGATCGGTCACGCCACGGACCTGGTCGAGCACCCGGAGCTGGTGGCGGAGCGCATCGTGCGCTTCGCAGAACGAGTCGGCCGCGAGCACGTGCAGACTGGCACCGACTGTGGCATCGGCTCGCGCGTAGGCCACGAGGAGGTCGTGTGGGCGAAGCTCGCCGCGATGTCCGAGGGCGCACGCATCGCCTCTGAGCGTCTCTGGAAGTAGCTAGCCCGGTTTGCCTCAGCCATAGTTCATACGATTGCCGGGTGCGTCACGCGCACCCGGCAATTTCTTGGGGGCTACTTTTTTGGTGTGACTGCTCTAGAGTGCCATCTCGTGACGGTCGGCCTCGACCAGCTTCGCAAGTGCATCGGCGCGGAACCCCATGGTCACCAACCAGATACCGAGCGATAGCTCCCAGAAGGCAATCGGGAGTGCGGCGATCGCTGCGTATGGCGAGACCTGGTCGTAGAGGCCGAAGAGCGTTGCGGTGGCTGACACTGCGAGCAAAGGTGCGCCGATCAGTCCTACCAGCGGGATGACTTGAGGAATGAGCCTGGACCGGTACATGACGTAGCCCAGGCACAGTGCGTTCACGGCCGGGATCAGACCGGGACCAAGCAGGAACGTCCAGTCATGTATCGCCACGAGCCCCGCACCGAGGGTCACTAGTGCGGCCTCATCCACCTCGGCCACTCCCGCCATTTGCTGCCGCAGAGTCACGATGCTGAGCAGGCTGATCACACCGACCACGATGATGGCTGCTTCCAGTACCCGCGCAGCAAGGAACCCGAGCGCAGCGGTTTCACTCTGCCGCCGAGCGATCGGGTAGAGCACGACCGCGGTGCCGACGCAGGCAATCGCGAGGATGACCTCCAGGAAACCGGCCCACAGCACCCCATGTTCACTGCTTGAGCCGAGGATGAAGTGAGGATCGTCCAGTACAGGTCCCTTCAGGAGCAGTGCAGGTATCGATGTGGCGAAGGTGACCAGGTAGAGCGCCCCCGCGATCCGGGCGGTGCGTTGTGCCGACCGCATTGGAGACTCCTTCACGATTCGGCGGGAATCAAGGTGTACGACGTACACCGTCGGATCGGCAGAATAGAGTGTACGATGTACACCTGTCAAGCGAAGACGCAGGGATGCTCAGCACATGACCGAGCCCAGGATGCCGAAGCGGATGCCGTTGAACCGCGAGCGGGCGCTGCTCGCCGCTGTGGAACTTGCGGACCGCGACGGGATCGAGGCAGTGAGTATGCGAAGCCTCGCGGGGCGCCTCGACGTGGTCCCTATGGCCCTCTACAAGCACGTGGCCAACAAGGAGGATCTGCTCGACGGGATGGTCGATTGCATCATCGAGATGTATGACCCGCCGGTTGTTGACGTCGATTGGAAACATTCGGTGCGCGGCCGCATCCTCTCGGCCCGCCGTACCCTGCTGGAGCATCCCTGGGCGCGTACGGTGCTCCAGTCACGGCGGACGCGGACGCCTGCCGTGCTCGCGTACATGGACTCGCTGGCGGGCGTGTTCATGGCTGGCGGGCTCTCCGCCGACCTCACCCATCACGCAATGCACGCTCTGGGCTATCGCATCTGGGGGTTCAGCCCGGAGGCATTCGATGACCCCGGCGCCTTCCCCGTCCCCGATGACCCGGCGGAGCAAGAGGAGATGCTGCGGCGAGTCACCGAGATCTACCCGCACATCGCGGCGATCGCGATGGATGCGAGCGGCGGCGACATCGGTGGGGTCGGGCAGGCGTGCGACGAGCAGTTCGAGTTCGAGTTCGCGCTCGATCTGCTACTCGATGCCTTCGAGGGATTGCATGAGACCGGGTGGCAATCGCGGAGCGAGTAAATCCTACTGCGCCGGCGAGCCTAGTGCGGTCCGCTGCGGGCGCGCGAGGGACATCATGACCATCGCTGCCACCGGCAGGATCGCCATGATGGCGATTCCCGGCCCGAAGCTGCCGAACCACGCCTGCAACCACGCGAGTGGCATGGGACCCAGGGCCGAGGCCGTGATGTTGAGCATCATCGCCGAACCCTGCACCCGACCAAGCCCGAGCCGCCCGTAATAATGCGCCCAGGTCACGCCGGCAATCACCCTCGTGATCCCATTCGATGCACCCAGAACGGCGCCGTACAACGGCACACCACCCGGGGCGTCGAGGTAGCGCACCAGGGCATCGTCACCAGCAGCAGGCACATGTTCCCGTAGAACGTGTACTTCGGGCCGATCCGATCCACCACGAACCCCGCCACGATCGATGACGCCGCCGACACCACAGCGATCGGCACGAAGACAAACGCCGCCGCGGCCGGCGTGAGCCCACGTTCGACGAAGATCGAGGTCTGGTGGAACATCAGCCCCGTGGTAACGAGAGACGATGTAGCGAGGGGTAGCGCCAGCATCCAGAAGGCTGTCGACGTCAGGATTCGCCGCCGGTCCGCGACGGTTCGCCCCGGCTGGATGGCCTCGCCGGGCAGGGGCTCGCTCGCGCCATCGGGGTAGAGGCCCATGTCTTCAGGGCGGTTCCTCGCCACGAGAAGCGCGCCCGGCACCACCAGCACCCAGACCATCACCCCCAGCACCATGTAGGCTTCGCGCCAGCCGATGCTGTCGATCAAGATCCGCGAGAGTGCAGGCAGGATCGCGAGCGAGAGCGGGAATCCCAGCCCCATCACGGCTACGGCGCGCCCTCGCTTGCGTGAGAACCACTGCGCCACCATGAGCGTCGCGTTGATCGTCAGTGAACCCTGTCCCAGGGCACGCAGTGCCGCGAAGGAGAGGAAGAACGCGATCAGCCCCTGGGACAGGCCGATTGCGAAACATGCGAGCCCGAGCGCGACGCCCGCGAACGCACAGGTAACGCGCGCACCCACTCGGTCCGCCAGTCGGCGCACCATGAACACCATCGCGGCGCTGACACCGGTGCCCACGGCCTAGATCGTGGAGATCAACGTCCGTTCGACGCCGGTGTCTTCGATGATGGGATCGATGAACACTGAGAACGTGTACGTCTGGCCGGGACCGGAGCTGAATGCCACCAGCCCGCCTACAGCGACTATCGCCCACCCGTAGAACGGGCGTCTTCCGCGGAGCCGGGTGAACATCTCGAACAGAGGGTTGCTGCTTCCCTGGGCCGGGGGTACCGGTCAGCACGAGTCTCAACTGAATCGCCAGCCTACCCCAGTGCTGCGTCAGCGGCCCGTGAGTTCCGGGGCATCAGGCACCAGACGAGCGGTAGCTCCCATCCCCGGGTGTGGGTCAGGTCATCCGGCGAATGCAGTCCCGGGCGGGTTGAGCCGGAGGTTCTCGCGGTTGCTATGATTCGCGGCATCATGACTCATCACGATACCCATCGGCACAGCGAACACCGTGAGGCGGCAGCACAGGCGATTCGCGCCGCCGGTCGCCGGGTCACTGCGCAGCGGGTCCTGATCCTCGATGCATTGCAGGACCTGGGCGGGCACCACACGGTGGACGCGATCCACCTCCGCTCCCAGGAACTCGACCCCAGTGCGGAAATGGCCCTCTCCACCGTGTATCGCACGCTGGATGCGCTCACCGAGATTGGGCTGGTGACGCTCTTCGATGATGGCAGTGGCAGTGCTCGCTACGAATGGGTCGGCGACGACGATCCGCACCACCACCTCGTCTGCGTGTCGTGCGGGCACCGTGAGGAGATCGCGCTCGAGTCGCTCGATGCCGTAGAGGACGAGGTGCGCGAGCGGTACGGCTTCACAGCGAACATCCGCCATCTGGCGATTCGAGGGCAGTGCGACGGGTGTCATCAGCAGAGTCGCGACGATTCCTAGTCGCTAACCGCTCAACCCCAGCGCAATTCCATCATCTGGTGATCGAGCCCGACCTCGACGAAAACCGGTCCTTGCTTCACATAGCCCAACGCCTCGTAGAACGGGACGGCGCCGACCTGTGCGTGCAGGATCACGCCGGGGAACCCGCGGCGGCGCGCCTCGGCCTCCAGGTAACTCATCACGATGCGACCGTACCCCTGGCGACGCACCCACCGCGCGACGGCCACGCGCCCGATGTGCGCTGGCTCGGTAATCGGGTAGTCGATCATCAGGCGCGCAGTCGCCACGGGCATCATGCCAGCGCCCAGCCGGCCAAGCGCGTGCACGGAGGTCTGTCCCCACGCCCGTGGGAGGTCGTATTCATCGATCTCATCAAGCTCAGGGATGCCGAGTTCCCCCGCGAAGACAGAGATGCGTAGACGGATGGCCTGCTCCATCTGCGCCCACGTGCGGATTTCTTCGACCTCGATCGGAGGTAGCTCGTGCGTTTCGGTACTTGAGCGAAGCACTGCCTCGATTGGAGAGTCGGCCTCGATCACGAGGTGCCGCGAGTCGGGCCGTTCGGCGGCCAACCGAACAGCTTCCTGTTCCGCCGCATCGCGCGAGGCGAACGGCTCCGACGCGCCGCCCAGGAGGACCATCTCGATCGGGCCGCCGTTGGGCTGGGCGGGTTCCCCTGAGCGTGAGATGACGAAGAAGGGCACGGCAACCTCCTCCTGAAGCAGATGCGTGTCGGGAACGTATCATGCGGGACGGGAGAGAAGAGATGAGAGGCGATGCATGACAAGTCCCATCGACTGGCCCGCGGTCTGCGCGGAGGCGCTGGAGGTGCTGCGTGCCTACCTGCGCATCGATACCTCGAACCCTCCCGGGAACGAGGCGCCTGCGGCACGCTACCTCGGTAGCCTGCTGGAGACGGAAGGCATCGCCTGTGAGTACATCGAAACAGCGCCCAACCGCGAGATTCTGCTGGCACGCATCTCGGGCAGCGGTGAGCTGCCGGCCCTGATGCTTGCGAACCACCTGGATGTGGTGCCTGTGGAGGCGGAGTACTGGGACGTGCCGCCGTTCGAGGGTGTGGTGCGGGAGGGGCGCATCTATGGGCGCGGCGCGGTGGATATGAAGGGCACCGGCGTCATGCAGCTCTTCGCCTTCATCCTCGCAAAGCGTCAGCAGCTCCCGATGAAACGAGACCTCATCTTCCTTGCCGTTCCGGACGAGGAAGTGGGCAGCCAGCGCGGGATGGCGTGGCTCGTGAGGGAGCGTCCGGAACTCTTCGATGGTCTCGAGTGCGCTCTGAACGAAGGCGGCAGTGGGATGGCCGACTTCGGGGGCGAGCCCGCCCGGCTCTTCGAGGTAGCGGTTACGGAGAAGGAGATCTGCCGTCTGAATCTCCGCGTGGTCGGTACGCCCGGCCATGGAAGCAAACCGGCGCGCGACAATTCCGCCGTGACGCTGGTCGAGGCGCTCGCGAAGTTATCTCGCTGGGAACGCGGCGTCACGCTCAATGACGCCACGCGCGAATATCTGCGGCGGCTGCACGAGGGAGGCCTCGTCGCAGACCTTGATGACCGCGAGGCGATCGAACGGGCGATCAATGCCAGCCCGGATTCGCAGGCCGCGTTCATGAACACGCTCAACGTCACGATGATCAACGCGGGCATCAAGTCCAACGTCATTCCCGCGCTCAGCCAGGCAGTGCTCGATTGCCGCCTGCTCCCCGGGCAGGACCAGGAGGACTGGAAGCGCGAGGTGGAGGCCTACCTCGATGATCCGCGCGTGGAGGTCAGCTTTCATGGGGGTGAAGAGGCGCCGGCGGTCTCTGAATGGGATACGCCGATGGCCCGCCTCATCACCTCGGTGCTGCAGGGGGCATTCGAGGATGCTGTGGTGGTTCCGGCAACGTCGATTGTGGGCACGGACAACCGCTGGCTACGGCCGCTGGGTGTCCCCTGCTACGGGTTCATCCCGTGCCTGCTCTCGCAGGATGAGCGCGACGGATTCCATGCGAACAACGAGTTCCTCACGGTCGATAACCTCAACATGGGTGTGGAGTTGATGTACGAGGTTGTGCGGCGGTTCTGCACCGAGCCCGCGAGCTAACCCGTGTCACCCCCACTCAGTGAGCGCAGGAGCATCTCACCGCGAGGTGAGATGCGGTAGCCCGTGCCCAGGCTCTCCG
>JBJHDC010000161.1:0-6218 GCA_050486345.1 Dehalococcoidia bacterium | reverse complement strand
GCCCAGGCACGCGAGGCGCTACTGGAGGCGCTGGCGGACAGCGACGACTCGCTCATGGAGCGCTACCTGGAAGGCGAATCGATCCAGGATGAGGAACTCTACGAGGTGCTCCGCCGCGCTGTGGACACCGGCGACGTCTATCCCATCGTCCCGGCGGGCGCGCTGACCAGCACCGGGCTCCGTGAGCTGCTAGACCTGATGGTGGCGCTCCTCCCCGCGCCCACCACCCGCACAAGGATGACCGCCGAGGGCGACGAGATCGCCCCCGACCCAGCGGCTCCCGCCGTGGCGCAGGTATTCAAGACAGTCGCGGACCCCTTCGTCGGGCACATCTCGTACGTGCGAGTGCTCTCCGGGACCATCGAGGCCGGCTCTCACCTCCAGAATCCCCGCGCACGCTCGGACGAGCGCATCCCGCATCTCTTCCTCGCGCGCGGCCGAGAGCAGGTCGAGGTGCCTTCGCTCACGGCGGGCGAAATCGGTGTGATTCCGAAACTGCAATCCACCCACACCGGTGATGTGCTGATTGCGCCGGGTGCCGCCCCGGTGGAGCTCCCGGCGATCCCCTTCCCCGCCTCCCTCTACCGCAGCGCGGTGCACCCGCACCGACAGGACGACGTGGACAAGCTCTCTACCGCGCTGTCCCGGCTCACAGAGCAGGACCCGACCATCCGCCTCGAACGCGACGAGGATTCCGGGGAACTGGTGCTGTGCACGCTAGGCGACGTGCAAGCCTCGGTCGCCGCGGCCCGCCTCTCCAAGACGTACGGCGTGGAGGTAGACGTCACAGAGCCGCGCGTGCCGTACCGCGAGACCATCCGCAGCGAGGTCACCGCGGAGCATCGCCACAAGAAGCAGACGGGGGGCCGCGGGCAATTCGGACACGTGGTCTTGAAGGTGGAGCCGTTGCCGCGCGGGAGCGGGTTCGAGTTCACCGAGCAGGTCGTGGGCGGCGCGGTCCCGCGCTCGTTCATCCCGGCCGTGGAGACAGGCGTCACAGAGGCCCTGGCACACGGGCCCGTGGCTGGCGCCAGCCTGGTTGACCTCCGGGTGACGCTCACGGATGGCTCAAGCCACTCCGTGGACTCCTCGGAGCTCGCGTTCAAGCTCGCCGGGTCGCAGGCACTGCACGATGCGACGCAACGGGCGGATCCGGTGTTGCTGGAGCCGGTGATGCGGCTGCATATCTCCATCCCCGCAGATCGCGTCGGAGACATCACCGGGGAAATCGCAGGCAAGCGCGGCACCATCCGTGGTGTAGATACCCACGACGACGTCAGCGAGATCGATGCGCTCGCGCCGCTGGCGGAGATTCAGCGCTTCACGACGGAGCTCCGCGCACTCACCGGCGGCCGAGGACGCTTCGCAATCGAGTTCGACCACTACGCGGAGGTTCCACCGCAGGTGCAGGAACGCATCGTGGAGCAGACGCACGCCGCGAGTTGACCACCGCACGGCTGTCGATACGCAGAACACCCCGGGCATGTGCCCGGGGTGTTCTGATGTTGGAACCGGCGAAGCGCTACCGGATCGCCCTTAGTTGAACCACGAGTTCACGAGGTCCTCGTTGTCGGCGAGCCAGGCCCGCACGGCGCCCTCCTCATCACCCTCCATCTCGGAGATGAGTTCCTCAAGCGGAGCGTACTGCTCGTCCGTCATCTGCCAGTTGCTCATCCAGGCAGCAACCTCCGGGAAGTCGTCGGCAAACCCGGCACGGGTCACCGGCGTGAGCAGATCCGGCTCACCCCAGGCGCCCTCGGGGTCCTCGAGGTTCTTCAGGTCCATCACGCCGTACCACCAGCCCGGGGACCAGAGGGTCACCACGATGGGGTCGCCGTTGTTGATGGCTGACTGCAGCTCCGCGAGCATCGCGGGCGTGGAGCTCTCGATGAGCTCCCAGTCATCCAGCCCGTAGGCTGGCATGACATCGTTGGCCAGCAGGCCCATCATGCCCGCGCCAGCCTCGATGCCCACGATCTGGCCACCGAAGAGGTCCGCGTTGTCGGCGAGGTCAGCCAGGCTGTCCACGTCCACGTACGACGGCACCGTCAGGTAGAGACCTGCGGGGGAGTACCACGAGTCAAGCTCGGCCAGATCCGCGCCGAACTCGTCCATGTAGCTACCGTGGGTGTTCGGCAACCAGGACGAGGTGTACACGTCCAGATCACCACCCGCGAGCCCGGCGAACGCCGGGGCGACATCCAGCGCCACGATCTCCACGTCGTAGCCGCGGTCCTCCAGCAACACCTTCCAGAGGTTGGAGGTGGAGACAGAGTCCGGCCAGCCGGGGATCTGAGCGATCTCAATGGTGCCACCTGCTGGCGGCGCCGTTGGTGCTGGGGTTTCCGTTTCAGTCGGCGGCTCCGTAGCCGTCGGAGGCTCGGTCGCCTCAGAGGTAGGGGTAGGTGTCACATCCCCGTTGTCGTCATCATCACCACACGCAGCCAGCAACATCATCGCTGCCAGCGCAAGGGCGAGCAGGAGTCCGAACCCCCGCATCCGCTTATACCACTGCATCTATAGTCACTCCTTACAATGCTCCAAGCCGGTTCCCTCTGCGTCAGCAGCATCTACCGCTGACGAGATCAACAAATGGTGGTCAGGATGCCTTTCGGGACGGATCCACCCGACGGCCAACGCCTTCGGTGATGCGATCAAGGAAGATCGCGAGAATCACCACGGATAGGCCCGCCTCTACGCCCAGGCTCATGTTCAGCGTCTGGATAGCGCGGATCACCTCGCCGCCAAGACCCCCTGCACCCACGAGGCCGGCGATCACGACCATGGACAGCGCCAGCATCACGATCTGGTTGACACCCGCCATGATGGTGGGCAGAGCCAGTGGCAGCTGCACCCGCAGCAGGATCTGGTTCTTGCTCGCCCCGAACGCCTGTGCAGCCTCGATCACTTCGCGATCGACCTGACGGATGCCCAGTTCCGTGAGCCGGATCCCGGGCGCGATCGCGAACGCGATCGTGGCGACAGCGCCGGGAACGATACCGATCCCGAACAGGATGATCGCGGGAATCAGGTAGACAAAGACCGGCATCGTCTGCATGAAGTCCAGCACCGGCCGTACCGCCAGGCTCACGATGCGACTCTGGGCGGCCGCGATGCCGATCGGAATTGCCAACACCATGGCCGCCAGGCCCGCCACCGTAATCAGCGCCAGCGTCTGCATCGCACGCCGCCACATTTCCATACCGTCGATGAGCAGAAACGCGGGGACGGTGAACAGCGCGAACTGCCACCCACGCAACCACCAGGCGAGGAGACCCGCGGCGAGCGCGATGAAGATCGGATCGGGGACCAGCAGCCAGCTCTCAAGAGTTCGAATCGGTCCGTGCAGCAGCCATCGGATTGCATCGAAGATGAACGGCGCATTCTCCGACAGGAAGTCAAGGAAGTCCGCCGCGCGGCGCCCCACATGGATGCGCGGGATATCAGGCATCAGTTCACCGCCTGCGAGTCACCCGGACGATCCGCATCCGATGCGTCCGTGTCAGCCGTCTCGCTCGCGTCCACACCGGAGAGCTCTGCGTCGCGCTGCGCACGCAGGCGTGCCTCCGCTTCCGCGGCCTCCGCACCGCGCACACTCAGCTGCGCCATCGCCGCGAGCAGCGACACTCGAGGCACTACGCCGGACAGGCGACCTCGCTCGTCGAGCACCGCAATCGGGAGCGTGTGTTCAGCAGCCAGAGGGTAGAGATCTGAGATCGGGGTATCGGCTGTAGCGCGCGGGAAGTCGTCGTGGACCAGTGCTCGCAGCGTGGCGTCACCGCGCTGCGCCGCTTCCAGGAGCTCCGTATCGCGCACGTAGCCTTCCACGGTGCGGTCCGAGCGGACGGCATAGAGCTCGTTGCGCTGCAGCTCGCGCAGCTGCTGCATCGCCACGCGCGGCCCCACGTCCGGCGATACTACGCCAATCGGCTCACGCATGATGGAGCCGGCGGTGAGCACGCGCGTCGGGTCCACATCCTGGATGAACGCGGCGACGTAATCGTTCGCGGGCTCGGTCAGAATCGCCTCGGACGTACCGAGTTGCACAATTTCCCCATCGCGCATCACCGCGATGCGATCACCCAGGCGCATCGCCTCGTTCAGATCGTGCGTGATGAAGACTACTGTCTTCTGTAGTTCGGCCTGCAGCTGCAGCAGGTGATCCTGCATCTCGCGGCGAATGAGGGGATCAAGCGCGGAGAACGCCTCGTCCATGAGCAGAATGTCCGCCTGCGTTGCCAGTGCGCGGGCGAGACCCACACGTTGTTTCATCCCACCGGAGAGTTCCGACGGGTAGCGGTCGCCCCAACCTCCGAGCCCCACCATCTCCAGAGCCTCGTCCGCACTTCGCTCGCGCTCACGACGGCTCATGCCGCGGATCTGCAGACCGAAGCCGGCGTTCTGCCGCACCGTCTGATGTGGCAACAGCGCAAAGTGCTGGAACACCATGGAGAGGTTCGTGGAACGGAGCCGCCGAAGTTCGCGCTCGCTCAGTCGGGTGATGTCCCGTCCGTTGATCTCGATGGTGCCGCTCGTGGGCTCCAGGAGGCGGTTCAACAACCGGACCATCGTTGACTTGCCGGAGCCGGAGAGGCCCATGATGACGAAGAACTCGCCAGCCTGGATCTCGAACGTCGCGTCTCTCACACCGACGACCAGGCCGGTATCTGCCTGGATCTCATCGCGTGTGCGACCATCAGCGATCAGCGGCAGCGCCCGCTCGGGTCGATCGCCGAAGACTTTGTTGACGCCCGTGACACGAATCGCCGGGGCACCATCCGGCCCGCTCGATCCGCGTCCAGTCGAGGCGACAGATTCCTGTTTGTCATCGCTTTGCATAGACATTCCCCCTGAGACTAGCACCCATCGACCCCGAATGGCACCGATGCACCCCACGAGATATCCGGAAACCGAACGGCACGAATACGTACTACTTGTGCGACATGACACGCCCCACTCGGATGCGCGAGGATGGTGAGGTGCCGAAGGGAGCCCCGATGGAGGCGTTTTCACTCGCCACCTGGAACGTGAATTCGATCAATGTCCGCACACCACGCGTCCTCGAATTCCTCGAGGTGCACGCGCCGGACGTAGTCTGCCTGCAGGAGACAAAGGTCGCCGCTGGCGCATTCCCGGTCGGTCCGTTCGACGAGCTCGGCTACCGCGTGCACGATTACTCGTGTGGCAGGTGGACCGGCGTGGCGCTCCTTGTGAAGGACGGCCACGAAGTCACCGATGTTCGCACGGGCCTGCCCGGCGCTCCGCTCGCCGAAGAAGCGCGCTGGATCGAGGCGACCGTCAACGGAATCCGCGTCGCCAGCGTGTACGTGGTGAACGGACGGGATATCAACGACCCCATGTTCCCCATCAAGCTGGAGTTCCTGGAGGCGATGGAGGCACGCTGCCGTGAGCTCGGGCGCGAACCGAGCATCGTGGCGGGCGATTTCAACATCGCACCCACCGACGGCGATGTCTGGGACATCGAGGCCGCCGGGATGACGACACACATCACGGACGATGAACGGTCGCGGCTCACGAGGATCCTCGACACCGGCATGGTGGATGCCTACCGCCATGTGGAGCCGGAGGCGCAGCAGTTCACCTGGTGGGACTACCGGGGTGGCGCGTTCCATCGCGGGTGGGGCTTGCGCATTGACCTCGCACTGGTGAGCCAGGAGCTCGCGAATCGCATCCGCTCCTGCGGCATCGATCGTGAGTTCCGCAAGGGGACGAAGCCATCCGACCACGCACCGCTGCTGGTGGAACTCGGCCCTGATGGAGAGGCGGCGACCTCATGACCGACGACCCGCCCTACACGCTCCCGGACTACGCGAGCATCGAGTTCCCGGACCCACCCACGGATCGACCCTACGTGATCGTGAACATGGTGATGTCCGCGGACGGCAAGATCGTCCTCGAGGACAACGAGCAGGGCCTCGGGTCCGAGGCAGACCAGTACCTGATGCGCGCACTGCGGGTGCACGCGGATGTCGTCCTGAACGGCGCGAACACACTGCGTGCCAGCGGGGCGTCACCACTCATCGGACATGAGACGCTACAGGCCATACGGAGCGCGAGAGGGCTGCCGCCACCGGTGGGGGCAATCATGAGCGGCTCAGGGGATCTGCCGCTCGACAGCAACTTCTTCACGTCGGCCGATTTTGAAGCAGTCGTGTTCCTGGGCGCGAAAGCACCCGAGGCGCACCGTGCGGCCTTCG
>JBJHDC010000160.1:0-6226 GCA_050486345.1 Dehalococcoidia bacterium | reverse complement strand
AAGCAGGCGGAGACGTTTCTCGAGCCGTTCGTACGCGGGCGAGGTCGTCTCGCGGGCACGAGGGACCGGCCCGGCGGGCACGGTCTCGGCCTCACACTAGTCGCGAAGATTGTGGAGGTGCACGAGGGAAACCTCGACCTGCACGCAAACCCGGAGGGTGGGCTCACCGTGCGAGTTGTACTCCCCGCGCCGTAGGCGCGTATGTGAGGAGGCGGCTGGAGAAGACGGTTCCTTCCTGCGGTATCTCATGGAGATGTGACCGCTGAGGGAAGGGGGTCGCGCTAGCGTGTCAGCGTTGCGATCGTCGATCTTTATATTCGAAGAGTGCCCGTGATTTGTGTGGAGGTCACACGCCGAAGACGCTGATCGATATCGATGATGAAGCGCTGGCCGAGGCTGCCCGTGAGTTCGGGACAACCACGAATGTGGAGACAATCAATCGCGCTTTGCGTGAGATCGCGACGCGAGCGGCTCGCCTCGCTGGAGCATCTCCGCACCAGTGCCGATGACCTGGGTGACCCGGAGGTGATAGCCGGCGCGTGGCGGTGACGCTGTTCCTGGTCGCCAGGTCGGCCTTCGAGCAGCAGCGGTGCAGCGACGAGGCCGATGCCACCCTGCGCGCGCTGGCCGTTGAGCACCGGCTCGCCGTCTGCGAGATCATCGCGCTGGAGTTGCTCTATTCCACCCGGGGACCCGCGGACTACGAGGCGCGCCGGGCATATCGCGAAGCGCTGGTGTGGCTGCCGGTCGATACCGAGGTCATGCGCACCACGCTGGACCTACAGTGGCGGCTCGCACAACGCGGGCAACATCGTCGGCCCATCCCAGATCTGCTAATCGCCGCCACGGCGATCGTCCACGACGCCACCGTGCTCCATTACGACCGTGACTCCGACCTGATCGCCGAAATGACCGGCCAGCCCGTGCGCTGGATCATCCCGCAGGGCAGCGGACATTGACCCGGGATTGATCGTGAGATGCTGGCACGAGCACTGGAGGCCGCTGCCCAGACGCTTCGCGGCAGTGGTGCGCTCCGTTACGCTCCAACCTCGATTCCCGTCTCCACATTGCAAACGGAGGACATGCACGACACTGGCCGCATCTTGCTGCGGGTACCGGAGGTGGCAGAAGCACTGTCGATCTCGCGGGCGACGGTGTATGGCTTGCTCGCCTCTGGTGGGCTACCCAGTGTGCGGATCGGTAGCAGGCGCCTCATCCCTCGCGCGCGGCTCCTTGAGTGGGTGGAGCAGCAGCTTCGCGAGCAGTCGCCGGAACGAGAATGGTGATCGAGGCACTGCCGGTGGATGCTCCTCCGATACTCGCGACCTCCCTCAGCTAGACTGCCATCCAGGCCTGGACAGTTGCCTCATCGCTGTTCAGCTCCGCAGCGATTGCAGTGATGGTCGCTCCCTGTGCGGCGAGCTCCCGGGCACGATCCTGGCGCTGCCGGTAGGCACGCATGCGACAGGCGTTGCTGCAGTAGCGTCGATCCACGCGACCCGCAGCGGGTGACGTGTCCATCCACTCCCCACACCCCTCGCAACGCCGGTACGTTCTGCCCTCGGCCACGGGCACGGCGAGCTGCCGCCAGAGCACGCCCAGGAGATGACGCGGACGATGGACCAGTTGCGCGGTGTCGCCGGTCTGACTGAGTTCGAGGCGTGACTCCACCACGATGGCGAGGCGCCAATCAACGACAGACCCGATACTGGCGTGGACTCGGACACGGATGGTGTCGGTATCCTCGGGGTCACCCAGCTGCACCAGGTCATCGCCCAAACGGGCGTCGACGCGGAGTCGAGCCCCCCGATTGCTCCGTAGCCCGCGGGCGAAGGCACTCAGTCTCTCCTCATCATCCACCACGAGCGCGTCAGCGAGCTCGACCATCTCCTGCATGGCCGCGTATTCCACAGACCACAACTCCAGCGTCTCACCGGCCCCTGCCGTAGTCGGCTCCAGCTCATCGTCATCACCCAGCGCACCGTAGCGGTTCGCCAACGACAGCACCGTCTCCTCGGTCAGCGGCCCCGCAAGGTCCGCGAACTCCCGGAACAGCGCCGGCTCCTCTACGAGTGGTCGGTAGAAGCGTCCGGGGGTGACGCGATCTGACTTCCTGTCCCTGTCATGCACTGCGATGAGGTGGCGCGCGTTCGTGCGATTCCCGGGCACCCAGCGGTACCCATGCTCCGCTACGTGCCGATCGAACGTTGTGGCAATGCCATCGAGATCACTCCGTCACGGGTAGCTGTACGTATCCGCCACGAACGAAGAAGGGGAATCTCATGCCCGATCCCGATCCCGATCCTGAGCACTGGCGCTCGCGCATCGTCGGCCACGACGTAGTAGCGCCATCTAGGCTCACACCACACCCGTAATACTGGCAACGACATCCAACCTTCCAACACCACGCGCTCGGCTCCGTGCTGGACCACGTGGGCGAAGTAATCGTCAAACGGCGCACCGGGTACATCGCTGACGGGCACCTGCGCGTCGAGCTGGCACTGGAGCGGGGCGATGGCCCGTCCGACAGCGAACAACTGCGTGAGCTCCTGTTGAACGTGGACGCCGCCGACGAAGCCGTGCGGAGCCTCGTCGGCGAGATCGCCCGGCGGGCCGGTGTCTCGCTGGACCTGCACGAGGTCGATGACCAGGATGCTGAAGAGCAGTCCTCCCGTCAGCCGGTAACGCAGCGCGGAGACCTGTGGAAGCTCGGGGCGCACCGGCTTCTCTGCGGGGATAGCACGATTCCCGCAGACGTCGAGCGACTGATGCACGGGGAGCAGGCACACCTCCTCGCCACGGATCCGCCGTACCTCGTCGACTACGACCGCGCCAACCACCCTGGCTCTACCTCGGAGGGACCCGAGTCCTGGGATTGCTTCCGGGGGGCAGAGGAGGCGGTCTCATTCTTTGCGGGGTACCTGGAGGCGGCGCTCCCGCACCTCGTGCGCGATGCACCTATATATCAGTGGTACGCGCACCGCCGCCACGTCGAGGTCGAACAGGCGTGGCAGCGGGCCGGTCTCCTCCTCCACCAGGTGCTGATCTGGTCGAAGACGCGCGCCGTCCCGGGTCACTCCCACTTCGCCTGGCAGCATGAGCCCTGCCTGTACGGCTGGGTCAAGGGCGAACAACCAGGGCGGCGACCACCGCCGAACGCCACGACGGTCTGGGAGGTCGAGGGGGAGCCGGCCGAGGACGGGCCCCGTCATCCGACGCAGAAACCTGTCGAGCTGTTCGCGCGCCCGATCGCTTGGCACACGCTCCCCGGTGAGATCTGCCTGGAGCCCTTCGCGGGTGGCGGCAGTCAGATCCTCGCGGCCGAGCGCCAGGGGCGACGCTGTTACGCGCTGGAGCTGGATGAACAGTACGTCGATCGGGTAATCAAGCGCTGGCAGCGGTCGACCGGTGGCCAGGCTCTGCATGACGGGGACGAGCGTACCTTCGACTCCCTGCGGGAGATGCGTCATGGCGGGTAGGCGCACCAAACTCATCCCGGCGCTCCACGCGGCGATCGTGGCATACATCCGTGCGGGTGCCTTCGAATGGGTAGCGGCCGAGGCGGCCGGCATCCACCGGGCAACGTATTACCGCTGGATGGACCGCGGGCGGGAGGCGACGAGCGGGATCTACCGTGAGTTCTATGACGCGGTGACCGAGGCACGCGCGCAGGCACGCATCGCGGCCGAAGTGCAGGTCCGCCAGGACAACCCCTTGGCGTGGCTGCGCTACGGACCGGGACGGGTGAGCCCGGGTGGACGGACAGCCACGAGCTCACCGGGCCGGACAGCGGCCCTATCGAGATCACATTCAATATTGCTGGAGGACCACATGACCCGGAGTCCTGAGTGGCGATACACACGCCCGCGCCTCTACCCCTACCAGCTGGAGGCGGTGTTCTGCGAGGAACGCTATGCGGTCGTGGAGGCATCCACGAAATCCGGCAAGACCACGGCGTGCCCGATCTGGCTCTCTGAGCAGGCGCTCCATGGGCGGACCGGTGCAGAGTTCTGGTGGATCGCGCCGGTCACTCAGCAGGAGGAGATTGCGTTTGCACGTCTCAAGCGGGCGATCGACTCCCAACTCTACATCGCGAGCGAGACGTACATGACCGTTGGCCTCCACAACGACACTGTGATCCGGTTCCTCTCGGGCGACCGCCCGGACAGCCTCTATGGTGAGGACGTCTACGCTGCCGTGCTGGACGAGGCTTCACGCATGAAGGAAGAAGGATTCCACGCGGTGCGCTCAACTCTGACCTTCACCGGGGGCCGGATGCGCATCGTCGGGAACGTCAACGGTCGTCAGAACTGGATGTACCGGCTGGCGCGGAAGGTGGAGGCTGGCGAGCCGGGAATGCACTATGCGCGCATTACCGCGTACGACGCGGTCGAAGCTGGCCTGCTGGATGCGGCGGAGGTGGAGGATGCCCGCCGCCAGCTCCCCAAGGCGGTGTTCCGGGAGTTGTACCTGGCCGAGGCCGTTGACGACCAGAGCAATCCCTTCGGGCTAGAGGCGATCCTGGCGGCGCTGGCGCCGCTTTCGATCGCGGAGCCGGTGGTGTGGGGTTGGGATCTCGCCAAGAGCCGGGACTGGAGCGGGGGATCGCCCTCGATCGGGATGGCTGTGTCTGCGGGTTCGAGCGGTTCCAGGCGCCCTGGGATGAGATCGTCAGACGCATCATCGTGGTGACGGGGAAGGTGCCGGCGATCGTGGACTCCACGGGGGCTGGCGACCCGATCGTGGATCGGGTGCAGCGTGAAGGTGGACTCAACTTCGAGCGGTTCCAGTTCACGGCCCAAAGCCGCCAACAGTTGCTGGAAGGTCCCGCACTGATGCTCGCCCGAGGAGATCTCAGGTTCCCCGAGGGGGCGATCTCGGCGGAGTGGAGGCGTTCCAATACGAATACAACGTGAACGGCGTGCGATATGCAGCACCGCGGGACGTTCACGACGACTGCGTGATGGCGCTGGCGCTCGCAGCGTCCCGGCTCCAGCGTGTTACCCGTCCACGCCCCGGAGGATTCGTGTACAGCCGGATGGGTTCGCGTGTCCGCACCTCCCGGTGGTAGCCCAGGACGTGCCCGGTTGAGGGAACCGGAGCGCGGAGGCCGCGGTACTCCTCGCCATCCCTAGTCGCTGGGATGGTAGAATGCTATCCCCAGACGGTAGAACGGTGCTGTGAATGAGCATGAACATTAAGAACAAGGAAACGCATCAGCTCGCCCGCGAGCTGGCGGACCTCACCGGCGAGAGCGTGACCGGGGCGGTGACCGTGGCGCTGCGCGAGCGGCTGGAGCGCGTGCGTCGGGAGCGTGGTGCGAGCCTCGCCCAGCAGCTGGTCACGATCGGCGAGGAGTGCGCGAGCCACCTGGAGCAACCGTATCGCACCGTCGAGCACGGGGATCTGCTCTATGACGAGCGCGGACTGCCCCGGTGATCATCGACACCTCCGCGCTCTTGGTGATCCTGCGTGCCGAGCCGGAGGCGCTGGCCTGCGCGCGAGCGATCGAGGAAGCACCGGTGGTGCGGATGTCGGCGGGGAACATGCTTGAGGCCGCCATCGTGATCGATGCGAGCAGGAGTCCACTCGCCACCCGCAAGCTGGACGAGCTCCTCGAGGTTGCGAGGATCGTGATCGAACCGGTGACGGCCGAGCAGGTGCGGATCGGGCGCGAGGCCTATCGGGACTTCGGTAAGGGGAGTGGTCACCCGGCCCAGCTCAACTTCGGCGATTGCTTCGCCTATGCGCTCGCGAAGGTCACGGGCGAGTCGCTGTTGTTCAAGGGGATGGACTTCACCCACACCGACCTCAGGCCCGCGTTGCCATCTGATAACGAAGAAGATCTCCCGATAGTGCAGTCGTAGGTCTGGATGGTCCTGCGGTGCTTCCGTGCATACCCCTCAGCCTGTCGCTTCCCCACCCCCATTCGAGAAAGGATTCTGCGACGGACCTTGTCGCAAAATTCGCAGATCTGGAGCCTCACAAGACCCTCGGCTCTGGTCGCGTGCAGGCCACAACCTGCGTTCTCCCTGAAGTTCCCCTGAAGTCCTGAACCTGCCTACCGAGCCCTCTGACCAGCGTTCTTCCCAAGCAGAGGGTCGCGGGTTCGAATCCCGTCCCTCGCTCCAACACACACGATGCCCAGTATGTGAGATCCCGGTGGGTCCACGACACTCTGGCCCCGGTACGTCCACGACACTTCGACCTTGATGCTCGACGGTCT
>JBJHDC010000159.1:6098-6390 GCA_050486345.1 Dehalococcoidia bacterium | reverse complement strand
CATGGGAACGCCACGGTCAGCGAGGTACTGCTTCAGACTGGGTATGTCATGGGTGCCGAAATGGAAGATCGAGGCGGCCAGCACCGCATCCGCTCCGCCCTCGGTCAACGCGTCGTAGAGATGCTCCGGCGTCCCCGCCCCGCCCGAGGCGATGACCGGCACCTCCACCGCACCCGTGATCGCGCGCAGCAGCGGGATGTCGTAGCCCTCCTGGTGCCCGTCCGTGTCCATCGAGGTCACCAGCAGCTCACCGGCGCCGCGTTCCACGGCCTCACGCGCCCACTCGATCGCG
>JBJHDC010000159.1:0-6088 GCA_050486345.1 Dehalococcoidia bacterium | reverse complement strand
CCCACGAATCCACTCGTCCTGAGCCTGCCGAAGGGCGGCGCTTCGCGTCGATCGCAACCACGATGCACTGCGAGCCGAAGCCCTTCGCACCTTCCTCAATCAGGTCCGGGCGCTGCACGGCAGCGGTGTTCATCGAGACTTTGTCGGCGCCGGATTCGAGCATCAGACGCACGTCCGCCGCGGAGCGCACCCCGCCGCCAACGGTGAGCGGGATGAAGACCTGGTCCGCCGTACGCTCAATCATGTCGTACACACTCGTGCGTGCATCCGAGGATGCCGTGATGTCGAGGAATACGAGCTCATCCGCGCCCTGCGCGTCGTATCTCGCCGCGAGCTCCACCGGGTCACCGGCATCGCGAAGCTCGACGAACGAGACGCCCTTGACCACGCGGCCATTGTCGACGTCGAAGCAGGGGATGATGCGTTTTGTCAGCATGTGCAGCTACGCCGTCGCCGTAAGCGCATCGCGGAGTGATACGTCGCCGGTGTAGAGCGCGCGACCTACGATCGCCGCCTCCACGCCACAATCCTTCAGTCGCACGAGGTCCTCCGTGGAGCCCACACCTCCAGCCGCGATCACCTTCACCGACGTCGCCGAGGTGAGCCGCTCGTACATCTCGAAGTTGGGGCCGTCATGCACGCCGTCACGCAGGATGTCCGTATACACGATCCGCTCCACGCCCATCGCCTGCAGGCGGTCGATGAAGGGGATCGCGTCGATATCCGTCGACTCCGTCCAGCCCTGCAGGCTCACCTTCCCCTCTCGTGCATCGACTGACACCACGATCTGCCGCCGCGAGAGCTGGACCGCCTCGCGCAGCATCGAGGGGTCCCGTACCGCCGCGGTGCCGAGCACCACGCGATCGACGCCCATGTCGAAGGCGTTACGCACCGCCTCCAGCGAGCGGATTCCGCCCCCGGTCTGCACAGCCGCACCCACCGACTGCACGATGCGGCGCACAACGGCGGCGTTCGTCTGTTCCTGACCGCGCGCACCATCGAGGTCGACAACATGGATGCGCCGAGCGCCAAGCGATGCCCAGCGCAGCGCCATCGCTACCGGGTCGTCCCCGAAGACCGTCTCACGGTCGTAATCCCCCTGTGCGAGCCGGACACACTTGCCGCCGCGGATATCAATGGCCGGGATGACCTGCACGCCTCAGCCTCCTTGTGCGAACTACGATGCCGCCGGGGTGGTCGTCTGCGCGCCCGGTGCAGGAGCGATGGAGCCCTCCTCCAGCGCGAGACGCAGGAAATTCTCGTATAGCCGCAGTCCCCACTTGCCGGACTTCTCCGGGTGGAACTGCGTGGCGATCACATTGTCGCGCCCCACGATCGCCGGGAAGCGCACACCGCCATACTCCGTCTCCGCGACCACAACGGCGGCGTCCGTCGGCGCAGGATGGCACGAGTGTACGAAGTAGAAGTAGCTCGCCTCCGGGATACCTTCCAGCACCGGGTGCGGCCGCACCGCAGCCACCGTGTTCCATCCCATGTGCGGCACGGTAAGCCCGTACGGGAAGCGCACGATGCGTCCCGGGAGCACACCCAGGCACTCATGCGTGCCGCCCTCTTCAGACACCTCAAACAGCGCCTGCATGCCCATGCAGACACCGAGGAACGGCCGCCCTGATTCGATGTAGTCCACAATAGGGCCATCAAGGCCCGCCGCACGCAGGTTGGCCATCGTCTTCTCTGCCGCGCCCACGCCGGGCACGATCAAGGCATCCGCACCAGCGACATCTTCGGGGCGGGTGGAAACGATCGCCTCCACACCAGCATGCGCCACCGCGCGCGCAACGCTACGCAGATTACCCGCACCGTAGTCAACAATGACCACGCGGGCCGCTGGTGAGGGATTCGCAGAGGACATGCGCGACTGACCTGCCTCGATGCTTTCGGCCGCCGGGACAGCGTGCCTTCGGATCGTATGTCACGGATTCTGCTCCCAGTGTACCGCGCCATCGCTCTACCGATCTTCGCCCCCACCCCGCATATACTCGCTGTATGAGCACCGAAGCCCCCGATACCGCGCACCGCGACGCGCAGCAGGAGCAGCAGGTCGAGCTCGAAGCCGCTCGCGAGCGCGTCGAGGAGCTCCGCGCCGAGATCCGCTACCACGATTATCAGTATTATGTCCGAAACGAGCCAGTCGTCGGCGATACGCAGTACGACGAGCTGCTCCGCGAGCTCCGCAACCTCGAAGAGCGCTTCCCGGAGCTCGTCACGCCAGAATCACCCACCCAGCGCGTAGCCGGTGAGCCCGTGGCGGAGTTCGGCGTCGTGGAACACCGCGAGCCGATGCTTTCGCTCTCAAACGTCTTCGATGCCGATGAGCTGAGCGCCTGGCACCAGCGCGTGGTGCGCCTGCTGGAACGCGAGGACTTCGGATTCGTCGGTGAGCCGAAAATCGACGGTCTCGCCATCTCGCTGATCTACGAAGGCGGGCGCTTCGTGCAGGGTGCCACCCGCGGCGATGGCCGGCGCGGTGAGGACATCACCGTGAATCTCCGCACCCTCCGCTCGATCCCCCTGGTCCTCGATGCGGACGGCCTGCCCGAGGCCTTCGAGGTCCGCGGCGAGGTCTACATGTCCAAGGCGGAGTTCGAGCGCCTGAACCAGGAGCGCGCGGAGCGGGGCGAGCAGCTCTACATGAATCCTCGCAACACCGCTGCCGGCTCACTCCGCCAGCTGGACCCGCGCATCACCGCCTCCCGACGGTTGGACCTCTTCATCTATCAGCTCGGCTGGGTGCAGGGAGACCGCCCGGCCGCGTCCCACTCGGAGGCGATGGCCTGGCTGCGGGAGCTCGGCTTCCCCACCAACCCCATCGCACAGCGCTTCGACCGCATCGAGGAGGTCGCAAAGTTCTGCGAGTCCTGGGCCCGCCAGCGCGACAAGCTCGACTACGACATCGATGGCGTCGTCGTGAAGGTCGACGAGTTCGCACTCCAGCGCCAGCTCGGGGTCGTCGGTCGCGACCCACGCTGGGCAACCGCGTACAAGTTCCCCGCGGAACAGGCCGTCACCCGCCTGCGG
Organism: Dehalococcoidia bacterium; assembly: GCA_050486345.1. Lineage (GTDB taxonomy): Bacteria > Chloroflexota > Dehalococcoidia > UBA2979 > UBA2979 > JBJHDC01. Next base: position 3,049 of record JBJHDC010000159.1, on the reverse strand, counting down.
GACATCGAGGTCTCCGTGGGCCGCACGGGCGTCCTCACCCCCTTCGCGCGCCTCGAACCGGTCTTCGTCGGCGGCGCGAACGTGAGCGTCGCCACCCTGCACAATTTCGATCACCTCACCGCACTCGACATCCGCCCCGGCGATGATGTCATCGTGCAACGCGCCGGCGATGTGATTCCGCAGGTGGTCGGCCCGGTCCTCGCCCGTCGCGAGGGCCGCGACCTCGCCCCATTCGTGATGCCAGATGCCTGCCCCGTCTGCGGCTCCGAGGTCACCCGCGACCCGGACGAAGCCGCCCATTACTGCTCCAACCGCCGCTGCCCCGTCCGCGTCGCCCGCCAGGTCGAACACTTCACCTCGCGCGGCGCGATGGATATCGAGGGGTTTGGTGAGTCTGTCTCAGCTCGGTTAGTAGGCCCACCGATTGATGTCCCTCGATTGCGCCTTGAGGAAGCGGAACGACAAATTAGGAAGGATGCGCCGACCGTCCGAGCCGCGTTCGAGCCAATCGCGCCGATATCCGAGCGACTCTCGATCGTCGACGGCGAAGTCGACTCCGTCGTCAGTTGCGTCGGACTCGCTGTCTCAGGGATCGCAGAAGCTACCTCGAACGCTCTCGCGTTTCTCGCCTACGAACGGCGAACACAACTCCAGAAACGCCTTGGAGTGAACCGCGAGGCACTCGAGTCAAATCGACAAGAGCTCGAGTCATGGGAGTGGTTCACTGAAACTGCGATTCCGTACCGAAACCGTGGGGCCCTCACTCGGTTTCGCGCGAACCTGCTCACAGCGGAGGAATCCCTCCGCGAACTCGAGCGCTGTCTGTTCGATGCTGGCCTCACTACGAGAGTTGCCGACATCTTCCGGCTCAATGCGAAACGTGACGAGCTCGTAGGTCTCAAGGGCTTCGGTACGATCATGGTCGATTCGTTGCTCTCAAACATTGAGACGAGTAAGTCCCGTCCTCTCCATAGGGTGCTAGTCGGACTCGGAATCCGTTTCGTGGGTATCGAGACAGCACGAGCACTTGCGTTGGAGTTCGGCTCGATTGAATCGCTCATGAAAGCGTCGATGAGCGACTTAGAGGCGATCCCTGATGTGGGTCCAACGGTCGCTCAACAAGTTCTGAAGTTCTTCGCTGATCCGGTCGATCGGGAAGAGGTCCTGGCGATGCGAGAACTCGGCGTCGAGATGCGAGAAGAGTCAGCGGCGAGAGGCGGACCACTCGAGGGGCTCACCATCGTCGCGACGGGCTCACTCGAACGGTGGTCCCGGAACGAGGCCGAGGAGCTCATCAAGCGCCACGGTGGCCGCGTGAGCGGCAGCGTTTCCAAGAACACCTCGTTCGTCGTGGCGGGCGAGGGCGGCGGCTCCAAGCGAGACCGCGCGGAAACACTTGGCATCGAAATCATCGACGAAGCAGAGTTTATCGAGCGACTGAGGAAGCTAGGAGTTGAACCGTAGCCTGTCCCCTGACTGCGAAGACTGACTAGTCGGCATCCAAGAGGCGGAAGAACTCGCGTTCATCCAGGATCTCGATCGGGTGACCCTGTTCCGAGAGTTCGAGCGCCCTGCGCATCTTTGCAGACTGCTCATGCCCTCTGAGTCTCGAGAGATCGTGAAATCCAACAACGAGCATGTCTGTGCGCTTCGTAACCGTACTGGCAGCGGTGCCCCCAGCGTTGAGAACAGCGATCTTGGCATCGCGACGGCTAAATGCTTGGAGCTCGCCCGTGAAACAAACTACCTGCCCGAACAACGGATGAGCCGGATCGGGTTCGGAGTCGGAGGTACGGGTGAGCTCGGCGGTACTTGAGCCGCTAGCCTGAGCCCTGCAACCCACGCCGCCGAGAACTCCCAGGCGGACTCGAGCATCTAACGCCGCTGAATCCCAATCGGGCATCCCACGCTCACGCAACCCATGCTCCGCGATCATCATTGCCGCTGCAGCATCCCATAGAGCTTCGTGGTGGGATTGGCCACCGAGCGCATCGGTCAACCCAAGCCGATCGACACAGTACGGGAGTGCGTAGCTCGGCCACCCGGGGAACCATCGCCGCGCAAAGATCCGCGTGCATGCAACCTGCCATCGGTCGGAGACAGATAGTCCGTAGCGCTCAGCGGTCCGCACCAGGACCTGAGTATCGAACGACGCCGAATGAGCAACTAGCACGTCAGCATGGCTCAGCGTGTCAGTGATCCGCTTAAGCACTTCCGGAAAGAGAGGTGCCGCCCGCACGCTACTTTCTGAAATCCCGTGGATCGAGGTGTTGATCCTGGCGAAGGGAACCTCGGGGTCGATGAGAGTTGTCCACGAATCGGTTACCTCGCCGTCGTCAACGCGCACTACTCCCACAGCGCACGCTGAATCCCGATGCTGATTCGCAGTCTCGAAGTCAATGGCTACGTAACTACCCATACTGCCTCGCAGCGGGAGTGTGCCCCCGTGCAACCCAGATTGCAACAGAGACGAGGCTGAGACCGCAAAGTCGGTACTCCTATGACTCCCTGTGAGTGCGCCCGTGACGCGACACCAAGGACACGTGACGTGCCTGTCGCACGATACGGGTACGCTCTTGCCTACCCCTGACGTATGGGGATACATCACATGGTCCTGACGGAGTGAACCGATGCCCGCGGCTACCGCGAACCGCGCGACGATCAAGAAGTACCGCTCGTTCCTCGCCGACGAGATCGACGGCGTATACATCTATGAGCGCCTCGCAGCGATCGAGGATGACGAGGCGCTTCGTGACGTGTACGGGCGCCTGGCTGCCGTGGAACAGCGCCATGTGGATCACTGGCGTGACCGGCTCCGCGAGGTCGGCGCGGACGACACCCCGGGCGGCCCCTCGCTCCGCGTGCGTGTGCTGATGGGGATCGCCTCTCGCTTCGGCACGGAGACCGTGCTCCCCGTCATCAAGTCCATGGAGACGGACGCCTCTGCCGGCTACATGGATGACCCCGTGGCCGTGGAAGCCGGCCTCCCACGCGACGAAGACACGCACGCGCGCGTATTCGATGCCCTCACCCGCAGGCAGCGCCGCGT
>JBJHDC010000158.1:0-6429 GCA_050486345.1 Dehalococcoidia bacterium | reverse complement strand
GCACCGCATGACGAACGCCATCACGCTGCAGATGGGCAGCATGAATCTCACGCGCATCATCGGCCCGGCGGTGGCGGGCATCCTCATTGGTCCGCTGGGGCTGGGGGTGGTGTGGGTGCTGAGCGTGGTGCTGGAGCTGCTGGCGATCCTGACGGTGCTGCCGCTGCCGAAGCACGGGATGCGGTCGATTGCCACCTCGCACGGCTTCGCGAGCGATATCGCGGCGGGGTTCCGCTATGTGCGGTCGAACCGGTTGCTGCGCATCCTCGTCTTCGCCTCCATGCTTATGCCGCTGTTCGGCTTCCCGATCCAGCAGGCGCTGCCCGTCTTCGCGGAGGACGTCTTCCAGCGCGGGCCGAGCGCCCTCGGGTTCCTCATGGCGGCGGCGGGGTTCGGCGGCCTCACGGGCGCCATCGCGGCGACGGCCCTCGATGGCGTGCGGCACAAGGGGCGGATCCTGCTCACGGGATCGCTGCTGATGGGCGGCTCCTACATCGCCTTCGCGTTCGCACCCTCGTTCGAGGCGGCGCTGGTACTGCTGGCGCTCGGGAACGTGGGCACGATGCTGTTCCAGACCACGAACCAGGGCACGGTGCAGGCGATCACCAACGACGAGATGCGCGGGCGGGTGTGGTCCGTGCTCAACATGTCGTTCGGCGTCACACCGCTGGGCATCCTCCCGCTCACGATCGCCATCGATGACTTCGGCGCGGCGGCGGCCGTGGCGGGATCCTCGATCATCATGCTCACGATCCTGATGAGCCTGTTCATCGTCAGCCCTCGGCTGCGCGGGCTCAGGATGGATGCGCTCCAGCCCGCCACGCTCTCCCCCGCGGAGGCGGCGCGCATGGTCGCGGACGGGCGCATCACGCCGGAGGAGGCGCGGAAGCTGACCGGCCGCGAGTAGCGCACAACCAATCCTGCCGCGGCCTCGACGTTACGCGCGCTGCGCAACGACGGGTGGCATGCGACGCGCGACCGCGAAAAGGATGAACGAGCCGAGGAAGGTGGCGGCGAACATCATCAGCGCGAGGTCGTAGGTGCCGGTGGTGTCGAAGATCCAGCCGGCGACCGTGGGGCTCGCGACCTGGCCGCACATCTCGATCACCGTGGCCGCACCGAGGATGGCGCCGAAGTGCGCGAGGCCGAAGGCGCGGGTGAGGAGGATGGCCTCCATCATCGGCCCGCCACTGCTGCCCACGATCCAGAAGGTGATGAACACGGCGATGCCGAGCAGGCTGGAGTCGAACCAGAGGATCACCATCGACATCGTGAGCAGCCCGGCGAGGGCCATCGCCACGTTCTCGAAGCGCCCGATGCGATCAGAGATGAGGCCGAGGCTGACGCGCGCGATGATGCCGCAGCCGGAGGCGATGGCGACGAACCCGGCCGCCGCGCTGCGGCTGAAGCCGGCCGATTCGTAGAACGGGATCTGGTGCGCGATCCAGCCCACCATCCCGAAGAAAAAGAGTGTGAGTGCGACGGAGAGCACCCAGAATTGTGGCGTGCGCAGCGCCTCCCCCAGCGTCGCGCCGGTGAGGGCAACGTGACCGCCGCCGTCGGACGGGTCAGGTGCGGGACCGCCATCCACGGACTCGCCCACATCGCGTGGGTCGTTGCGGATCACCCACGCGCCGAGGGGGAAGAAGAGCAGCGCGATGGCGACGCCCGAGAACACCAGGCCGCCGCGCCAGCCGAAGGTGCTGATGACGAAGCCGAGCAGGGGCACGATGGCGAACCCGCCGAGGGAGAAGCCGCTGCCCAGCACGCCCACGGCGATGCCTCGACGGCGGTCAAACCAGCGCGAGATGAGGATCATGAAGGGGATGAACACCATGAACTGGCGCACCATCGCGTTCAACGCAGAGTAGAGGTACCACTGCCAGAGCGCCCCGGTGGTGGCGAGCAGCAGGTAGCTCACCGTGGTGAACCCGGCACCGATGAGGATCGCGCTGCGCGGACCGTGGACATCGATCCAGCGGCCAATGAACGGTCCGGCGAGGCCGCTCGCGAGGAGCATGAGCGAGAAGGCGAGCGAGACTTCCGCCCGGGTCCAGCCGAACTCACTCTCGAGCGGCTGCACGTAGAGGCCGAACGCCCAGAACGAGACCCCGTTCGCCAGTGCGACCGCGACCACCGACGCGGCAAGGATGCGCCAACCGTAGTAGATCTTGCGACGGCCGGTGAGCACCTCGACGGCGGCGGTCACGGGATTGCGGCCGCGCGGCGGCGAGGCGGGTGGGGGCTCGGTCATTGCGCGCCCAGACGGTGGAGCCGAGACAATACCTTATATATAGGCATCGGAAGGTAGCGCGAAGCATCGATGGCCCTGGCGGCAAGCCAGGCGCGGAGCTGCGCGCATGGGTGATGGGAATCCACGCGCGCCGTCTCGCCTTTCCGCTGCGCGGTCATCGTTGACCGGCTGGTGACTGCCGGGCGACAGTATCTGTCGAACATGCGACCGATCAATGACGACCGAGTAACCAACCTACACCTCCGACGCCTGGGCCGCACGGGACTCCAGGTGACGGAGCTCGGCCTCGGAGCCATGGACACGCCGCACTCAGATGAAGGTGCGGCCACGCTGCATGCGGCGCTCGATGCCGGACTCACGCTCATCGATACGGCGCGTGAGTACGAAGGCAGCGAATTCCTCATCGGTCAGGTGCTACGCGAGCGCGAGGCGAACAGCGCTCATCTGGCCTCGAAGACGTTCAGCCACACGGCGGATGGCAGCCAGCGGGACATCGATCGCTCGCTCAGCTTCCTGGGCGTGGAGCGCATCGACCTCTACCAGTTGCACGATATCTCCACGGCGGAGGCGCTGGCGGAGGTGATGCATGAGGACGGCGCACTCGCCGGGCTGCGGGTGGCGCAGTATCGAGGGCTCATCGGGCACATCGGGGTCTCATCGCACGATCTCGATACGGCGCGCGCGCTGATTCTGAGCGACGCGTTCGACACGGTGATGCTGGAGTATTCCGCGTTTCACCCGGAGGCCGCGCCGCTCATCGAACTGGCGGCCGAGCGCGACGTGGGCGTGATCGTGATGCGCCCCCTCGGTGGATCCGGACGCACCAGCGTGATGCGCGGGCGGGTGGCCGAGGGCTACGACGGCCCCTTGACCCCCGCCAATCTGCTGCGCTACGTGCTCTCCCACCCGGGCGTCTCCGTCGCGATCCCCGGTGCCCGGTATTCCTCGAGGATCGAGGAGAACGTGCATACTGCAGCGACCTACGCGCCGATGAGCGATGCGGAGCAGCGGGAGATCGAGGCGGAGGCTGCGGAGCTGTACTGACCCAACTAGCGAATCTGGGGTGCGACGTCGGATGCGATGATCTGCATCGCCTCGCGCAGGGCGGGGACGTCGCCGGAGCTGAAGGCGAGCACGATGTGCTCTACGCCCACATCGCGATAGGCCGCCAGCGACTCCGCCATCTGCGCGGGCTCGGCGACGGTGAGTACCGCCTGGTGATCCCGGGGAGACGGAGCCGGGCCGCTCGCGAGGCCGATGTCCAGGCGCAGGGTCATCGTAAGCGCTGACGGATCGCGACCGTGCTCGGCGGCCATCTCGCGAACCGTCTCGCAGCCGGCCGCGAACTCCTCGGGCGTGCCATGGTTCGGGTGCCAGCCGTCTCCCAGTTGCGCCGCGCGGCGGCGTGCGCCGGGGCTGGAGCCGCCGACCCAGATGGGCACACCTGACGGCTGGAACGGCTTCGGGGAGAACTTCACGCCGGAGAAGCTCCAGCGGTCACTCTCGAACGAGGCTTCCTCGTTCGTCCACAGTTCCCGCATGATCTCGATGCTCTCGTCAGTGAGCACGCGGCGTTGGCTCATGGGGATGCCAAGCGCTTCGAACTCCGCGGCCAGCGCACCAGCACCCACACCGAGGATCACGCGGCCGCGCGAGAGCTGGTCCAGCGTGGCGACGTACTTCGCGAGCTCCACCGGGTTGTGGTACGGGAGCACCATCACCGACGTGCCGAGGGTGATGCGCTCGGTCATGCTCGACAGCGCGGAGAGAATCCCCAGTGGGTGGTAGTAGGGCCGGTCATCTAGTCGGTCTCGTACGAAGCCGACGTTGAACAGGTGGTCCATCACCCAGACGGAGTCGAAGCCGAGCTTCTCCGCGAGAGACCCGAGGTCCAGCACCTCGCGTGGGTCCTCGACACCCCAGCTGTTGGGGATGGTCACGCCGATCTGCATGGGGCTACCCTTCTGCTCAGTCGCGCTGCTGTTCCGTACGGTGCTCCGGTGATGGTAGCGCGCCGGGTGAGGCGTGGTACGACCTCGTGCGATACGGCGGAAAGACAAACACCTCCTGCTGGAACAGCAGGAGGTGTGTCTCATCGAGGCAGTGAGGGCGGCACATCGCCTCGACTGCGGACAGTATCTCGCGCCCGAGCCCGCCTCGGAAGGTGGGATCGGGCCAAAAACATTGCGACTTCCTTACAGTTCCTCTGAATTTTGTAATGTGAGGGCTGCGCCAGTTAGCCATTTGGACATTCGTGACGCATCGGGATACCTCACAAGATGTGTAGATCAGGTGCGACTAGGGCAGAGTGCCGCGGTGGAATCGGTGTTCCTGACCTTCCGGGATGGCGATCCCGGCGTCATCGAAGGCGCGCTTCACCGCCTCGCCGGGCGGACCGAAGATGTCCCGCCCGTGACCAGCGACAAACTGCTGTGACTCCTTCGGGCGCCCGAGCTGGTTCTGGAAGTGCGGGGCGACATGGCGCGCCCAGAGCTCGTAGGAGCGCCACGTCTCCTCGCGCAGCGAGGCCCACTCGTGGGCCAGGCCAAGGAAACCGCCGAAACCGCCCGATTGCTCGAGAATGTTCTCGATTGCCTCGATGGCATCGTCCGGGGTGCCGACAATCGCTCCACCCCGCGCCATCATCGATTCCAGGTCGTCCTGTCCGGATGACGGTCGCCCGAGGGTGCCGACGAAGTAGTCTGCGTTCCACGAGAGTGCCCCATCGCGGGCCTCCTCGATCGCCTGCTCGCGGCTCTCGGCGAGATGGAACGGCAGGACGACGCGCCAGTCATCGCGGCTGAGCGCCTGCCCCGACTCGCGGGCGGCTTCCTCTGCCCACGACCAGGACTCCGCCAGCAACTCGATGCCCCGGGGCTGCGAGGACGCCGTAGAGAGCATGCCGATGCCGAACTTACCGGCGGCGGTTGGGCCGGCGGGCGAGAACGAGTGCGCGACTGCGACCGGCAGGTGCGGTTCGCTGTAGTGAGCCAGCTGCAGGCGGGCATCGCGCAGCGTGAACCAGTCCGTTTCCATCGTCACCGGCTCGTCCGAGCGGAAGAGTGCCATGATCGCGTCCAGCGCCTCGGCCATCCGCTGCCGCTGCGAGGACGGCTCGATGCCCATCATGTAGGCGTCCGAGGTGAGCGCACCGGGCCCCACGCCGAGCATCGCGCGGCCGCGCGTCATGTGATCGAGCTGCACCATGCGGTCGGCGACGATGAGCGGGTGGTGATACGGGAGGCTCGTGACGCCAGTGCCTAGCCTGATGCTGCGGGTGCGCGGTGCAGCTGCGGCGATGATCAGCGCGGGGTCCGCGATGATCTCCCACCCGGCGCTGTGGTGTTCACCGATCCAGGCCTCATCGAAGCCGAGCCGGTCGAGGTGCACGAGGAGATCGATGTCGCGGTCGATGGCGAGCGTTGGGTTCTCGTTGAGCGGGTGAAACGGCGCGAGGAAGACCCCGAACTTCATGCGGTGCGGCCGGTAGGTCATGGGACGACTCCTCTGGTCCTCTGGGTTCGTCTGCGATCCCGACCGACGCCGGGTTCGGATGATGGGGCTCAGGTGGCCTGGGTAGCGCGAGCACTGGCGCCGGTGAGGTCTACCTCCACCGGCCCTCGCGAGGTGATATCCGCGGCGAACGGGTGCCGGTGCCGGAACCGCAACAACGCGGCCACGAGGTTGGACGGGACCGTCAGGCGCACGCTCTCGTACTCCACCACCGCGGCGTTGTAGTATCCGCGCGCGAAGGCGATGCGGTCTTCTGTGGTGGCGAGCTCCTGTTGAAGCGAGAGCACGTTCTCGCTGCCCTTCAGGGTCGGGTAGTTCTCCGCCACCATGAAGAGCGACCGCAGCGCACCCGTGAGCATGCTGTCGGCTTCCGCGCGAGCCTCCACGGTACCGGCCGCCCCCGCAGCGACGGCGGCGGCGCGGGCCTCGGTGACGCGCTGGAGCAGTTCGCGCTCGTGGTCGAGGTAGCCGGAGACGGCGGCCGTGACGGAGGGAACCAGTTCATAGCGTCGGGTGAGCTCAACATCGATCTGCGCCCACGCCTCGTCCACCCGGTTACGCCTGCGAATCAGGCTGTTGAAGGTCAGTAGCACCCAGAGCACGAGCAGCAGGAGCAGGCCCGCGATGATCCAGATCCACATCCGTCAGCCTCGCCTCCACCG
>JBJHDC010000157.1:0-6470 GCA_050486345.1 Dehalococcoidia bacterium | reverse complement strand
CCACGGAGGCTTCTTCCGTCTCCGGCTCCTCAGCCTCATCTTGCTCTTCGGGTGCGGGCGCTTCAGCCGCGGTGGGTTCCGGCTCAGCGACCGGCTCCGGCGCGGCGGGAGCTTCCGCTGGTTCCTCCGCTGGCGGTGCTGCCGCCGAGTCCGAGGAACCACCAGCATCGATGGAGAGCAGCACCTGCCCCACCTTGATCACGTCACCTGATCCCACGTGAATGCGGGTAATCGTTCCCGCCACGGACGAGGGCACGTCCAGGGTCGCCTTCTCGGTCTCGATCTCCAGGACGGGGTCATCGACAGCGATCGTGTCGCCCTCCGAGACCAGCACGCGGAGGACATCCGCCTCATCGATATCCTCACCCAGGTTGGGCAGCGTGAAGTCAGCCATCGCACTCTCTCCCGGTTCGTTCCGGATCGTTCTTCAGTCGCACGCCCTATACGGTGGCGGGGTCGGGCCGCTCCGGGTCAATGCCCAGCCGTGCACCGGCATCGAGCGCCACGCTCAGCGGGATCTGCTCCTGCCGCACCAGCGCAGAGAGCGTCGCGAAGACTACGTGGCGGTAGTCCACCTCGAAGAAGTCACGCAGCTCGTCCCGTGTGGCGCTGCGGCCGAACCCATCCGTACCCAGCGTCACGACGGGTGCATTCACCCACTTCGAGATGCCGTCCGGGAGCGCCTTCAGGTAGTCCGTGGAGGCCACCACCAGGTTCGGGTCATCGCCCAGCTGCTCCACGATGAACGGCTTGCGCGGCTCCTCCGCCGGGTGCAGCAGATTCCACCGCTCGACCTGAAGCGCGTCCCGCCGCAGCTCGTTCCATGAGGTCACGGACCAGACGTGCGAGGCGACGCCGTATTCATCCGCCAGCACCTCCTGCGCGCGACGCACCTCGTTCAGAATGGCGCCGCTGCCCAGCAGGTTCACGTGTGGCGCATCCTCCGGCCCCGCCGAAGAGAAGCGGTAGAGGCCGCGAACGATGCCCTCGCGCACCCCCTCATACCCGCCGCCCTCATCCTCGGGCATCGGCGGCTGCACGTAGTTCTCGTTCTCAACCGTGAGGTAGTAGAAGCACTCCTCGTCGTCCACATACATGCGCCGGATGCCGTCCTCGATCAGCACGGCGAGCTCGAACGCGTAGGCCGGGTCGTAGGAGCGCACACTCGGGATGACCGAGGAGAACACGTGGCTGTGCCCGTCCTGGTGTTGCAGGCCCTCGCCGTTGAGCGTGGTGCGCCCGGCCGTGCCGCCAACGAGGAAGCCGCGGGTGCGCATGTCCGCCGCTGCCCACGCGAGATCGCCCACGCGCTGGAAGCCGAACATGGAGTAGAAGATGAAGAACGGGATGGTGGTCACACCCACACTCATCCGCGAGGTACCGCTGGCAATGAACGAGGACATCGACCCAGCCTCGCTGATGCCTTCCTCCAGTACCTGGCCTTCCTGGGACTCCTTGTAGTAGAGCAGGCTCTCGGAATCGACCGGCTCGTAGTGCTGGCCACGGCTCGCGTAGATACCGAACTCGCGGAAGTAGGTTTCCATGCCGAAGGTGCGCGCCTCGTCCGGGATGATGGGTACGATGCGCTTACCGATGTTCTCCGTCCGCATGAGCGCTGCGAGGATGCGCACGAACACCATGGTCGTGGAGGCCGCGCGTTCGCCGGAACCACCGTGGAACTCCTCGAACACACTCTCCGGTGGCATCTCGATGGGCGTGTTCGTCACCCGTCGCTCAGGCACCGGTCCACCGAGTGCGCGCCGGCGGTCGCGCAAGTAGCGCATCTCCGCGCTGTCATGGGCGGGTCGGTAAAGCGGCGCGCCCTGCACCTCTTCATCCGTCAGCGGAATGTCGAAACGGTCGCGGAACTCCAGCAGCTCCTCGTCGTTGAGCTGCTTCTGCTGGTGCGTGATGTTGCGGCCCTCGCCGGCCTCGCCCAGGCCGTAGCCCTTGATGGTGCGGGCGAGGATGACCGTGGGGCCGCCTCGATGGGTCGTGGCGGCGTGGTACGCAGCGTAGACCTTCTCCGGGTCGTGGCCCCCGAGACGCATGCGCCAGAGTTTGTCGTCACTCAGGTGCGACACCATGCGCTTCAGGCGCTCATCGACCCCCCAGAAGTTCTCGCGGATGTAGGCACCGCCGGCGACGGTGTACTTCTGGTACTCGCCGTCCACGACCTCACCCATGCGCTGCACGAGGCGGCCGTCGTGATCCTGCGCGAGCAGGGGATCCCAATCGCTCCCCCAGATCACCTTGAGCACGTTCCAGCCCACTCCGCGGAACACTGCTTCCAGCTCCTGGATGATCTGCCCGTTGCCACGCACCGGGCCATCCAACCGCTGGAGGTTGCAGTTGATCACGAAGATCAGGTTGTCCAGGTGCTCCCGAGACGCCAGCGAGATCGCGCCCAGCGCCTCCGGCTCATCCGTCTCACCGTCGCCGAGGAAGCACCACACCTTCTGATCGTTCTTCGGCTTCAGCCCGCGGTCCTCCAGGTAGCGCAGGAAGCGCGCCTGGTAGATAGCCATGATCGGCCCGAGGCCCATCGACACCGTGGGGAACTGCCAGAAGTCCGGCATCAGCCACGGGTGCGGATACGACGGCAGCCCGCCCTCCGGCGCGAACTCCCGCCGGAAGTTGTGCAGCTGTTGCGGGGGCAGGCGCCCCTCGAGGTACGCCCGCGCATAGATGCCCGGCGAGGCGTGTCCCTGGAAGTAGATCAGGTCCGGCCCGTCCTTGTGGTCGTAGCCGCGGAAGAAGTGATTGAAGCCGACCTCGTACAGCGTCGCCGCCGAGGCGTACGTGGAGATGTGGCCGCCGATGCCGGAGGACTTGCTGTTCGCCTCCGTCACCATGGCCATGGCGTTCCAGCGCACGATGCTCTTGATGCGCCGCTCCAGCGCCGGGTCGCCCGGCGACTGCGCCTGGTGCTCCACCGGGATCGTGTTCACATACGGCGTGCGCGAGGTGACCGGGAGCGGCACTCCCGTCCGTTGCGCATCGATCTGCAGCGCCTGCAGTAGCCGGCTCGCACGATCGGCGCCGCGCGACCGCGTCACATCGCGGAGCGCTTCCGTCCATTCACGCGTATCGACCCAGTCCGGCGCGTCCGAGGCATCCGCGTTGCGCCCGTTCTGCGATTGCTCCTGCCGAGATCGCTCCACAGTCATCGATCACCATCCTCGCACCAGCTTCGGGCACCCCTCGCAACCGACGTCCGGTCACCGAGTGTGCCGCTATCCGAGCGACAAATCACAACATACCCGATGCGCGTCCCACTCGGGTAACCGTTCAGTTACGTTTCACGCACGTGGTCGGTGCAGAATCCGAAATCGCCTCAGTCGTGCCCGAGACACGCGCGCCACGCACGACGCTAGACTGGGAACATGCAGACGGAACGCATGACCTCCGTGCACACGCTCCGCGCCACCGGTGTCGACTACCACCGCGCCCTCGCCTGGCAGCACACCACAGCCGAGGCGCTCCGCCGCGCCGACGGCCCGGAGGCGCTCGCGCTCATCGAGCATGCGCCGGTCTACACCATGGGCGCACGAGGCGGGCGCGCCACCGTGCGCGTACCGCTGGAGGCGCTGCCCGCGCCCCTCGTCGATACCGACCGCGGCGGCGACATCACGTGGCACGGCCCCGGCCAGCTCGTCGCCTACCCGATCCTCGACCTGCGCGCGCGCGGTATCCGCGCTGTGGACTACGTGCGCCGCCTGGAACGCACCCTCATCGACACGCTCGCCGCCTTCGAGATCGAGGCGGGCACGATGCCCGGGCGGCCGGGTGTTTGGATACACGACGCGAAGATCGCCGCCATCGGCGTGCGCATCCATGGTGGCGTCAGCAGCCACGGCATCGCCCTCAACGCCGCGCCGGAGCTGCACTGGTACGAGGCGATCATCCCGTGCGGCATCGCCGGCGCTGGCGTGACCTCGATGGCGCTCCAGCGCGGCGGCCCCGTCAACATGCACGCAGTCATCGAGGCATTTCAGGCCGCCTTCGCGCACCACTTCGATGCCGTCCTCACCACAGCTGATCCCTCTCCCCTCACCCGCGAAGCGGGAGAGGACCTGGGGGTGAGGGTTCAGGAGGCCGTCCGATGACCACACACACCACCCCCTCCGGCCGCGAGTACCGTCGCGAGCGCAAGCCGCCGTGGTTCAAGGCGCGCTTCCCCGGCGGCGAGCGCTACCAGCACATCGCGGGCCTGCTGCGGGAGCACCGCCTGCACACGGTCTGCGAGGAGGCGCACTGCCCGAACATCGGCGAGTGCTTCAACGCGGGCACCGCCACGTTCATGATCCTGGGCGACACATGCACCCGCTCCTGCTCCTTCTGCGCCATCAACTCCGGCCGCCCGAGCGCCATCGACCCGCTGGAGCCGTACCGGCTCGCGGAGACGGTAGACCTGCTCGGCCTCGATTTCGCCGTGATCACCGCCGTGAACCGGGACGACGTGCCCGATGGCGGCGCGGGCATCTTCGCCGCCTGCATCCGCGCCATCCGCCACCGCCGCCCCCAGTGCGACGTGGAGGTGCTGATCACGGACTTCGATGGCAACCGCGACGCCCTCGCGACCGTCGTCGAGGCAAAGCCCGCCGTGCTCAACTACAACACCGAGACCGTCCCGCGCCTCTACCCTCGCGTGCGCCCGAAGCACGAGTACCCCGACACGCTCGACCTGCTCCGCCACGTGAAGAGCCTCGACCCCACCATGCCCACCAAGACCGGGCTGATGGTCGGCCTCGGCGAGACGTTCGAGGAGCTCGAGCAGGTGTTCACCGACCTGCGCGAGGCGCGCGTGGATCTGCTCACAGTGGGCCAGTACCTGCGCCCCTCCGCGAAGCACATGCCGGTGGACCGCTACTGGCACCCGGACGAGTTCGCGCGGCTGCAGGAGATGGCGCTCGGTCTCGGCTTCCGCCACGTGGAGGCGGGCCCCCTCGTGCGCTCCTCCTACCACGCCGGCGACCAGGCCCGCGCCGCCCACCTGGCGCTCCTCGCCGAGCAGCGCGAGGGCACCGCCGGGGCGTGAGTCCCCCACCGAGGCGAGCAGGCGCGGCACGCCAGGGGCGTGCGAACGCGGGGACAGCGTACGTGGTCGTTCTCGTTCGGGGTGTTCGAGGTTCGCGTAGCGCCGTCGGGACGTCCTTCGACAGGGTCAGGACGATCGGGTATCAGACTCCGACACGCTCTCGCGCTCTGCCTCCCCTCTCCTCTCCTCGAAGGATCGAAGGATGAGAGGGGCCGGGGGTGAGGTCCTAGAACCGCACCGCCCGCACCACCACGCGGTCATCGTACTCGCGGGTGTTCCAGTCAAAGTCGCCGCCGCAGGTGTAGAGGGTGATCTCATCCAGCCCCGGCGTGCCGCGCCAGATCTCACCCCAGTCGGTCACACTCGGGTCCGCCGAGTAGTTCCGCACCCACAGCACGCGGTAGCGGTGCGTCTCGCCCTCGTGCTCCACCTCAATCAGGTCGCCGTAGCGCAACTTACCGAGGTTGTAGAAGATGCCCTCGCCGCGGTACTGCACGCCGGCGTAGCCCACGAAGGCGTTGTAATCCACGTGTGCGCTGAAGATGGAGTTGCCGCCGCTCCCGGGCTCGCCGCCCATGCCGCGATACGCCTCCATGTCATACCAGACCACGTGCGCCGGGCCCACCGGGTCCGGCATCGCTGCGCCGGGGTCCACGTACTTCGTGGAGACACGCGCGTCCATGCCCAGCACGGGGATGCGCAGCATGCCGAAGTCAGCCGCGTCCGGGTAGCCGTAGTCCGCGATAAGGCGCTGGAGGCTCTGCGCCACCTGCCCCACCGGCTCACGATCGGTCGCCGTGGGCGTCGCGCGCGGCACGTCTGTTGGGTGCTGCAATGGAGGACGTGTCGCCTCCACCGTGGCCGTCGAGGTCGGCACGCTCGTGGCCACGGTCACCGGCGGCGGACTCGCGGCCTCCGTGCCGCCCATGACCAGGATCGCCACCGCCGCAATGGCCGCGACGCCCAGCCCGCTCCCCGTCACGACCGCCAGCCGCGCTCCCATGTTGAGCGATGACCACCACTGCTGCATCCGTACCCCCAGCGTCCAGACCTCACGACCGAGGTCGAGGCGGAGCCCCTGCCACACGTCCAGCGTGGCCGCTCAACGCCCTGCCACCCTCTGACGCACCTGACGTCTCGTTGGTTCCTGTATCGCAGGATCACTGCGTCCTAGCAGGGTACCGCGCACCCCCGGTGCGAGGAAGAACTACCTGTGAACGAGGTGTAAACGATCCGCCCGATGGTGGCACGGGGCGCCCGGCGAGCGTAGCGAGCACTCTCGATAACAGCCTTGCGCCCTCTCCTCGGTGCTGCCAGGCCTCCCCGCACGATCGAGGTCGGGGGGGGGCGCGGGCGCGGGGGGGGGGGGGGGGGGGGGGGGCGGCGGGGGGGGGGGGGGTGGGGGGGTGGGGGGGGGGGGGGGGGGGGG
>JBJHDC010000156.1:0-6480 GCA_050486345.1 Dehalococcoidia bacterium | reverse complement strand
TCATGCTGGGGCTGGCGCGACTACACTACGAGGTCCTCGCCCGCTGGGCGCTCGTCTGGTACGCCATCTCTCTCGCGTTGCTCGTCGTCGTCCTGGCGCTCGGCGCTGATCAGTTCGGTGCACGTCGGTGGATCGACCTCGGCTTCACGACACTGCAGCCCTCAGAGTTCGCGAAGGTCGCCACCGTGCTCGCGATGACCGCATACGCGGCCAGCCGCGAGCCGAATCTGCAGGCCATCCTCGTCACGCTCGTCCTCACGATGGTTCCCGCAGGGCTGATCGTGATCGAGCCTGACCTGGGCACCACCCTGGTCCTGATCACCGCATGGGTGGTCATCCTCGCCGCGTGGGGAGTGTCCGGCCGCGTGCTGGGGGGGCTGATGCTGTTCGGGCTCGCGCTCTTCCCCATCGTCTTCGCGGTCGGTGTCTCCGACTACCAGCGTGAACGATTGGCCGTGTTCATCGACCACGAGCGCGACCCACTGGGGAGCGGCTTCCAGATGCGTCAGGTGGAGATCGCGTTCGGCGCAGGCGGCCTCACCGGACGCGGGTTCGATGGCGGGCCGTCCGCCCTCGATGGCGTCAGCACCCGCGGATCAGACTTCGCCTACGCGCAGCTCGGTGAGCAGGCCGGCCTCGCCGGCGCCGGCCTCGTCCTGCTCCTGTACGTGGTCATCGCCTGGCGCGGCTACGAGGTCGCCACTAACGCCCCGGATCGCCTCGGCAGGCTGCTCGCCGTCGGCCTCACCACCGTGATCGTCTCGCAGGCAGCCATGCACATTGCCGTCAACCTGCGCGTCTTCCCCACCACCGGCATTCCGCTACCGTTCATCTCACAGGGCGGCTCCGCGCTCCTCGCGATGTTCATCGCGGCAGGCATCCTCCAATCCATCGCCGCCCATCGCCCGCCGAAGAGCCACGAGGCCTGGCGGGCGCTGGCGTCGAGGTAACGCGCGTCGCCCCACACCTCGCCGTGGGCAGCCGGGTGCCGACCGGACAACGCAGAACGGCCGCCCATCTGGGCGGCCGTTCGTGTGATTGCGACTCTTGCGAGGCTACGGCGTGAGCGCCGGCTCCTCCTCCTCGGCAGCAGGAGCATCGCTCTCCTGCCGCGCGATCCGCTCGAAGACCACTTCGCCGTCCACGAAGTCGACCGACACCGTGTCGCCTTCCTCGAAGACGCCTTCCAGCACCTGGTCGGAGAGTCGGTCCTCGATCAGGTTCTGAATCACGCGGCGCAGCGGCCGCGCACCAAAGACGGCGTCGAAACCCTCCGTACCAAGGTGGTCGAGCAGGGCGTCAGAGACGGCCAGCTCCATCTCCTTGTCGTGGAGGTTGTGGCGCAGGTCGTCCAACTCCAGGTTGACGATCTTGCGGATGTCTGCCTGCTGCAGCGCCCGGAAGACCACGGACTGGTCGATGCGGTTGATGAATTCAGGCCGGAAGACCCGCTTCATCTCCTCCTCGACACGCTGCTTCATGCGCTTGTACTGGTCTTCCGCGTTCTTCACCTCGTCCTGCGACGTGGAGAATCCGACACGTGCATCCTTGCGGATGAGGTCGGACCCCACGTTGGAGGTCATGATGATGATGGTGTTGCGGAAGTCCACCTTGCGGCCCTTCGCGTCGGACAGGTGCCCATCGTCGAAGATTTGCAGCAGCATGTTGAACACGTCCGGGTGAGCCTTCTCGATCTCATCGAGCAGGATCAGGCAGTAGGACTTGCGGCGCACCAGGTCGGTCAGCTGACCGCCGTCGTCGTAGCCCACGTACCCCGGAGGCGAACCGACCAGCCGCGAGACGGTGTGCTTCTCCATGAACTCGGACATGTCGATGCGCACGATGTTGTCGCGCGAACCGAACATGAACTCGCCCAGCATCTCCGCCATGTAGGTCTTACCGACGCCCGTGGGACCGAGGAACATGAACACGCCGATGGGGCGCTTCGGATCCTTCAGCCCGGCACTGGCTCGGCGCACCGCGCGCGAGACGGCCACGACCGCCTCTTCCTGTCCGATCACACGATCGTGCAGGAACGCTTCCATCTCCAGCAGCCGCTTCGACTCCTCCGCCGCGATACGCGACAGCGGAACGCCGGTCCACTGCGAGATCACATCGCGGATGTCGTCCTCAGCCACGATCGGCTGATCAGTACCGCGCTGCTCCTCGACCTCCGCCTCCAGCTCCTCGAGCTGGGCCTGCAGCCGAACCTCACGCTCGCGGAGCTCCGCAGCGTACTCGTACTGCTGGTTGGCGATGGCCTGGTCCTTCTCGCGGCGTACTGCCTCCAGGCCACCCTGGATCTCACGCACGGATGGCGGCGTTGAGTGCCGCCGGATGCGCACGCGTGCCGAGGCCTCGTCGATCAGGTCGATGGCCTTATCAGGCAGGAAGCGGTCGGAGACGTAGCGCGCTGACAGCTCCGCCGCCGCGCGAATCGCCTCGTCCGAGATCTTTAGCTTGTGGTGCTCCTCGTACGCGCTGCGCACACCGCTGAGGATCGAGATCGTGTCCTCGATCGTCGGCTCATCCACGCGCACCGGCTGGAAGCGCCGCTCCAGCGCCGCATCGCGCTCGATGTGCTTGCGGTACTCGTCCAGCGTCGTCGCACCAATCGCCTGGATTTCACCACGGGCCAGCGCCGGCTTCAGGATGTTGGCCGCATCCACGGCGCCTTCTGCCGCGCCCGCGCCCACCAGCATGTGCAGCTCGTCGATGAACAGCACGCAGTTCGCCGAGGACTTGATCTCCTCGATCACCTTCTTCAGCCGCTCCTCGAACTCACCGCGGTACTTCGTGCCTGCGACCAGCAGACCGATGTCCAGCGTGAGCATCCGCTTGCCGAGCAGCGTGTCCGGCACGTCGCCGGCGATGATGCGGTGCGCGAGGCCCTCCGCGATCGCCGTCTTGCCGACGCCGGGCTCACCGATGAGCACCGGGTTGTTCTTCGTGCGCCGGGAGAGGATCTGGATGACGCGCTCAATCTCGTTGTCGCGCCCCACAATCGGGTCGAGCTGTCCGGCCCGCGCCATCGCGGTGAGGTCAACGCCAAGCTGGTCCAGCGTAGGCGTGCGCACCGAGCGCTGTCCCGCGGCCGCTGCACCGGAACCGCCGCCGGACTGACCCTGCGGCTGCGACTGGGCCAGGATCCGCGTGGTCTCCCCGCGCACCCGCTCCAGATTCACACCCAGGCTCTCCAGCACGCCCGCCGCAATACCTTCGCCCTCGCGGACGAGGCCGAGCAGCAGGTGCTCTGTCCCGATGTACGAGTGGTTCAGCCGGCGCGCCTCATCGACAGCCAGCTCAATCACCTTCTTGGCGCGAGGCGTGAGGCCAATTTCACCCGACGAGGCGCGGTCGCCGCGTCCGATGATGAACTCGACGGCCGAGCGTACCTTGTTGAGCTCCACACCCAGGTTGGCAAGCACCTTCGCCGCTACACCATCGCCCTCGCGGACGAGGCCGAGCAGCAGGTGCTCCGTCCCGATGTAGTTGTGGTTGAAGCGTTGCGCTTCTTCCTGTGCGAGCGTGAGCACACGTCGTGCTCGCTCCGTGAATTTGTCGAATCGGTCGGCCATAGGGCGGCTCCGTCCGTGTAGTTACCCTGTATTCAAGGTACCACAGAGGCCCGATGCAATCTCCGCATCCGCCACCGTGGTCCTCGAGCGTTGCCCCCGCCGACACACCACACCCTCACCCGACGTGCCCGGTGATTCCGGGTCCGCCTGCGATGAACGGTACTGAACGTGCTGGGGAGAACGCAACGCGCCACTCGATTATATCAAGTGGCGCGCGCTCAACGGCGTTACCGCCGAGGGTATGCTCATTCGGCGGGAGCGCTAAGCCTCCGCCTTGTTCTCGTCCTCGTCATCTGAAGAAGCACTCGAGTCGCTAGAAACCGACTCGTCTGAGACAGAATCCGAACTCGCGGAGTCGTCCTCCGCCGCCGGCGCTTCCTCGGCAGGTGCCTCGACCTCCGGGGCCTCGGCAACCGGAGTGTCCTCTGCCACCTCCGCGGGAGCCTCAGCAGCAGGAGCCTCATCTGTCGGAGTTTCCTGCTGCGCCAGCTCGGCCTGCGCCTGCTGCATGGCAGCCTGCATGGCCGTCAGGACCGGGCCTTCGTCGCGGTGCTCACGAGCCCCCGCGCCGCGGTCGTCCTGCTCCGCACCGCCACGACCGGAGTCGCGGGCTGGTGCAGCCTGCTGCGCCGGCCGGTCTGCCTCCTGCGCGGCCTGCTCACGACGCTCGCCGTAGCGGGCCTCGGCAGCCTGTGCCTCGTTCGGGAAGGCCGTCGCCGCATCCTCCGGCATCGACATCACGCGCCCATCCGAGTCGAACAGCCAGCCGCGGATCATCGCCTCATTCCGCGCATCGCGGAGCGAGAGACCCAGGCGGTGACGGTCGTGCTCGATACGCACGATCTTCAGCGGCACTACGTCACCCTCGGAGACAACCTCCTCCGGGTGGCCGATGCGCCGGTCGACAAGCTCCGATACGTGTACCAAACCCTCCACCGGGCCAGGCAATCGTGCGAAGGCGCCAAAGGCGACCAGCTTCGTGATCACACCAGGAATGACATCACCCACTTCGTAGCGAGTGATGAGCTCTTCCCACTGCTCCGGCTGTGCACGCCGGATGGAGAGCGCGATCTTCTTCGTCTCCTGATCGATACGCATCACGAAGACGTTCACGGTGTCGCCCACCTTGAACAGGTCCTCCGGCTGAGCGTTGCGATCCCAGGAGAGCTCCGACAGGTGAACCAGACCGTCGGCGCCGCCGAGGTCCACGAACACACCGAAGTTGCGGATCGACGTGATCGTGCCCTCGCGGACCTCGCCCTCGGACAGTTCGTCCAGGAGGCGGTCCTTCTGCTCCGCGCGCCATTCCTGCAGCGCGGCGCGCTCGGACAGGATCACGCGGTTGCGGCGTCGGTTGATCTCGATCACCTTCAGGCGCAGCTCTCGGCCGACCTGTGCCGAGAGCGGGTTCGTCCCATCCGTACCCGGCTTGGCGCCCACCACCTGCGACATGGGGATGAACGCGTTCACGCCCTCCACATTCGCCAGCAGGCCGCCCTTGTTGTAGCCGGTGATCTCCGCCTCAAAGATGTCGCCGCTTTCAAAGCGCTCCTGCAGCACGCGCCAGCCCTGCTCGCCACGTGCGCGGTCGATCGAGAGCGCCACCTGGCCTTCCGCCGTCTCCGGCTGAAGAACGTAGACGAGCACCTGCTCGCCCGGCGCCAGCTTCGTAAGCGGATCAGCACCCAGCGAGTGCATCTCCTGCGTGGGGACCACGCCTTCGGACTTGAAGCCAATGTCTACCAGCACGCCGTCACGCTCAATGCTCATGACCGTGCCTTCGACAACCTCCCCCCGCTTCAGCTGTCGAGGTTCCGCCACATCCACGCTATCCAGTAGCGCTGCCATGTCCTCGAACTCATCGGTCATCGGGGGGGTAGTCTGATTCGTCAACGTCTGCTCTGCCTCCGGTAGGATTTGTGCTCCGCCTGCAATTCAGGGTTTCC
This sequence comes from Dehalococcoidia bacterium, assembly GCA_050486345.1. Taxonomy (GTDB): domain Bacteria; phylum Chloroflexota; class Dehalococcoidia; order UBA2979; family UBA2979; genus JBJHDC01. The sequence goes on along the minus strand of JBJHDC010000156.1, from coordinate 956 downwards.
ACCCATGCACAGCGGGCGGGGCGCATGATAACACGCCCCAACGCCTGCTCAACCGCCTCCAGCGAAAAGCCTCGGGCAAAATGGTGCTGAGCGAGCAGCAGGCCATCCCGGGTAACGGGATGGCCTGCATCGTCCTGGCGGTGGCCTATTTTCCACACCCGGTCACCCGGGGAGTATCGTCAGCGCTACGACGTTTCACTTCCGTGTTCGGAATGGGTACGGGTGGGTCCGCCGTGCTCTAACCACCAGGAACGTCAGTATCTCCCGTCCTGCACCCTGAGCGCAAGCGCCGGAGAGCAAGATGGGGAGAAAATTACCGCAACGACCTCAGGGTAAGCCGCGTTCCGGGACAAGAAGAAGCCGCAGAGAGAACAATAGAACAGGGCCACCCTCGCGGGTGACCCTGGTTCATCGTCTGGTAGCGGGAGAGGGATTCGAACCCCCGACCTTCGGGTTATGAGCCCGACGAGCTACCGCTGCTCCATCCCGCGTCCGCGGTGTGCCACGCACGCGTGACATCACCAACCGAATACCACGTGTCGGACACTATCCAACATCTGCGTACTCCCAGAGGAGTGGAACCGAGCGAGTCGTGAACGGATCACGACGCGTGCTTGATGGAGGGTCAAGCCCTCGACCATTAGTACCAGTCAGCTGAACGTGTTGCCACGCTTACACCTCTGGCCTATCAAACGGGTAGTCTTCCCGCGGTCTTACCCGGTTAACCCGGTGAGTGGCCTCATCTTGGAGACGGCTTCCCGCTTAGATGCTTTCAGCGGTTATCCGTTCCGGACGTGGCTACCCGGCGGTGCTCCTGGCGGAACAACCGGCACACCAGAGGTCCGTCCACCCCGGTCCTCTCGTACTAGGGGCAGATCTCCTCAAGCCACTTGCGCCCACAGCGGATAGAGACCGAACTGTCTCACGACGTTCTGAACCCAGCTCGCGTACCGCTT
>JBJHDC010000155.1:0-6581 GCA_050486345.1 Dehalococcoidia bacterium | reverse complement strand
CGGCGGTGGTGCCGGTAGGGCAAGACCAGCGCCTCGTCTTCCGCGAGACGGCAGACGTACCGCCGTACGACGGCCACCACATCGCGGTCTACCTCGCGAACTTCTCTCAGCCCTACCAGTGGCTGGCGGAGCGTGGGCTGATCACCGAGGAGCCGCGCAACCACCAGTTCCGCTTCGTAGACATCGTGGACCCGGACAGCGGCGAGAAGCTCTTCGAGATCGAACACGAGGTCCGCAGCATGAAGCATGCAATGTACCGTCGCGACCTGGTGAACCGCACCGTGGGCCAGTTCCTGGAGCCACGCCGCGTGGACGGGATGACGGTGATGGGATCCGTCGGGTAGCCGCACCACCGCTTGATTCAGACAACACACAAAGGAGCCCGGCTCAGATGAGCCGGGCTCCTTCCTAACGCGGTTCAGCACCTGAGCGGGACGCCATCACCCCGCTCAACCTCCGCGCTGGGTCTTCCTACCGGTTGCGGGTCGTGGCCACGCGCCCGGCGCCCAGGAGCGCAACCATCAGGCCGGCGCCACCGAGGACCAGCAGCAGGTTGGTCTGTGAGCCCGCGCCCACGAGACCCGCGCTGCCGACCTTAGCCGGACCAGCAGCCTCGTCGTCGGCGTGCTCATCGTCAGCGTGCTCGTCGTCATGATCATCGTGACCGGCTGCATGCACCAGGTCGTCGATCGCCTCCATGGCGGCCTCAGCCGTCATGTCGCCATCCTCCCACGCGTGCACGATGTCATCGATTTCCGCGAGTACGCCGGTCCGCTCCGCAGCCGACAGGTCATGGATGATGTGATCGATCTCCTCCATCGCCACCTCAGCCGTAATGTCACCGTCGTCCCACTCGTGGACCACGTGGTCGATTGCGTCAAGGGCTTCATCGCCGTTCGCCATCGCAAACCCAGCCGGTGCCGCGCCTACGAGGGCGACCACCGAAACTGCTGCCAACAACCGTCGCTTCATGCTCTCGTTACTCCTCTGCCGCATGCCAGGCGGGCGCAACCGCAACCACCCGGTAGCCTGATTCCATCCTCTTATAAATGACCCTTGGTCTCAGTTGCAAGTCAGATGAGTCTACGTCTCACCATGCGCGGTGGCGGACACAGACGTTAGCCCAGGTGCTGCGCCAGAGTCGCGGCATTGAAGCGAATGAGGTCAACGTAGGTCTCGGCATCGTCACTGAAGGCGTCTGTCATCAGGATTCCCACCGCGATGCCATGGTCGCGTGCCAACCCATCGAGGATGCTGGACTGGAACTGCGGCTCCCGGAAGACCGCCTGTACCCCGTGCGCTTCAATCTGGCGGTGGATATCCGCGAGATTGCCGGCAGATGCCTCACCCCCGCCCGTGGTGGGGAGAATCGATCCGAGCACCTGGAAGTCGAATCGCTCTTCAAGGTAGCCGTAAGCATCGTGGTACACGACCAGCACGCGTCGCTCCGGCGGAATCGACGCAATGGCCGCTTCCAGCTCCGCGTCTGCTTCCCGCACCGCTTCCGCATACCGGCGCGCGTTCTCCTCGAAGTACGCGGTCCCCTCGGGGTCGAGCTCAGAGAACACGGCAGCGAGTTCCGGTAGTAACTCCAGCACTCGCTGTGGATCCAGCCAGAAGTGCGGATCACCCCCGGTAAAATCGTGCGTGTGATCGCCGTGATCGATGACCACGTCTCGCACGATGACATCGATGGTGTCCGTCACCACGAACGTCGGCAGATCAGCATCACGAGCCGCGCGACGCCACGCCGTGCGCTCTGCAAACGCCTCGAAGCGTCCGCCCACCATAAGCAGGTAGTCGGCGTCGCTCAGCCGAGCGAGGTCGCGCGGGGACGCCTCGTACGTGTGGGGATCCGCGGTGGGCGGCGTGACCGACCACACCTCGATCCGCTCGCCCCCCACATTCGCAGCGATGTCCGCGAGGATGGCGAAGGAGGCAGCAACCAACAGGCGATCGGCCGGGTCGAAGCTCGTCGAGCCTTCTGGTGCTGAACTGTTGGGTGTCGCGGTGCCCTCAGCTGGCGTCGGCTCGGCTGTGCCAGCGCCGTTGGGTGAAGAACTCTCACCGTTCGCCCCGCACGCCACCACAAACAGCAGCGCGGAGAGCATCACCAATCCGATGACCCATAACCGTGGCGACTGAAGCCAGACCCGCCGGTGGCGGGCGCGAGGAATGTGCTCGTTCATGCGTCAACGATACAAGGTCTCAGGTCAGGAGTGCAAACCTGTTGATACGGCGTCTACTCAACCGCACTCAGGTACGGGCCGCTAGGTCGTCTACGCGAAGCCCACGCCAGCGACGTGTGCGGGCACGGTCGTCTCAAAGGACGCACCGTCCGAGTTGTCCCGCATCTGAATGCAGATGGGGCAGAGGCACGGCAGGAACTGTGAGGTCTCACCGACGGGCTGATTGAGCGCCGCGACCGACAGTGCATCGCCGTCGTCTGCCACGGGCGATTGCCCCGCCGCAGCCACCGCTACGACCAGCGCCACGGAACCAGCAACAAGTGCGACGAGCTTCCGCATCTCACACCTCCGAAGATGACCCGATCGTACCACGGCCCTACGCGGCGCGGTCGACCAGTTGCCAGTAGTGACGCGTCTTCGCCACCACGGTGATCACACTCTTCACCTCTGAGGTGAGGCCGAACCACGGCTCCGCCGGCACCATCAGGCAGTCGCCCTCAGCCCGTGCATCGACGTGCTCGAGGATCATTGTCGCGGCCATCCACGCTGCCATGCGCGTGGAAGCGCAGCGCACCGCCACGCCTCCCGGGCGCACCTCGGTTGCGAGGCCTGTCGTCTCGTTGATTCCACGCATGATCTCGTCGATGGGATCGAACCCGGGAAACGGCGCGTCTTCCATCTCCGACAATCCCTCGGCGCTTACAGCACCACGCAGTGCGTCCTCCTCGCCGCGGTGCGGTGGACCGCCAAAGAACGCGAGGCCGCAGAAGTCCTGCCACATCGCGCCCCAGTCGGGCCGACCGTCGGCACGCCAGAGCATCTCCGCGGCCGGCATCGGCACAGGCGTAGCGTCCCACGTTGCCGCCGAGGATCCGGGCGCATCGCCATGGTGGGCTCGAACCGCTGCAACCAGCCACGCCGCAACCGTGCTGAGACCATCCCCTGTGCGGCAGTTCGTGAAGACGACGGGACCGCGACGCAACGCTCGGGCGTCTCGATCCATCACGCTCAGGCTCGCACCCACGTGTGGCGCGAGGTCCGCCTTGTTGATCACCAACAGGTCGGCGAACAACATGCCCGGACCTTGCTTGCGTGGCATCTTCTCGCCGCCGGACACGTCCATCACATAGATGCTGACATCGGCAAGGAGCGGGCTGAAGGTCAGCGTGAGGTTGTCACCACCGCTCTCCACCAGGATGACGTCTGTCTCCGGAAAGGAACGCTCGAGGTCCTCGATCGCCATCAGGTTCAGCGTGGGATCCTCGCGCACCGCGGTGTGCGGGCAGGAGCCCGTCTCAACGCCGATGATGCGGTCTTCCTCGAGTACGCCTGCAAGGCCACGACGCAGGATGCGCTCGTCCTCCGTGGTGAACACATCGTTTGCGATGATGGCCGGCGAGAGCCCGGCGTCGAGCAAGTAGGGCACGAGCCGTTCCACCAGCGCGGACTTCCCGGAACCGACCGGGCCACCGACTCCTACCCGGAACGCTCGCGCCATCGTCACGCCTCCCTGCGGCCCTCTTCGCAGGTGAGCGTACGCAGTCGATGTTTCCGGAAGTTGTCCGCGATGCATCTGGCGCCAGCTGGGAGCGGCTGTATCCCTCGCGACGCCGCTGGGGATGGGCGAGCCTGCTGCATCCGGGGACCTGAGTGCCGGTGCTACCCGCCTACAGAGCCGTTCTCATAGAAGTGCGTGTGCGCCGCTGGCGCGGCTTCCAGGCGGGAATACAGTGGAGCGACCAGCGGGCCGGCGCCCTCCACAGCCTCCCACATCGCCCCTTGCCAGTACTCCCGGAGCGGCTCGAGATCCGCGGCGCTGAATCGCTGTTCGCGCATCTCGAAGGTGTCCGGGCGGTAGATCACGGTGTCGAGCGGGAAGTCGACATCGGACGCGCTGGTGCGAGTAGCGTCGAAGGAGAGCAGGCTCGCGCGCAGTGCGGAGTCCAGGCCCTGGTTGTAGCGCCAGACGCGATCAAGGATCGGCTTCCCGTAACGCGACTCGCCGATGATCACGTACGGCGTCCCCTGCCGAACCTCCACCCAGTTGCCCTCCGGGTAGATGAGATAGAGGTGGTGCTCGTCATCCTGCTCCAGCTGACCGCCGAAGATGCAGTGAAGATCGAAACTCAGTCCGCTCTCTGCAAGGTAGGAGGCATCCTCGTGGCGCACCCGACGGATCTCCGCTGAGAGCGCGTTGGCCGCCTCGTACACCTTGGTCATCTGCTGGCCCGGGGCCTGGAGACGCTCCTCGAAGTACGTCAGCGCCTTGTCACGAATCGAGCGGAGCCCGCTGGTGAGCATAAACATCGAATGATTCGAGTACTGGAGGATGGAGATCTTCTTCGCGCGTGACACTTCGGTCCCGCTGGTGATGCGAGTGTCAGCCATCGCCAGCAGGCCATCGCGACACTTCATTCCTACGCAGTACGTCATGTGGCTCCGGCCTTCATCCCCCGCGTTTGCGTGAATGGGTCGCTCTACCGAGCCGGCTCGTCCTCGGTGGAGCGGAGTCGAATCGACGTGCTCCATTCTTCGGAGGCCACCCCATGGTACGTCCCACGGAGCGGGGGCACATCATCGTAGTCGCGCCCCACGGCGGTCACCACATAGCGATCGTCTTGCAGACAGGCGTTTGCCGGGTCGAAGCCCCACCAGCCCTCCCCGTCGTGGAGCTGAACCCAGGCGTGGCTCGCCTCGGCGAGCTCCTCGCCTGCCCGCGGAGCAAGGTAACCGCTCACGTAGCGAGCGGGGATGTCGCGCTGGCGCAGAATGCTGAGCATGAGGTGCGAGAAATCCTGGCAGACGCCACTGCCGATCTCGAGGAGGTCCGTGGCGGTCGCGGCCACATCGGTCGTCCCGACCTCGAAGACGAACCGCTCGCTGAACATCCCGAGCAACTCCTCGCCCAGTGCGCGCGGCGAGGAACTACCACCCACCTCGCCATTCAAGGCGGCGATCGGCGGGGCAAACGGTGAACGTTCAGTCGGCTGCACGTACAGGTAACGGAGGAGCGGAGAGAGGCGCTTCTCCTCCTGCATCTCCTCCGAGGTCTCGACTTCCGCCTCCACGGCAACGTGCAGCCGGTCCACCTCCTGGAGAAAGTCGACGTGGTGATAGCGGTTGCCGAACGCATCGTTGAGGGCAAAGGGACGCGACTCGGGCTCCAGGTGAATCGAACCACTTACCAGTCGCTGGCCGAATCCGTGCACGGGCAGCACCCGCAGCTCCGTATGGAGCAGTCGCACAGGATCGGAGTACTGGTACGTGGTCTCCCAGCGCACGCCAATCAGCATAGGGTTCCCTCTAGCTGCACCGCCGTCGATCGATCTATCGGACCATCTCGGGGAGAGCTCGGAACAGATGCTCGGTCATTGCGCGGTCGATGGCAATGAGGCGGCCCTGAAAATCATCGATGAATTCGTGTAGACCCTCACGAACGATCGTCTCGGTGTCCATCGCTGCGAGGTCCAGTTCGAGCATCGTGAGTTCGCGCTGGACGTGTACACGCTGCGCAGCCGGCGTGGCAACGGTCGCATTACCGAAGTGTCGCTGGAGCGCCTGCAGGCTGAACGTGAGGCTCCGCGGGAACTCGCGATCGAAGATCAGGAGATCCGCCACCCGAGGCCCGGAAATCGGCGTCCGATAGCGCTTTCGGAACGCCTCCAGCGCACTCGCAGAGCGGAGGACTTCCATCCACTGGAAGCGGTCGACCGGGCCACCCACATCCGACACGGACGGCAGAATCACGAAGTACTTCGCATCCAGGATCCGGCTCGTGAGGTCCGCGCGCTCGATGAAGAGCCCGCACCGAAACCACTCGCGCCCCTCGGTCAGCAGCACGGTGTTGTCGAAGAGCCCGATGGTCGCCGCAACACTTCGCTTCACCGAGGTCAGAAACGGACGGCGCAGTCCGGCGGAGAGCGAACGTTCGCGCCCTGCTGTGAGATACAGCTGGTTCAGCTCCTCGAACACTTCGCGCGAGATATGCTCCCGAAGCTCGCGTGCCAGCGCGCGGGCATGCGTGACGATGGAGCTGAGGGCATTCGGGTTGTGGCGGGAGAAGAGGAGGAACTCGGCCTCGGTGAGTGTCGGATTGTCCGCCAGCGCCTCTTCGTACTGCTCCTCGGCCCCCAGCGCCGCCAGCAGGGCATCCCAGGCCAGCGGGCGATCATCGCCATCGTGCTGCTCAACCTGCGAATGGGTATCGACGTCCGCGATGCGCGCGATGGTCTCTGCGCGCTCCAGGTTACGACCCAGCCAGTAGAGGTTCTCCGCCACGCGCCCCAGCATCAGTGTCCCCTCGTTACGCCTCCAGCGGCCGGCGCAGGACCCCCAGACTCCGCTGGATGCGGTACCCCCTCTTCGCGGGGAGCGTCGACCTGGGATCCACGA
>JBJHDC010000154.1:0-6602 GCA_050486345.1 Dehalococcoidia bacterium | reverse complement strand
CGCATGAAGGCGAGGAGGGTGCTCTTGCCGGCCTCGTTGTCGCCGCGGACCACTGTGAGGCCCGGGTCGAAGGGGCCGAACTCTCGTGCCGTGTAGTGGCCGAAGCCATCGATGTGCAGGGATTCGATGCGCATTACTTGTGGCCTACCGCTGTGTGCTCAGCGGGGCGCGCATCCCAATTCCCGCGCACCCGCTCGGTCGCGGGCGCGTCCTTCGACAGGCTCAGGATGAACGGGAATGGGGATGCGCTCATCGCTGTGTTCAGGGTCGTGCTCGCCAGCACCAGATCGACCGCGCCTTTCTCTCCTTTCACCGCTTCCATCGCTACCGCGCCTCCGTGTCGTGGAGTTCATTGATGAGGGTGCGCTCGGCTTCGGCGAGGAGCGCGTCGAGGTCGAGGTGATCGAGGGCGTTGCGGCGGAGGTAGCGGCGGGTGCGCTGGTGGTCGTAGAGCGGGGTGAGTTCTTCGCGGAGGCCTTCGAGGGCTTCCGGGTCGGCTCGGAGTTCGTCGACGAGGCGCAGGAGGTCGCCGAGCAGGTCCTGGCTCTGCGCCAGCTCGTCGCGGTTCACCTCCGGTGCGGTGGCGGCCTCGATGCGTTCGCAGAAGGCGAAGGTGTCGCCGGTGGCGAAGCGGTCGTTGAGGTGACGACGGGTGTCATCGAGGAAGCCGGTGCGGGCGAGGGTGGCGTGCACGGGGCCGCGGCCGGTGAGGCGCAGGCCGTAGACGAGTGCGCGCTCGGTATTATGTCCACTACTTGAGAGGTCCCCCACTCGGTTGGTTGGCCCGCTGGTTGGCCCGCTGGTCGCCTGCTGGCGCGCCTCGGTCACGGCGGCCTCGCAGGCGCTGAGCAGTGCCTGTTCGTCTTCGAGGTCATCGATGGCGACATCGAGGCGCTCCCAGCGCACGCGGTCCAGGGCGTGGAACTCGAGGCGTATCTCGTGGTGATCGTCGAGCTCCACGAGGTAGACGCCGCGGGGGCCGGGTTCGTTGATGTGGCGGCCCTGCGGGTTGCCGGGGTAGACGACGGCCGGCGCGCGGTCGCGCAGCACCTGCCGCGTGTGCACGTGGCCCAGCGCCCAGTAGTCGTAGCCGGTGCGGACCAGGTCCTCCAGTGTGCAGGGTGCGTAGGCCTCGTGGCCGGTGTTCGCGCCGACGTTGGCGTGCAGGAGGCCGATGGCGGCGCGGCCCGGCTGCGGCGCGGGGAAGCGCGGGACCAGGTTCTCGCGCACGTCGCGGGTGGGGTAGGAGATGCCGTAGACCAGCGGGCTGGCGGGATCGTCCGCGCGCAGCGGCGCCGAGGTGACCTCCGGGCCGAAGCGCACGGCGCCGGGGGGCAGGTCCAGGCGGGCCTCCCAGCCGTCCAGCGGATCGTGGTTGCCGTGGCAGATGAAGGCGCGCACGCCGGCCTGATCCAGGCGGCGGAGGCCCTCCTGGAAGCGGAGCTGCGCGTGCAGGCTGCGCTCCGCGCCGTCGTAGATGTCACCGGCGACCAGCAGCGCGTCCACCTGCTCGCGGATGCAGAGATCGATGATTGCGTCGTAGGTGCGGAAGGTGGCCTCGTGGAGGTGCGAGGCGGCGGTTGAGGCCTCGCGCAGCAGCCCCCGGAAGGGGCTGTCCAGGTGGAGATCGGCGGCGTGGACGAAGCGGTAGCGGGTCATGCGCGCCGTCCGAGGTGCTTCGAGGATGACGGTGTGGTGCTGGCGTTTGCTGGCAACCGCAGTCCCCTCTCCTGCCGGGCCGCCCGTGCGAGGCCGTCCCCGGGACGTAGCCTACACGCCCCGCGCCATCGAGGGCACCAGCACGCGCCGCCGGAGCCTCGATGACTGAGGTGACGGATGACCCGCGTGAGCAGGGCAAGAACGCCAGAGGCCCCGCCGGGAATTCCGGCGAGGCCCCTGGTTGTCTACCGGGTTGCGGTCACCCCGGGGCCGAAGCCCCCGACCGCAACACCGCCGCTCCTACCGCCGTACCACGAATCCGAGGCACGGTGGGAGGTCTGTAGAGAATAGGCCGAGGAACGTCTGGTTCACGAACGCGGGAGCGCCCGGGATATACCCGACGAATGAACCTCCGGTGGTTGTCCAGAACGAGACCGCGTTCGGTACTGCCGTCGTCATCTGGGCAATGGTACCGCCACCCCAGATCGCGATGGTTACGCCGGATGCCGCAATCGCCGGAGCGAAGGTCGCGTGCGCGACCACTGGCGAGGTGCAGCCTGCCTGCCCGAACTGCACATTCACGGTCTTCGTGACGTTGGGGTTCCCGGCAGTTTCGATCGTTGCCGTGAACGCCACGGTACCGACCGTGTCCCGCTTCACTGTGAACGTTGCAACACCCTCTGAGTTCGTCACGACACCAGGAGCTCCTGTTGTCGCGTTCATCGCAGTATCGCCTGGACCGGTGATCGTGACTCCGGCGCTGGGGTTTGCGGACAGCTTCACCAGAGCGCCGGGGATTGGATCACTTCCGGGGGCGACAGTGCGGGCCGTGACCGTGATCGTGCTCGTGGCCGTGTTGTCGGCAGCCACCGTTGTCGGGTTCGCCGAAATCGTGGACGCGGCCTCGTTGGGGACCAGCGTTGACCAACTGATGCGGACCAGACCGTTTGCGCCTGCGCCACCGATGGCGTCGTCGCCACCGCCACCGCCACCGCCACCGCCTGGGCCTGAGGTCGCTGCGCTACCCGTTGCGGCACCAGTGCTTCCGGCACCACCAGTGCCACCCAGGCTCGGTGCTGTTCCGGTGCCAGCACCACCAGCACCGCCGAGAGCACCGGTCTGACCGACCGTGCCGTTCACAGCGTTCGGCGAGGTGAAGCCGCCTGCGCCACCACCGCCACCACCGGTGGCGTCAGCTGCATCAACGTTCGGCTCGCCGACACCACCTTGCCCGCCGTTGCCAGTAACGCCGCTGCTCACGTTGACACCGCCGGTGGCGCCATTGCCGGGTACGCCGCCCGCACCACCGCTACTTCCGCTGCCGCCGCCGAAGCCTTGTGTCGCAGTGATGTTGACTCCCGTACCTGTAAAGGACGAGAGGCCACCGTTCGATCCTGCCGTGTTGGCGGGTCCGCCAGCCCCGCCCTGGCCGACAAGTACGCTGAAGTTGGTCCCGGGCGTCGTGGTCACCGTGGCACGAGCGTAGCCTCCCGCGCCACCGCCACCTCCGCCGTCGGAGTTGGCGCCATCTTCGTTTCCGCCGCCACCGCCACCGCCGCCGCCCCAGACTTCAACGACGATCGAAGTGACGCCTGCGGGAACGACGAAGTTGTCTCCGCCTGGTGTGGTGAACGAAGTACTGCCATCCGCCGCATGCACGACTCTCGGCGTCGCGATCAGGACCATCGTAAGGGCTGCGAGCCCGAGGGCTACGGCCATCCAGGGGAGGAGGCTTCCTGATAGCCTGCCTCTCTGTGCATGAGCACGGTTCATGGGGGTTCTCCCTCCGCGCAGCCGTGGGTGGGCCACGCACCTCGATCATCCTCGCGAGTTGACGTACACGATCATGTTCATCGTAGCCACGGCCGGAACGCATTACAACAAACCGCGCAGCCTCGATCCATGGATTGCAACGAAGCCGTAACGGCGGGCGCCGTGGATGCACGCCGAGGATGATGAACCGGCGCACACGAGGGTGGAACGACGGCGGGGGTGGATTGGTTCCCGGGGACCTGGAGGGGGCACGTGGGGCTTTGCGCTGTCGAGCGGTTCGGACCGCCTCGAGCGCGTCGAGCACGGTGCACGTCCTTCGACCGTTTCTCCTCGATCGGCGCTACGCGCCGGGGCTCAGGACCAACGGAAACGGGAGGGGATGGGCGGGGTAGAGTGGGGCGCGCGGGTGATGTTGGGGGCGAGGAGTGCAGGGCTATGGATGAGCGCGCGGGTGACGACGGGGCTGCGGCGACCTCGGGTGGTGGTGTAGGTGGTGGTGTAGGCGGTGGGGTGTTGCGGCGGGTGGAGGCGGGGGTGCTGGACATCGCGTACCTCGATTATGGCGGCGCGGAATATGGCGGCGCGGCGGATGGCGCGGGGAGCATCTCGGCAGCGGGGTGGCCGGTGGTGCTGCTGCACGGCTTCCCGTACGACGTGCACGCCTATGACGTGGTGGCGCCCGCGCTGGCGGCGGCCGGGGCGCGGGTGCTGGTGCCGTACCTGCGCGGCTACGGGCCGACACATTCCTCGAACGACGCGGCGACGCGCTTCCTGAGCGATGAGACCCCGCGATCCGGGCAGCAGGCGGCGCTGGGGGCGGACCTGCTGGCATTCCTCGATGCGCTGTCGCTGCCACCGGCGATCGTGGGCGGGTACGACTGGGGCGGTCGCGCGGCGTGCGTGGCGGCGGCGTTGTGGCCGGAGCGGGTGCGGGGGCTGGCGACGGTGAACGGCTACAACATCCAGCAGATCGCGCGCGCCCACACGCCCGCGCCGCCGGAGCAGGAGCACCGATTCTGGTACCAGTACTACTTCCACAGCGAACGCGGCCGCGCGGGGCTGGCGACGCATCGCCGTGACCTCTGCCGCCTGCTGTGGCGGCTGTGGTCGCCGCTGTGGGACTTCGATGATGCGACGTTTGAGCAGACGGCGGCGAGCTTCGAGCACCCGGACTTCGTGGAGGTGGTGATCCACTCCTACCGCCACCGCTTTGCGCTGGTGGCGGGCGACCCGGCGTACGAGGCGCTGGAGGAGCAGCTGGCGGGTCAGCCCCCGATCGCCGTGCCCACGGTGGCACTGGACGGGGACGCGGACGGCGTGACGCCGTATCGAGGGGAGCGACCGGCGGGCCCGCACTTCACCGGCCGCTATGAGCATCGGGTGGTGGCGGATGCGGGCCACAACCTGCCGCAGGAGGCACCGGAGGCGTTTGCGGATGCGGTGCTGACGTTGCACGGGTGGGCGGGGTAGCTGGGCGGGAGATTCGCTCGCCCTTCGACGGGCTCAGGGTGAGCGAATCACTGGTGTTGGTGAGCGCTTCGGGTCACCTTGTGGGAGCGGAACCTGGTGCACGTCCTTCGACCGTTTCTCCTCGATCGGCGCTACGCGCCGGGGCTCAGGGCGAACGGAATTAGGGGAGGCTCAGGACGGACGGGAATGGGAGGTTCGGGACGAATGAAGGTGGGGCGGCTCCAGGACTCCTGCTTATCCTGAGCCTGTCGAAGGAGGAGCGGGAGTCCTCCACGCGAATGCGCCGGGTCAGCCCTGGCGTACCTCGATGGACTGGACCTGGCGGATGAGGCGGCCCTCGGCGCGGTCGTGGGGGACGATGAGGCGGATGGCGCCGTCCTCGGGCGGCAGGGGCGCGCCATCGCAGTGCGTGGCGAGGAGCGCCTGGCCGGCCATGAAACGCGGCTCGATTTCGCCGGGGGCGATGGCGGCCGCGCGGCCGTCGGCACCTCGGACAATCACGATGCGCCGCAGGATGTCCTCGTTGATGGCGTCATCGAGGATGAGCCCGGCGTCCTCGAGCACGTCCCAGAGCAGAGCACCGGTCCAGCGATGCGCGGGGACGGCGCGGCCGCCGTGGCCGATGGTGGGCGCGGTCTCCACCTCGTGCGTGGCGAAGCGGGTGAGGTCATCGACGCTCAGCGTGCCCGGACGCTCCAGCATGCCCTCGATGGTGACGTGAGCGACGGGCGGTAGCGGGTCGGACGTGGTCGAGGAGGGGACGCTGCGGACCTCGAGACTGGCGAGGCCGAAGATGGAGCGGCCGCCCAGATCGTCGCCGGGCACGACGAGCCGCACGCCCGCGCGAACGGACTCGCCATCCTGCTCGAAGGCGAGCAGCACCTGCTTCGTCGAGGCGCGCGGGGCGACCTCGAACCAGGCGATGGTGGCGATGAAGCCGTCTTCGGCGGTGGCGACGACGTAGTGGTTGCCCGGACCGACGGGGCCCTCGCGTCGGGGGGTGAGCCCGGTGGCGTCCGCGTAGTCCGAGAGCAGCGCGCCGCGGAAGGTGCGCGTGGCGACACCTCGAGGGCTGCGCAGGTCGGTGGTGAGGGTGTGCACCGGGAGGGTGCGGACAACCTCGAGGATGGCGGCGGCGGATTCGTTCACGGTGGGCTCACCTCGCGCGGTAGGCAGGAGTGACGACCGCGCGAGTGTAGCGGAGGGCGGGGCTGTGATCCGGGCACCCGCAGGCGAAGCGCCGGGCGTCAGGCGGCGGGGACGAACTTCATCGAGAGCGAGTTCACGCAGTGGCGGGTGTTGGTGGGGGTGAACCGCTCACCCTCGAACACGTGCCCCAGGTGGCCGCCGCATTCGGCGCATTCGATCTCGATGCGCATGCCGTCCGGATCGGGCAGCCGCCGCACGGCGCCCTCGATCTCCTGATCGAAGGCAGGCCAGCCGCAGCCGGAGTCGAACTTGGAGTCGGAGGTGTAGAGCGGCGTGTCGCAGCGGCGGCAGACGTAGGTGCCGGCGGCGAAGAGGTGGTCGTATTCACCGGAGAACGGGCGCTCCGTACCCTTGTGGACGATTACGTACTCTTCCTCGGGCGTGAGGGGGTTCATCGGGGGCATCGGATCCTCCTGAGTTCGGGCTCCTCGGGCGGGGGGGGGGGGGTAGCACGGGACCGCGCGCGGGGCAGCATGGGTCGCCGGGCGAGT
>JBJHDC010000153.1:0-6605 GCA_050486345.1 Dehalococcoidia bacterium | reverse complement strand
GGACTCACTGATGGTGCGTGGCTGGCCGAGGCTTACCCCGGCCGCCTGTGCCAGCGTTTCAGCACGCTCACGCGCCTGGGTCATTGCCTCCGTGCGGGCTGTTGCCAGGTGGTCGTCCGGATTCTCCACAGTGAAGCGGATCCCCTGCACCCGTGATGCGTCACCGCCAGCAGATACGGCGGCATCGAGTACTGCAGAGGCGGTGTCGATGTCTCGCACGGTGATCTGGATGAAGCTGCTCACGGTGTAGCCAATGATCGTCGGTCCTTCGCTGTCATCCCAGCGCTGCTGCGGGTAGATGTTGAGGGATCGAGTCTGCAGATCACGTTCCTCTACGCCCTCGCCCAGCACGGCCGCGCGAAGCGCGTCGCTGGCGGTAGCGGCGGCATCGCGTGCCTCGGCAACGGTCTCACCGGTGGTCTCCACGCCGACATCGATGATGGCGATGTCAGGCGCGACTGAGACACGGCCGGTGCCACTGACGGCGATCCCGGTTTGCTCGCCGGGGACGGCGGGCTGGACCGTCACCTGCGGCGAGCAGGCCGCCGCGGCGACCGCGAGGAGGGACACGGCGCCGATGACGGCGAGCGTGCGCCCCCGTGTCCGACGCCATACGTGACCGATGTAATCCCGAGCTGGCTGTTGGTTCATCTGTCTGCCTGTTCTTCTGTTCGTCCCGCTGGGTGCTGCGATGCGAATCAGGAGCAACGCTCGTGCGGAACCGGGTGGCGGCTGCAGGTGGGTGCGCCGCTTCCGGTGAGCGAGGTTCCTGATCAGAGAACGATTTCGGTTCTGATTTGGTTCCGGAACCATCGGACGATGGACACAGAATCCGCCGGTGCGACTTGGCCTCGGATTCGCTGTCTCCGGATCAGATGCGGCGACGCTGCCAGGTGATGACGCCGGAGAGGGCGGCGAGCAGGACCGCTAGTGCCGCGAGGGCCGCGGAGGTCCCACCGATGGACTCCGAGGTCTGACGGCCGAGCTCGGTGGAGCGACCATCCTCCCCGTCAGCCGGGGCACTGATGACCTCGTCCGGCGCGGCATCGCCAGGTGCGTCGTCATCAGCGACGGGTGCATCGGGGGCGGTGAGGGTCTCGGGGTCGCCGTCCGTGGTCACCTCAGGTGCTGCGTCCGGCGCAGCCGGTGGCGCTGGTTCGGGCGCCTCCGCACCCGCGGTGCCCATGTCCTCTCCCGTGCGGTCCGCCGAACCGGGGGCTTCCAGGTTGCTGGTGGTGGTCGACTCGAACGATCCGTTCACCTCTCCCGGAGCGCCTGAGAGCACGCCAACGCCGCCGATGCCAGTGGAGGCGGTCTGGAGGGAACCGCCGCCGGCCATCGCTACCACGAAGAGCAGGGCCGCGCCTACGGAGCCGAGACGCAGCACGAAGTCGAA
Source organism: Dehalococcoidia bacterium (assembly GCA_050486345.1). Taxonomy (GTDB): domain Bacteria; phylum Chloroflexota; class Dehalococcoidia; order UBA2979; family UBA2979; genus JBJHDC01. Next base: position 5,209 of record JBJHDC010000153.1, on the reverse strand, counting down.
CCGCCCGAAGACGCCGCGTCGTGCGGGCCGGGCTGCGGCGGCTGGAAGTGCGAAGGGCCTGGGCGCCGGAACCGGTTCCAACGATGCGAGCGTGGTGCGGATCAGTTGCAGGTCATCGAACACTTCGCGCGCAGCGGGATCCGACGCCACGGCGGTCTCGGCCGCGGTGCGTTCGTCACCGGTGAGCTCGCCATCGAGGAGCGCGGAGAGCTGCTCCTGGAGGCGCTCCTCCTCGGTCATCGGGGTGTCGGCGTCGTGTTGTTCTCGGTTCATCTCAGCTTGCTTTGCTCATGATCGTCTGTGATCCAGACGCTCGACGGCGTCCTGGAGTTCCCGCGACTCCCGGATGATGTCCCGCAACCGTCCGCGCGCCCGGCTCAGGCGTGACTTCACCGTACCGAGCGCCAGCCCCGTGGTCGTCGCGATTTCCTGGTAGTCCATGCCATGTACATCCGAGAGCAGCACGATCTCGCGCCAGTCATCGGGGAGTTCACGAAGTGCGGCCTCCAGTGCCCGTCGCAACTCGTCCTGCTCGGCGATTGCTTCGGGCAGTGGTTCGGTGTCGGCGGGATCGAGGTCGGGACGGTCCGGGTCATCGCGGGCGGCATCCAGGCTTGTCTGCGGTCGCCGCGCGCGCCGCCGGAGCTCATCGCGCGCGAGGTTGGCGACGATGGTGAAGAGCCACGACCGGAATGAACCGCCGCGGAAGCTGTCGATACGCTGCCAGGCGCGGATGAATGCCTCCTGCGTGGCGTCCTCGGCCGGTTCTTGCGCGCCGAGCATGCGGAGGGCGAGGCTGTACACGCCGTCCTGGTAGCGGAGGACGAGCTGGTTGAAGGCGGGCAGTTCGCCCTGCTGGGCGCGCTCCACGAGGGCGATGATCGCTGGATCATCGCGGTCGACGTAGCGCTGATTGCCGGGGGACGGTGTGGCCATCAGCCGGGTCCTGAGGGTTGAGCGCCCGCACTCACATGCGCCGCCCGCGCTGGCGCCTGCAGACCGGGCGGCCCTGAATGGTTCGCAGGCGCACGGCGTGGATCGTATTCCCCTGCCGGCGGCACGAGGGTAGCATGCGCGACCGTTAGACAATCGTATGCCGGAGGTTTCACCCGGGTCTGCTGGGAGTGTGATTGATGCCATTGGTACCGGGACACGAGTTGCTGGCTGCCGCTGAACGCGGCTCCTTCGCGGTGCCGGGGTTCAACGTTTCCAACCTGGAGATGGCGCAGGGCGTGATCGCGGCCGCGGAGGCGCGGCGTGCGCCCATCTTCCTGCAGTTCAATCCCTCCAACCTCGCGCACATCGGCGGGGTGGAGATGGCCGCGCTGCTGGGGCGGGCGCTGGCGGAGCGGTCTGCCGCTCCGGTGGCGGTGCACCTGGATCATGCGCCGTCCGTGCCGCTGGTGCGGGAGGCACTGGCAGCGGGGTTCACCTCGCTGATGTACGACGGCTCCACCTACCCCTTCGAGCGCAACCTGCGCGAGACGATGTCGGCGTATGCCGCTGCAGCCGAGTCGCGCGTGGCGTTGGAGGCGGAGCTCGGCCACGTGGGTGGGCGTGAGCCGGGTGTGGCGACCTCGGAGATGGTGCTCACCGATCCCGCGATCGCTGCACGCTTCGTGGAGGACACGCGGGTGGACTCCCTGGCTGTTTCCGTGGGCACGGCGCACGGGATGGCGGGGCAGGTGAATGTGTCGTTGGTGCGCGAGTTACGCGTGGCGACGCGAGGGTTGCCGCTGGTGTTGCATGGCGGCTCCGGCGTGCGACGCCGGGACATGGAGCTCGCGGTCGCGGCCGGGATTCGCAAGGTGAATATTTCCACGGAGATCCATGCGGCGTTCGTGCAGGCGATGGTGGAGGCGACGGGCACCGATCCCCGGCCCGCGCTCGTCGCGGCGCGCGATGCTGTAGCTGCTGTCGCCGCGGATCGCATCGATCTGCTCGGCGCTGCCTACCAGGGATAGCCTGCTCAAATCGTGGGGCCCGAGCGGCTAGTGTCGAGCGCTCTATACTCGAAGAGATGTTTGATCAGGATCCGCCTGTCGACCACGATAGCGGCCCCGCGGTAGCCACCGTCGGGCCACCCACGGGTGCGACCACCTCGCACGACGGGTTGGGCGAGGTCGATCCCTGGGCTGCCCCCGTGCAGACCGGCAGCCAGACGCTGAATCGGGGCCTGCGAGGGCTCACTGAAGTGCTGGAAGTGGTCGCGCTGGCCCTGATCATGTTCATGGGCGTGCGCATGGTGGTGCACAACTACGTCGTTGACGGTAACTCCATGGTGCCCACGTTCGAGAACGGCCAGCTGATCATCGTCAACCGGATGGCCTACCGCACCTTCGACCTCTCATGGGTCCCGGGCGTGGAGAACGATTCGTGGCAGCCGTTTGGGGAGCCGTCCCGCGGCGACATCATCGTGTTTCAGCATCAACGGAACCCTCCGCGCGACTTCATCAAGCGCGTGATCGGGATACCGGGAGACGAGGTGGCCGTCGAAGGCGGCCTTGTCTATGTGAACGGGCAGGCCCTTGATGAGCCCTATATCGCGGCACAGGCGATGGGGGGCCATCCAGCGGAGGTGGTGCCGCCCGGGCATGTCTTTGTCATGGGCGACAATCGGAATAACTCGCTGGACTCGCGGTCCTTTGGTGTCGTGAGCTATGACCAGATCATCGGGCGTGCCGAGGTCCGCTACTGGCCGCTGGGCGAGGTGCGCGTCATCAGTCATCGCATCGGCTCCCCGATTCAGAACGTGGAGGTCATCTCGACATGGGTGATGAGGTCGCTAACGCCGAGGTGATGCAGGCGCTGGAGGACTCCGGCGCCTTTCTCCAGGGCCACTTCCAGCTCGCCTCCGGGCGCCACTCCGGCGGCTATGTGGAGAAATTCAACCTCCTGCAATGGCCCCAGTACACGGAGCTGGTCTGCCGCCAGATGGCGGAGGCCGGCCGGGCCTACGATCCGCAGGTGGTCGCCGGTCCTACCACGGGTGGCGTGATCCTCGCCTACGAGGTGGCGCGCCACCTGGGCGTGCGCGGCATCTTCTGTGAGACGGACGAGGAGGCCGGTGGGCGCTCGTTCCAGCGTGGCTTCACGCTGCAGCCGGGTGAGCGCGTGCTGGTGGTCGATGACATCGTCACCACAGGCGGCTCGCTGGTTGATGCGATCGAGGCGGTTCGCAAGGCCGGTGGGGAGCCGGTGGCCGTGGCCGCTGTGGCGGACCGCAGCGGGGGCAAGGTGGACTTCGGTGGTCTGCCATTCTTCGCAGCGGCGGCGTTCAACATCGAGACGTGGACGCCGGACGAGTGTCCATTGTGTCGTGACGGAGTGCCGCTCAAGATCACGTGAGGCGTCCGGAGGCCGAGGTCCCGGTGCGCTCGGCCGATCCGGGTGCCTAGTTGAGACCCTTGAGTTGCTTGAGCTCCTGCTCGTTGAGCGGACCGAGGGAGTGCAGACCGCGCAGGCGGTTGATGCGGTCGTCCAGCGGTGGGTGGGTAGACCACAGTGACGACGAGCGGGCCTCGAACTTCTTGATCGGGTTCGCGATGTACATGTGCTGGGTGGAGCGGTTAGCGACCTCCAGCGGTTCGCGGTCCGTGCCGATCTTCCAGAGTGCGTTCTCCAGTCCGATCGGATTGCGGGTGAACTCGACCGCCGTGGCGTCGGCGAGGTACTCGCGCTGCCGTGAGACCGAGAGCTGCACGAGACGGGCGGCGATCGGCGCGATGATGGCGAGGATGACGGCCACCGCCAGCAGCACCAGCTGAATCGCGCCTGCTCCTCCACTTCCGCTCCCACGGCTGCCACCGCGGCGCCGGCCGCCGCCGGTCATGGCGCCCCAGAAGGTCATGCGCAGGAAGAAGTCAGCCGCCAGCGCGATGCCGCCTACGAGCACGCCGAGGAGTAGCGCGAAGCGGATGTCCAGGTTGCGGACGTGCGCGAGCTCGTGGGCGATCACGCCCTGGAGCTCCTCGCGGTCCAGGCGATCAAGAAGCCCGGTGGTGACGGCGATTGAGGCGTGCTCCGGGTTGCGGCCCGTGGCGAAGGCGTTCAGGGCGGAATCATCGATGGTGTAGACCGCGGGCATGGGGATGTTCGCGGCCAACGACATCTCGCGCACGATGTTCATGAGCTGTGGGTGCGAATCCTGCGTGACCGGCTTCGCCTTCGATGCGGCGAGCACGATCTTGTCTCCCGAAAAGTAGGAGCCCATGCCGATGAATGTCGCGATGATGACCGCGATCCCGGTGAAGATGAGTCCGCCGAATGGTTCGCCAGTCCACGCGAAGCCGGCGGCGAAGCCGAAGGCGCCCAGTAGGATACCCACGCTGATTAGCAGCAGAAGCGACTTCCGCCGGTTGGCGGACTGGAGCGCGTAGAAGTTCGTGGATGCCATCGTGGTGCCGCCCGGCGACTAGCTAACGGAGTTGCACCTCGGGCACGTTTCGACTTTCCGGTTCAGCCTCGAAGAAGTCGCGCGACTTGAACCCCAGCATCCCGGCCACGAACACTGCGGGCACGGTGGAGATAGAGGTGTTGTAGTCGCGCACGCTGGCGTTGTAGTGCTGGCGAGAGAATGAGATCTGGTTCTCCGTGGTGGAGAGTTCTTCCTGCAGCGCCATCACGTTCTCGTTGGCGCGCAGCTGCGGGTAGTTCTCCATCACCGCGAACAGCGAGCGCAGTGTGCCGGTGAGGGCGTTCTCTGCCTGGGCGGCGTCGGCTGGGCCGCGGGCGCCGGCCGACACGGCGGACGCGCGGGCCTCGGTCACCTGCGTGAAGACTTCCTGCTCGTGCTCCATGTAGCCACGAACGCTGTTCACAAGGTTGGGAATCAGGTCATGACGTCGCTTTAGCTGGACATCGATCTGTGCCCAGGCCTCGTCTACCCGCAGGCGCTTCCGGACCAGGCCGTTGTAGAGGCCGAAGATCAGGAAGACGAACAGCAGGATGACGGCGATGATCACCAGCAGAATGACGAGGTCCATGGAGGCTCCGCTTCAGCTATGCGCCGGACTCGGCCATCCCGTGTCTGGGTGCCGCGGACACAGGATAGCGCGTGCGCGGTCCCACGTCAGGATTGAGTATCGCGTCAGCGCGCGTCCGGGTCCACGACCACCATCGCGCGCCCCGTGATCTCGCCCCGGCTCAGCGCCGCGTAGGCTTCGCCGGCATCTTCCAGGGTGAAGCGCTGGGTCACTAGTTGCTCCGT
>JBJHDC010000152.1:0-6605 GCA_050486345.1 Dehalococcoidia bacterium | reverse complement strand
CCCGGATCGCTTTCCCTTCCCCGGTGCGGAACTCTGTCGCCACAACGCCGACGTTCCCTCGTGGGCTGACCTCGAGGGCGATCGGTTCGTGGTGATCGGCGGCTACGAGAGCGGCATCGATGCAGCCGTCTCGCTGGCTCGGCTGCAGCGAGATGTCACAGTGCTCGCCCGCTCTCCGATCTGGGATTCGGACGAGCCGGATCCGAGCATCTCGCTCTCCCCCTTCACCCGTGACCGCCTCGAGCGGGCGACCACATCGGGCATGGTCGACCTGGTAGGCGGCGCCGAAGTGATCGAGGTGCGCGAGGACTCAGGGGGGTTCCTGGTGCGCACCGAGGATGGGCGGGCGTGGATGTCAGAGACGCAGCCGATCCTGGCTACCGGCTTTACTGGCTCGCTTCCGCTCCTAGACGGGTGTTTCGAGCGAGGCCAGGACGGGGCGGTGCTCGTCACCGAGGAAGCAGATGAGTCGTCGCTCATGCCGGGCCTGTTCCTCGCGGGGGCGGGCTTGCAACACCGCGGCGTGCGTTTCTGCTTCATTTACAAGTTTCGCCAGCGCTTTGCCGTGGTGGCTGCGGAGATCGCTTCCCGCATGGGGATCGACACCGATGAAGCAGTAGAGGCAGCACGGGCAGCGGGTATGTATCTGGATGACCTGTCGTGCTGCGAAGAAGCCTGTGCCTGCTAGCCCCGCCGCCCTCACGGCACGCCGCACGGCTCTCCTCGTCGGCAAGGAGAGCGTTGGCAAGTCGGCCGTGGTCCGAGGCGTGGCGGGCGGGGGTGCTACAAGCCGCAATTTCCGCGGCACCACGGTGGTGTGCGAGACGTACGACACGGAGGCATGGTCGCTGGTCGATGCACCCGGCATCCTGCGCGCCTCCGATTCCGAGACGACGCGCCTGACAATCCAAGCACTCAATCGCTCGGATGTGGTCCTGCTCGTGCTCCAGGCGACGCATCTGGATGAGGACCTGGAGGAGCTGCTGCCGCTGGTTCATGGTCATCCGACGGCGATCGCCGTGACCTTTTGGGATCGCGTGCGGGATGACGCCCCGGCGCGCGAGGTGCTCACGCGCCTCGCGGTGGAACTCGGTGCGCCCGTGGTCCCGTTCGATGCCCGCGAGATCGACCGCGAGACACGCGCAGTAGTTCTGGCCGCGCTGGAAGATGCCGCCGTGATCGAGTGCAGTCGGCCACCCTTACGCGCGGGTTGGCGAATCGCACCCCGCCGCACAGTCATCGAGCGCCCGGTCGTGGGCCAGTTGCTGGCGGTCCTGCTGCTGTTTGCACCGGCCCTTGTGGCGGTGCTGGCCGCAAACGCGGTCGCTGGCTGGCTCGAACCGGCGGTCGAGCGGGCCCTCGCACCAATCGTGCAGCAGGTCGCGATGTGGCCGGGGCCCCTGGGGGCCGTGCTCGCCGGTGACTACGGGTTCCTGACCATGGGACCGCTGCTTCTGGTCTGGGCGCTGCCCACGGTTGTCGTGTATGCGCTGGTGATTGCCGCATACAAGGCGAGTGGCCTCATCGATCGTGTCGGCGCGGCGTTGCATCCGTTGCTGCGACCGGTCGGGCTGCACGGACGCGACGTGACGCGTGTGCTGATGGGGTTCGGCTGCAACGTGCCCGCGATCATCTCAACGCGTTCTTGTGCCTCATGCACTCGGGCGACGGCGGTCGGTACGATCGCGTTCGGCTCGGCGTGCTCCTACCAGCTGGGCGCGACGCTTGCAGTCTTCGCGGCTGCGGGACGGACGATGCTGGTAATCCCCTACCTCCTGGTGTTGATCGTGGCGACGCTGGTCTACGCGCGGCTGACATCACCGGCTGTGGCGCGCTCTCCACTGAACGCACTGGTGGTTGAGCAGCGCACGTTCCTCACCTGGCCACGCTGGCGTGCCATTAGGGACGAGGCGGCAACGACGATCCGCGATTTCCTCCGCCAGGCTCTCCCGATCTTCTTTGTGATCACCGCCGTCGCCTCGGTGGTGGCATGGGCAGGGCTGCTCGATGCCATCGCGCGTGGCGCCGGGCCGCCGCTGGCGATCTTCGCGCTGCCTGCCGAAGCTGCGCTGCCGGTGGTGCTGGCATCCGTACGCAAGGACGGCATCCTGCTACTGGCAGAGGGCGGCACGGTGGAGGCGATGACCGCCGCGCAGACCCTAGCGGCGGTCTTCCTCGCCGGCACGTTGCTGCCCTGCCTGGTCACCGCGCTTACGGTGACGCGGGAACTGGGCGCTCGCTTCGCCGGCGCGATGCTGCTGCGTCAGGCCACTGCAGCCGTTGCGGTGACGCTGGTGATCGCGTGGGTCACCGTGGCCGTGGCGAAACTCATCTGATGGGGCGCGAGAGGGGGAACGGATGAAAGTCGGTGCATCTGTGAAGAAGCGATGTGAGCACTGTCAGATCGTGAGGCGCCGGAACGTGGTGCGCGTGATCTGCAAGGAGCGCCCGCGCTGCAAGCAGCGACAGGGCTGAGAGGAACGGACCTGTGACGACCGAACGCCGACGGATATCTCGACGCCGTGCCGCTCCGCGCCGCGGCTGCGAGCGCTGTACCGACCGCGCACCGATCGACCACAAGGAGATTGACTTCCTGCAGCGCTTCGTCGCGCCTTCCGGGAAGATCCTCCCCTCGCGGGTGAGCGGATGCACCGCGAAATGCCAGCGCCGCATTGAGACGGCCATCAAGCGAGCGCGCCACCTCGCACTGCTCCCGTACGCGCCTGAGCATCAGAGGACCCGCATTCCCCAGCAGTCCTGATCCGCGCCGCTTCACATCGGCGCAAGGCGCCACCCGGATGCTCGCGCGCGAACGCGCCAGAAGTCCGCGTACCGGCCGCCGAGCTGGAGCAGTTCCTCGTGCGTCCCACGCTCGACGATGCGGCCGCGTTCCAGGAAGAGGATCTGATCCGCTGCCTCCAGCGTGCCCAGGCGATGCGCGATGATGAGCAGCGTGCGCCGGCCGGACTGTGCGCGGACGGTCTTCTCGATCAGCGTTTCCGTCTCGGGATCGAGCGCGGCGGTCGCTTCGTCAAGGATCATGACCGGTGCTCCCTTGTACAGTGCGCGGGCGATGCTGACTCGTTGCTTCTGGCCCCCCGAGAGCGTCGCGCCGCCCTCACCGACCCGGGTGTCCCAGCCTTGAGGTAAGGCCTCGATCATGCTGACCAGTCCGGCGCCGTGTGCAGCCTCGCGGAGCGAATCGTCGTGCCTCGCTGGCGCGCCCATGAGGATGTTTTCGGTGAGGGTGCCTTCGAACAGGTACACGTCCTGGAACACGATCGCCAGTTGCGACATCAATTGCTGTGACGGGAGGTCCCGCACGTCCACGCCACCCACGCGGACAGCGCCACTGTGTACGTCCCAGAACCGGGCAACCAGGCGTGCGATGGTGGTCTTCCCCGACCCGGAGGGGCCCACGAGCGCCGTGCTCGTACCGGCCGGAACGCGGAACGAGATGTCCTGTACCACCGGCTCTGAAGCCTCGTCGTAACGGAACTCCACTTGTTCGAACTCGATGGAGCTGTCAGCGATCGGGGCTGCGCGCGACGGCTCGGGCAGCACAGACGCCGTGAGTACATCGTTCACGCGGTCGAGGTAATTCTGCGCCATCCGCAGGGCGGCTCCCAGGTCTCCGGCCGCAGAGACAGGTTCCACCATCCGCACGCCGAGGAGTACCAGGGCCAGCATCAGCGAAGGACGGAGAGCGTCATCCAGCGCGAGCGACACAGCGGTGACCATGAGCACGACATAAGCAAAGCGCACCACCGTGCTGTATCCCACCAGACCCGGCAGGCTGCCCAGCAGCGCTCGTCGCACCGCCTGGCGCTCACCGCCCAGTGCGTCGTCCAGGAAGCCCGGCCCCGCTTCCTGGGAGCGGAACGCCCGGAGTACCGGCTGCGCCTGGGCATACTCAACGATGCGCGCGGAGGCTTCTGTGGACGCGTCGTGTCGCGAGCGATCGAATCGCTGCACCACGTTTCCACTCCAGTGGTAGACGATCGCGACCAGGGGAGCGGTGACCAGCACGACCAGCGCCAGCCGCCACTCGTAGACGACCAGCACCACCACCGCGGCAGCCGGGATTAGGACCGCCTCCAGGATGGGGCGTAGGAGGTGGGCGGGAACGCTCATCAGCTGGGGCACCCCCTGGCTGGTGAGCAGGCTCACCTCCCCGGATCGCCCACCGACGAACCAGCCGAGCGGGAGTCGCACGATGTGGTCCCCAAGCCGTCGGTGAAGGATCGACGCCACCCTGCGGCCGAATCGAAACGCCCGGTCCTGCGCGTACCACCGCACTGCCATCTGGACACAACCGACGAAGAGCATCGCCCCGATCCAGGGCCACGCGGTCTCCGGGGCGCCGCTTAGCAGGTGGTCGAGCACCGGTACGGTGAGGGCGAAGCACACCCCCTGGAGCAGGGCAGCCAGTGCGACGGCGAGGATCACGCGGCGATGTTCAGCCTGGTGCGCTGGTCCGATCGCTCGATCGAGTGCGCGGATCATGGCGTTTCGCCCGCACGAGCGCGTGCGCGAGCATCGTGGCTTCGCTCCCTCGTATGCGCGTTCCAGAGCACGGCGTACTCGCCATACCGTGCCAGGAGGTCGGCGTGGGTTCCGCGCTCTACAATCCGACCGTGCTCCAGTACGACGATCTGGTCAGCGCCAGCAATCGAGTGCAGACGATGCGCCACCACCAGCACCGTGCGGCCGGCTACCAGTCGTGAGAACGCCTCCTGGATCGCCGCTTCCGACTCCGGGTCGGCGAACGCCGTCGCCTCATCCAGGATCACGATGGCTGGATCGGCCAATAGCAGACGCGCGATCGAGAGCCGCTGCTCCTCGCCACCGGAGAGGTGCGCATCCTCCCCAAGGATCGAGTCGTAGCCACGCGGCAGGCGCTCGATACGCTCGTGGATCTGCGCCGCGCGCGCCGCAGCCTCGATCTCTGCGGCGCAGGCCGAGGGCCGTCCGAGCGCGATATTCGCGCCTACGGACATCCGAAGGAGCTGCACGTCCTGGAAGACAAACCCCACGTGGTGATAGAGCACCTCCGGTTCGAGGTCACGGACGTCCACCCCACCCAGGGTGATGGCGCCCTCTGCCGGATCGAAGAACCGAGCGAGCAGCATCGCCAGGGTGGACTTGCCGCCGCCGGAGCGCCCCACGAGAGCCGTCACCGTGCCGGGCTCCAACGTAAGGTCGATGTTGCGGAGCACCTCCGTCTCGCCGTCGTAGGAAAACGACACGTTGCGGTACGCGACGGTCTGGTCGGCGGGGACGGCGCTCGTTTGGACGGTGGGCAGCAACGGCTCCCGCAGCAACGCGTCGATACGTTCGGCGGCGCTGCGGGCCTGCTGGAGTTGCTGGTTGCGGGTCGCGATTGAGGCAATGGGCGCGGTCAAGGCAGGACCAAAGAGGAGGAACGGCACCAGGTCTGCGGCAGGTAACCACCCCTGGGTAACGAACACCCCGCCGGCAAGGAGGATCGCCATGACCATCACTACTGGCGAGAGTGCGAGTTGCGAGGCGGTAGCGACTCGGATCGTTCGTTGCTGCCAGTCTCGGAAGAACTCGACGAAGGCATCAGAGGCTTCAACGAAGCGCTGGTGCGCCTGGCCCGTTCGCCCGAAGAGCTTGACGACCGCGATGCCGTCGATGAACTCGATGGCCGCGCTGTTGATCCGCCCCAGTGCTTGCCCATAGCGCACCATCTGCCCGGCGGAACCCGTCATCGCGCGCCGGAAGAGTCCCGTCCCAACGGCCGTCACCAGGAGCGGCACCAGCGCGAGCCGCCAGTCGACGGCCACAAGGATGAATGCCGTGACCGTCATGGTGGTGACGGCTGCGGCCACGTCGAGCAGCGTGTGCGCGACGAGGATATGGACCGCCTCCACATCATCGTGGACGGCTCGTTTCACCACTCCCGAGGATCGCTGCGAGAACCAGCCCAGCGGCACGCGGCTCAGGTGTGTCGTAATCCGTCGGCGAATGTGGACCTGCGCATCTGCGTCGGCCAGGTGGCTGATAGTTGTTGCGGCTGCCGCGGCGGCAAGTGCGACGAGACCACCAAGGCCACCGAGGCCGAGCACGAGCCACACGGTGGCAGCTTCGACCGGCTCATCTCCCATGAACACCCGCGCGATTACGGCCACGGCGAGCAGCGGACCCAGCGCCGCCAGGCTCGACAGGACCTGGAGCAACACTGCCACTATCAGCCGCGTCCGAACCGGCCGCAGGAGGTCGCGGAGCGGACTCGCGAGGAGTGCATTCACGCGGCACCTCCCGGGACGGGTACATCAGCCACGTCGACGAGTGAGCGGGTGACCGGATGCCGGGGAGTGGACAGGATGTCGTGTGTTGCGCCCGCCTCCACCACCCGGCCTCCCTCCAGCACGGTGACTGACGAGGCATGGCGGTCGACCATCTCGAAATCGTGCGTGATCATCAGCACGCTCAGGCCCTCATCGCTTCGGATCTGCTCGATGACCCCCAGTACGGCGCTCGCCGTATCGCGATCGAGTGACGAGTTGATCTCGTCGCAGACCAGCAAGCGGGGGCCAGCAGCCAGCGCGCGGGCGATGTTCACGCGCTGGCGTTCGCCG
>JBJHDC010000151.1:0-6609 GCA_050486345.1 Dehalococcoidia bacterium | reverse complement strand
ACCCGACGGAGGACCCGGAGCTCTCGTCCCTGCTGGGCACCGCCAACGCGCTGCGCGGGTCGCTGGAAGCAGCGACCGATGAGCGCGCGTTCCGCTCCTTCCACCACCGTTCCCGCGCCGCCATCGTGCACCTGCTGGAGCAAGACCTGACGCCGCCGGAGGCGCGTCCGGGCGTCGGCGCAAAGATCCTCAACTTCCGTCGCCACGCCGTCTTCGCCCCACTGGCTGCGGGCGTCGCAGCCGCCTCCATCGGCGCAATCGCCATCTTCGGTGGCCTGGTGCCGGGTCTCGCGGAGCCAGCAGACGAGGCGATGGTCACGAACCTCACCCCGCGCTCCACCAACCAGGAGCTGGTGCGCATCTCACTGGCCGTGAACACCATCCGCGAACACTCCGAGCGCGGCGAGGCAGTCCCCGCGCCACTCCTCCGCGAAGTCGCGGAGAGCACTGCCCGCGTGGCCAGCCTCATCGAGCAAGCCTCGGCAGACCTCGACGAGGCCGCGGTGACCAACTACACGAAGACGATCGAGAGCAGCCGGCAGGTGCTGGAGAACGCCCGCACCACCCCGGACGACGAAGGTGCGCTGGCCAGCGCCAACCTCGCCGTCCGCGAAGGCGCCGCCGTAGCCTCGCGCTACCTCGACAGCCTCGAGGGCGCCGGCGACCCGCTGGACGAAGAGACGCCGACGGCCACGCCCACAGAGACGGCGACGCCGGAGCCCACCCCCACAAGCGAGCCGACGCCGGTTCCAACGCCAGTGCACGAGCCGGAACCCACCGGCACAGCGACACCGGTCCACGAGCCGCCGCCCGACCCAACGCCCACGCCGGACCCGGACGAAGACGGCGAGGCGGAGTAGCAGGCCGCACGAGCCACCGGACTAGCAGTCACATCAGAACCACCTCGAAGCATGCTTCTCACACCCGCCGCTCGCCCCGGCGGGTGTGCCATATTCCCCCGGTGTGTTGCCAGTCGTCGGTTGGGGAACCGTCTCGCCTACTACGGTGCGGGTGCCGTAAGCGGTTCGTCTGCCTCCACCGGGACCGGCGCGAAGCGGAAGAGATAGGTGCCGGGACTGATGGTCTCCAGGCTGTTCACCCACGCCGGCGCGCCTCGGATCCACGTCAGCCACGCCTGCGCCTCGGAATCGTAGTCATACGCCGCGGCGATCTCGCGCCCCTCGGCCAGCAAGTGCACGAAGCGCGCCGGGTAGAAGTCTGGACCGGCGTACGAGAGCAGCGCCAGCCCGCCGCTGGGGGGAAGCGGTCCCAGCAGCACGGCTTCCTCGCTGCCCTGCGGCAACAGCGGCCCGGCGCCGGAGAGCGTACCGGTATCCAGACGCCGCACGCCCGGAGTGCCGTTGCTCACCGACAGCACGTTTGAGGCGCGCGCCTGCAACATCGTGGTGACCGTCCCCCGGTCGGCGGCAGGGAACGCCTCCTTGAAGAGCGCAATCACCCCCGCGACGTGTGGCGCAGAGGCAGACGTACCGGAGAACGCCGCGTTACCGCCCTCAACCCCGGTCGGCGCAAGAATATCCGGCTTCAGGCGCCCATCGAGGGTCGGGCCGCGCGAAGAGTAGCGTGCCTCGGATCCCCCGGCACTCAGCGCCCCCACGGTAATCACCCCCGGGTGATCCGCCGGCTCCGAAAGCGAGCGTTGCGGGGTGTGGAACTCCAGCGGGTGACCTCGATCGGGCGTACCCACCACCATCAATCCCAGGCGACGGGACTCCGAGGCGTCGTCGTCCGCCTGGATGATGCGCACGCGGTAGGTGCCCGTGGTCGTCGCGAGCACCTGGAGGCTCTCGACCGGATCACTCGCGCAGTTCTGGATCGTGCGCGATGCCATGACCAGCTCGCCACCGGGGCCGAACAGCTCGAGGTCGTAGTCAGAGCACGAGGCGCCCCACGTGTCGTCCCAGCGAAGCGAGATGGTGATGAGGTCTCCCTCGTTGAAGCGGTGCCCGTTGAGCGTGCTGTCGCCCTGGAACTGGTGCACGGAGTCGCCCGCGGTGTCTCGAAACTCGCCGCCCCAGTGCTGCTCCGCCCAGTTGCCAGAGGCCGCCACCCAGGCGATGCCCGCCGCGGTCGCGCGGGAAACGATCTCGTTCACCGCGCCGGTGCCATCACCCGGCCCGTTGTGGATGTAGCCCAGCGAGAACGAGATTGCCGTTACCTCTTGCTCGATCAAGTAGTCGACGGCGGCGGAGAGTTCCGTGACTGTGCGGTAGTTGACCAGGTGCAACGTTGCGCCCGGCGCAACCGCATGCACGATCTCCGCCGCCCGTACCCCGTGATCCGACTCTCCGAGGGAACCGTCCGCCCGGAATGACTGCGCAATCACCCGCGATGCCGGCGGCAACGTCGAACCAAGCCGGGCCTGATAGCCCGCGAAGCCGTCATCGAGGATGGCGATATGCACGCCGTGCCCGGTGAAACCCGCGGTGTGCCAGCGGTCCACGCCAGCGCCCGCCAGATCCGCCGGCCCCGGGCTCTGCAGCGGCACTGCGACCCCGGGCGGCTCCAGCCGCATGACGGCCGAAGCCTCGCGGACAGCATCGATGAGGTCAGTTGGCACCAGCGCCTGGATGCGCGCACCCGAAACAACCTCGATCGTTGCACCACGATCGATGAGCCAGGCATGCGCGTCATCGACATCGACGACTGCAGTGACCTCGATGCGTTCAAGCGCGAAGGATGTCCCGTGCGTAGGTCGTTCAACGGGGGACAGCGCGATGAGCAGTACCAGCGCGCTGAGCAGCACCGTGCGGGCGCCGTTCCATCCGGAAGTCGGAAGAAGTCTGATGGCGCTGCTCCTGGAGATCACTGCTCGCCCGGTGCACGTAGGGTACCGCGCAAACGCCCGGGACTGGGCGAGATCGCAGCAGGAATCCGCGCACTTCCGCGACAGCCATGGCGGCGGTACGCTCGCCGCGAGGCAGGTCGGCGAGCGTAGCGCGGACCGCGCAGCAGCCAACCCCGTACGGAGGCGTGTCGTGTCGAAACTCACCGAAATTTTCGGCGAACCGAATCTCACCTACCGCGGCGTGCCGCGCCGCAAGAGCAACGCCTGCTGCTACGGTCGCGACCTGATGCCACGCTGGCGTGGCCCGCAGGTGATGGACGACGACTCCAAGGCCATGGGCTGGGTCTGCCACGAGTGCGGCCGCGAGTACCCACCTGCCGAGGTCCGCAACCGCCGCCTCCTCGGAGAGCCTCGCCCGGAGTAGCCGCCTGACACGGCCCGATGCCCGTTCGGAGCGATCCGCACACCCGTGCCGGTGTGTGAGCGCCACGCTAACCGCGCCGCTCGTATTGATACTTCGTCTATATACAGAGGTATAATTGAAACCCTTTTGTTATGCGGTCTCCCTTCGTGGACACACGAGCGCATGAGATTCCTGACTACCGTACTCGGGTATACATGGGAGGTTGCCATGGGATTCCTCAGCAAGCTGTTCGGACGTTCTTCCGACAAGGTCGACGAGCTACCCGCGCGCTCCCCCGAAGAAGTGCAGGCTACGTGCCCGCACGGAACGATTACGGGGCGGTGGGATTCAGTTGCGGACATGGGACACGAAGACCGCGCGACCAAGTTCGTGTGCGAGGCCTGCAACAAAGAGTTCACGCGTGAAGAGGCGCAGCATATTCGTGCAACCGCCACGTCCGCAATCGCGGACGTGATCGGGGCGGATTCGACGCAATCCACTCGCCCGTAATCGCTCACGCGAAGTAGTTCGATGGCGGTGCGCCACGTCACCCCTATACTCGTAGCGTGACCGCAGACGACACACTCTTCCGGCCAGCACCCGAACAGATCGAACGGCTCCCAGCGTCCGCCGCCACACGGCTGGCGCTGGGAGGACCGGTCGTGCTCGTCACCACGCGCTGGCGGGGGCAGGCGAACGTTGCCCCGGTGGCCTGGCACATGCCCGTGTCGACCAACCCCGCGCTGGTGGCAATAGCCGTGGAGCACTCCCGCTTCACGGCTGAAATGATCAGCCACGCGCAGGAGTTCGCCCTCAACTTCCCCACGCGGCCGATGCTGCACCACGTCCAGTATCTGGGCGCGTTCAGCGGCGAGGACATCGATAAGTTCGAGGCCACCCAGCTCGAGACGTTCGCCCCGCAGAAAATCACGGCGCCCCTCCTCTCCGCCTGCTGTGCGTGGGTGGAGTGCGAGGTCGTGGAGGTGATGCCGATCGGCGATCACCTCTTATTTATCGGCCTCGTGGTCTCCGTGCAGGCCGACCCAGACGCAGCGACCGAGGATGGCTGGGTCGTCGGCCCCGAGGAAGAGTCCCGGCCGCTCCACTTTCTGGGTGGCCACCGCTACTCTGCGCTCCAGCGCGTCCTCGAGGCGCGTATGCCTCGCGACTTTGAAGCACCCGAGCGTGCACTCGCGGACGCACTCGTGGAAGAGCTGGAGCTCAGTCGCGATGCGCGGGAACGGCGCGCCGAACGCCTGGATGCGCTCCAGCGCGAGGTGCAGCGCGGCAACATCGTCGATGTCAGCGAGCTGGAGCTGGAGATGACAGACGACGATGCGCTCGACCTCTCCATGGGCAAATTCATCGGTGACCCTGAACCCGGCGAGGACGAGACCTAGGCTGTTCCAGCCAGCGCTCCGTGCGGTTGACCCGCGCGAGCAAAATCCCGATAGTGCGGGTGCGACGTCACGGTTCAGGAAAAGCCAGCAGTGACGCCTGACCGCCGCAGCCGGGCCTGCCGACTCCACGGTGAGCGGCCATCGCCGGCGCGACACACCACGCAGAACAAGGAGACTCAGTCATGGACTGGAGCGACTCGCCAGAGCAGGCAGCATTCCGTGCGGAAGTGCGGCAGTTCATCAAGGACCGCCTCCCCACGCGCTACCAGGAGTCGGCCGACGATGAGGTGAGCGAGGGCGTGGTCAGCGGCTGGCAGGCCGACCGCCGCTCCGATGATCCAGACCGCCGCGAGGCAGCCACCAGCTGGGCGAGCGCACTGGCCGAACGCGGGTGGATCGCGGCAGCGTGGCCGAAGGAATACGGCGGGGCTGGCCTGACCACGATCGAGCAATTCATCTACAACCAGGAGATGGCGCAGGTCGCCGCACCCATGCCCGGGGGCCAGGGTGTCTCCATGCTCGGCCCCACGCTCATCGTCCACGGCTCCGAGGAGCAGAAGCAGGAGCACCTGCCTCGCATCCTCTCCGGCGAGGTGGCGTGGGCGCAGGGCTACTCAGAACCGGGGGCCGGCTCGGACCTCGCATCGCTGCAAACGCGCGCCGTGCGCGATGGTGACGAATACGTCATCAACGGCCAAAAGATCTGGACCTCCGGCGCGCACTATGCGGATTGGCTCTTTGCCCTCGTACGCACAGACCCGGAGGCGCCCAAGCACCGTGGCATCTCCTTCATGGTGATGGACATCAACACCCCGGGCATCACCGTCCGCCCCATCGTGGACATGGGCTGGAAGCACCCCTTCAACGAGACGTTCTTCGAGGACGTCCGCGTCCCCGCGAAGAACCTGGTCGGTGAAGAGAACCGCGGCTGGTACGTGGGCATGACCCTGCTGGACTACGAGCGCTCCGGCATCTCGGGCGCCATCGCCTACCGCCGCGGACTCAACGAGGTCATCGAGTTCCTCGACACCGAGGAGGGTCAGAGCTTCGCACGGCCAGACATGGAGACCACGCGCCTGGGCATCGCAGACCGCTATATCGAGACGGAAGTCCTGTTCAACTTCGCCTTCCGCATCGTCTCCATCCAGTCGCGCGGCCTCGTGCCCAACTACGAGGCCTCCGTGAACAAGCTCTTCGGGTCGGAGCTGCACCAGAGCTTCGCCCGCACCTCCATGAAGGCATGGGGCCTCTACGGCAACATCTGGGACCCGAAGAGCCCGTACGCGCCGTTGCGCGCATACCACGTGCAAGATTACGTAGGAGCGGTGCCAAACACGATCTTCTCGGGCACCAGCGAGGTGCAGCGGAACATCATCGCCACGCGCGGGCTCGGCCTGCCTCGCGGCTAATCAGAAACCGGCGACCGGACACGAAGCGACCCGCGACCGGGCGCAGACGAGAGAACCCGCGCGCGTTGCGCGCATACGGAAGGAACGACAGTGGACCTGGGGCTGAACGAAACGCAAGAACTGCTCAAGAATGCGGGCCGCGAGTTCCTGGAGAACGAGTGCCCGGAGCAGCACGTCCGTGACATGGAAGAGGACGACAAGGGCTATAGCCCGGTGCTCTGGCAGAAGATGGCCGAGCAGGGCTGGCAGGGTCTGCTGATCCCGGAGGCCCACGGCGGCGCCGGGTTCGACTTCCTCGACCTCTGCGTGCTGCTGGAGGAGTTCGGTCGCGCCCTGGTTCCCGGCCCGTACCTGTCCACCGGCCTCGGTGGCGCCGTCCCGATCATGGAAGGCGGCTCTGACTCCCAGCAGGCGGAGTTCCTCCCCCGCATCGCCAGCGGCGACCTCATCTTCACCCTCGCACTCACAGAGCCGTCAGCTCGCTTTGACGAGGCCGGCGTGCAGTGCCAGGCGACGGTGAACGGTAACGACTTCTCGTTCACCGGCACCAAGCTCTTCGTGTCAGACGCAAACGTCGCGGACTACCTC
>JBJHDC010000150.1:0-6881 GCA_050486345.1 Dehalococcoidia bacterium | reverse complement strand
GATCCATCCTCAGAGTTTGCGACGCCTCATCAAGCAAGGGCGCGAGCCCGCGACGTTGTTCGCGGGCAAGTACCTGATCGAGCGCGACAAGCTGGACATGTTCAAGTCCAGCTACGATCCGCGCCCCGGTCGGAAGCCCATCCGCCGCCTGCTCTGACCTCGGTGGCGCCGGATGTCGCCCTCGGGCGCACGTCGAGGTGCCTACCGAACGCAGCTGGCACGGAGCCGTGCCCCCACGCGTAGCGTGGGGGTGTTCTACGACGGCCCTGTCGTTGTGGGTCTCGAGGGGCGGGTTACCCCTGCTCCATCGGGTATCCGGCCTCGCGCCAGGCGTCGTGGCCACCCTCTACGTTGTAGAGGTCAGTGAGGCCCAGCGACGCCGCGAACTCTGCCGCCACGGCGGAGCGCTGCCCCGACTTGCAGATGAAGAGGATGGGGCGATCGCGGTCGAGCTTGTCGGCCTGCGCCAGCGTGGCCATGTGCTGAATCTGCAGGGAACCCGGCACGTGCCCCTCGTGGTGCTCGTGCGGCTCACGGGAGTCGATGACCTGCACGTCGCCAGCCTCGATCATCTCCTTCGCCTCATGCACATCAATCCGCGTAAACGGTTCGAACTCACGCCGTTCGGCCATCCGCTATCCTCCGAGCTGCTGCGTGTTCCTGTTGTGTCTCGTGTGTTCGGGATCATCCCGGGAGTTGCGATGGTCGGTAGTGTAGCAGAGGGCCCGCTCACGCTCGGGATCGATCTGCGCAGTGGCCCGCGCTATCCGACCGGTGTCGCGGTCCTCGACGCCGCGCTGCACTGTCACCACCTCGCCGTCGTGCGCACGGATGAGGACCTGCTGGCGCTCGTGGCGACCACCGCACCCGCCGTTGTCGCCATCGATGCGCCGCTGGCGCTGCCCGAGGGACGCGACTGCGCGGATCCCACGTGCGCCTGCGCAGTGCACGGCATCATGCGCGAGGTGGACCGCATCTGCGCGCGTGAGGGCTACCGGCCGTTCCCCGCGCTGCTGCCGTCGATGGTGGGCATGACGCTCCGAGGCATCGCGCTGCGGGAGCAGCTGCAGGCGGATGGCGTGACGGTGATTGAGGTCTACCCGGGGATGTCCCAGGACGTGCTTGGCATCCCGCGCAAGCGCGCGGGCGTCGATGACCTGCGCCGCGGCCTCAAACGCGCCGGTGTGCGCGGGCTGCCCCGCCGCCGGCGGATCACGCACGACGAGCTGGATGCGGTGACGTGCGCGCTGACGGCGCACCTCTACCTGCTGGGACGCACCGAAACCATGGGGAGCGGCATCCCCGTTCCGCTGGTCCTCCCCGCACGCTCCATGACTCTTGCCGTGGGGTAACGCGCGCGAGCGGCAGGAGTCGTTACAATCGAAGAAACCCCGCACGCTGGAGATGACGCAGCGTGATCACGGACCATAACTGCATCTGAGCCGCAACCAGTGGTCCACAATCGAGGTGTCGTGACCGAACGTCCCCGCGTCTTCATCTCGCGCACCCTCCCGGGTGGTACCGGCCCGGCATCACCGTTGGCGCGTGTACTCGATGCGGCGGAGGTGGATGTGTGGCCGGACTTCCCGCCACCATCGCCGGATACGTTCGCGACGCGCGCCCGGGATGTGCACGGGGTGCTCACCACGCTGACGGAGCGTGTCAACGCGGAGTTCCTTGAGGCCTGCCCCCTGCTGCGGGTGGTGGCGAATATCGCAGTCGGCTACGACAACATCGACGTGCCCGCCTGCACGGAGCGCGGTGTGCTGGTGACGAACACGCCCGGCGTGCTCACGGATACGACGGCGGACATGGCCTTCGCGCTGATGCTCGCGGTGGCGCGTCGCCTCGCGGACGGGGAGCGCGCGATTCGCGATGGGGAGTGGGGGCCGTGGCATCCGACGTGGCTTCTGGGGACCGAGGTGCACGGCAGCACGCTGGGCCTCCTGGGACCGGGCCGCATCGCGGCGGCCGTCGCGCGTCGCGCTCGAGGCTTCGACATGCGCGTGATCTACTGTGGCCGTCGCGAGGTCCCGGACTTCCCCGGTGAGCGCGTGACCATGGATGAACTCCTCGCCCAGTCCGACTTCATCTCGGTCCACGTGCCGCTGACGGATGAGACGGCGGGTATCTGTGACCGGTCGTTCTTTGAACGCATGCAGCCACACGCCATCTTCGTGAACACGACCCGTGGCGGGGTGGTGGACCAGCCCGCGCTCATTGCCGCACTGCATGACGGGCAGATCGCGGGGGCCGGGCTGGACGTGATGACGCCGGAGCCGTTGCCTGTCGATGATCCGTTGTTGGACGCGCCAAACCTGGTGCTGACGCCGCACGTGGGTAGCGCGACGCACACGACTCGGGTGAAGATGGCACATCTGGCAGTCGATGGGTTGCTGGCGGGTCTCGCCGGGCTGCAGCCGCAGCACCTGGTCAACCCGGAGGTATACGCGCAGGCAGGGGAGCAGAAGCAGTGACGTCAGGTTCGAACGGCGACACCGAGGGCACCCGGGATCAGCAGGGTCGGCTGTCGCTGGCCGAGACCCTGTGGAAACTCGACGCCGTGCAGTTCGGTGACTTCAGCCTGGGCCGCACCGTGCGCAACTCCCCGGTCTTTGTCAACGCAAAGCTGCTGATCTCGCGACCGGATGCGTTGAAGAAGACGGTTGGGCTCATCGAGGATGAGCTGCTGGCCGGGCTCACCATGCGCAAGCGCACCATCGAGCCGTTCGACTCGATCGCGGGCGTGCCGATTGGCGGCTTGCACGTCGCGACGGCGCTCGCGTTGCAGATGAACATCCCCCTGCTCTACGTGCGGCCCGCGCGCACGCCGGACGAGGTGGCGCGGCCGTTCATCGAGGGCGTCTACCGCCCCGGCCAGCGCGCGCTGGTGGTGGATGACCTGGCTGCCGGTGGTGGTTCGCTGGTGGAGACGATCCTCGCGCTGCGGGACGCGGGGTTGTTCGTCTCGGACGCCGTGGTGCTCATCGACCGTGAGCAGGGCGCGCTACGCCGGCTGGAGGCGATGGGCGTGCGGCTGCACCCGATCCTCACGCTGGAGGTCCTGCTCACCTACCTGCAGACCCGCGGCCACCTGCGCGCCGAGGATTACGAGCGGGCGATCGCCTACCTCCACCGCGAGGGCGAGGCGCGTTCCGAGTTCGATTAGGGCCGGAACGCGGCTAGTTCCGTCGCTCCACCCCACCCCAGCGTTGTGCAACGGCACTCTGTGCCTGGCGATGGGTGGCCGCCAGCACCGTGGCGAGCAGCGTGGAGGCTTGCTCGACCCGGCGACGCTGGTCCAGTGCCTCGAGCAGCGGCTGAAGCTCGGACGTGGGGACGAGCCCGTGCGCCGCAGCACCGATGGCATCCGCGAGCGCTCCCGGCGCGGGTGGCGGCGTGATCTTGCGTTCCCAGCTGCCCTCGATGGTGTGCTTGAGGCGCTGCAGCTGGACATAGGTCTCCGTGACCTGCTCCAGCAGCGACTCCGGTACCTCGGTGAGTTCATCCACGGGGTATTCGACGTCCGCCGAGAGGTACGGCTGGTCGTGGTGCAGCTCCGTGATGAGGAAGCGGCGCTCCCCGCGTGATTGCACCGCCAGCCGCACGCTATCCATCGGTTGCACGTGCTCGATGCGCGCGGTGGTGCCGATGTCGTATGGGACCGCGTCGCCGCCCACCTCCTGGCCCTCGCGAATAAGCACCACGCCGAACGGCTCCTGCTGCGCGAGGCATTCCGAGACCAGCAGCCGGTAGCGTTCTTCGAACACCTGCAGCGGCAGCGGCATGCCGGGAAAGAGCACCGTGCGCAGCGGGAAGAGGCGAAGGCGGGTCATTCGATACTCACCAGGATCATCACCACGGCCAACGTAGCGCCGAGCACGGCCAATGTACCCCACACGATGCGCGTGCCGGACATGGTGGAGTGCACGCGGGTGCCGTGCGCGCCGTCCCAGCCGTGGTTGATTAGCACACCGGCGGCACGTTCACGTTCAGCCGCCGGGATGTTGACCGGGTAGACGTAGCGCGGGCCAGTGTAGACGGACAGCACGGACGCGCCCCCGGGGATCGCGGCGCGGTCGTCATCGATCTCCACGAAGGCATCGATGCCGGCAGCGTCCAGGGCGTCACGCCAGCGCTCGGCCGTCGCGATATCTCGCGCCACCGCAACACGTAGCCGCCGTTCGGGTTCGAACGGTGACTCAGCGTCGGGGCGCCTCGCGTCAGAGTTCATGGGATCACGATGGGTCATACACCCATCCTATCCTGTTACATGAAGGCACGTTGCCGGGCGGTCGGCTGCAGGGAGGCCATCGCAGGCAGGCGCACGTGGAGTGCGGTCGAGCCAGGGCCAGTATCAGGCTGGCTGCAGAGCGTGCACCCGCACCCCGTAGGCCGCCGCCGCGCCACCCAGCGGGAAGAGCGTCAGCACGGTGCCACCATCGAAGTACTGCGGCACGTAGGCCGTGCCCGGCAGCACGCCGTCATCGAGCCGCACCGCGATGGTGACCTCGCGGGTGTCGTTCCCCAGCGAGATGGTCTCGCCGTTGCGGACCCCCGCGGCTTCCGCGTCGGCCGGGTTGAGCCACACTGCTTCCTCGCGGTGGAGCTTGTCGGCCTCCTCGGAGCGGATCGATGCGCCGTCCCACGAGGTGTAGAGCGGCCGCGAGGTGAAGACGGCGAGACCGTCCGCGGGCGCTTCGACCTCGGGCACCGGCTGCGGGCGGGCCGTGTAGGAATCGCGGTCCTCGATCACGCGCACGTCGCGCGGGTTGATGGCGTTCCAGGCCGGGTAGCCGATACGGGTGGCGATGGTTTCTGCGGCATCGGCCGCGGTGTGGATGTCGGTCACCCCGCCGAACTGGTGCGCCAGCGCCGCGAGGATGGCGACGCCATCGCGTTCCTGCTGCTGCGGGGCCTGTGCCGGGCGCTGGCGGATCACGCGGCGGTCGGCGTTGGTGATCGTGCCGTCCTTCGCGAAGAACGGCACCTCCGCCAGCACGCTGGTTGCGTAGTCCGCGGTCGTGGAGCGCACCGAGTCGATGACCACCAGCGCCTGGAGATTCTCCAGCGCCGATTCGATCTCGCGCGTGCCGGGTGCGTTCAGGAGCAGGTTCTCGTCATGCACGATCAGCGCGCGAATCTCGCCGCGCCGTGCCGCCTCGATGATCTCCGGGAAGGTCTTGCCGGCGTTGCGCGGGGCGATCCCCATGTCGTGGACGCCGTGCACGTTGGCATCGGTCGGCAGGTAGTGCAGCCGGTACGCGGCGTCCTCGCCGGTCAGCGCGATCGCGAGGTTCGCGGCGGCGGCTGCCTTCACGCCTGCGTAGGCGCCGTCCGGGCCATTGGGTGCGTAGATGACGGAGGCGAGGTGCTCCTCGGCGTCCTTCGCCTGCGCCAGGGCGGCGACCGCCCGCTCCCACTGTGAGGCGTCGATGCCCTCGGGCGCCTCTCCGCCGGTGGCGAGGGCCTGCGCTACGGCGGCCTCCTGGCCGGGGCGGGTGCGCAGCACGGCGTGTGCATCGCGGTCGAGGATGCTCCAGCGCGGCGAGATCAGGATGAGCTTTGCGCCGCGCTTGGTGATCGCGTCGCGGGTTCGGACGGCGACCACCTGGTGCGAATCCTCGATGTCCGTTGCGAGCACCACGATGGTGTCGGAGCGCTCGATGTCGGTGAGGTCGGCGGGCAGGCGGTAGGTGCCGAAGGCGGTGCGCAGCGCGTCGTTCACGGCGCGGTGCGTGGGTCCGTGCGCGAAATCAACGTGCGGCGTACCCAGCGCGCTGGCCAGCTGGTCCAGCAGGTAGGCCTCCTCGTTGGTGGCCAGCGGGGAGCCGATGATCGCGACGGCGGCGTTGCCGCTGGCGGATCGCACGGCGCGGAGGTCATCGAGCGCGCGCTGCATGGCGTCCTCGAACGAGGCGGGGAGCAGCCGGTCGCCGGCGCGCACGAGGGAGCGTCCGAGGCGCTCGCGGTCCGTGACCGCGTCGTAGCCGAAGCGGCCGCGCACGCAGATCTGGTCGCGCGAGATCGGGTTGATGCGATCCGGGCGCACGATGGTCGGCCGGCCGTCCTGCTGGCCGTAGGCGATGGTGCAGCCGACGGCGCAGGAGTTGCAGGCGCTGTTCTGCCACTCGTCAGCGCGGCCCACCCACTTGTTCGGCTTTTCCATCAGCGTCGCCGTGGGGCAGACATCGATGCACGCGCCGCAGAAGTTGCAGTCGGACTCGTGCACCTGGCCGCCGGTGCCGAAGGCGATCATCGTGGTGTGGCCCTTGCCGGAGAGCGTCAGAGCGCCGGTGTGCCGCTGCTCATCACAGGCGCGCACGCAGCGGGTGCAGATGATGCACATCTGCGGGTCGAACTCCAGGAACGGGTTCGCGCGGTCCGGCTCCGGGGGCGGGGTCTCGTAGTAGGAGCGCTGCTCGCCGACCCACGGCTCCTCGAACTCGCCCATGTCGAGGTTTTCGCACGTGGTTTGCAGCTCGCAGCGGTAGTTCTTGGAGCAGGTCAGACAGCGGTGGGTGACCACGTCATCGCGCAGGCAGATATCGCCGGGCATGCAGTGCACACGGCGGTGGCAGGTCAGGCAGCGGTCCGGGTGGTTGGCGAGGATCAGCGAGAGTACAGACTGGCGGGTGCGCTTGATCGCCTCGGTGTCGGTCTGCACGACCATGCCCTCGGCCACCTGCGCGACGCACGAGAGCTGCTGCGGCGTGGGCCGCGCGCCCTCGATCTCCACCATGCACGTGCGGCAACCGGCGTACGGCTCCAGGCCGTCGATGTAGCAGAGGTTGGAGATCGTGATCCCCTGCTCCTTGATCACCTCGACGAGCCGGCGCCCGGGAGTCGCCTCCACGGTCCGGCCGTTGATCGTGATCTCG
>JBJHDC010000149.1:6545-6901 GCA_050486345.1 Dehalococcoidia bacterium | reverse complement strand
CGTTGAACACGTTCCCCGTCATCACCGTGGGACGCTCGTCATCCGGCACCGCTCCGGCCGCCGCGGCCAGATTCAGGTACGCATCTGCGATGCCTTCGAACACGACGGTCGCGGTTGCCTCCTCGTTGAGGAACAGCGCGGTGTACTTGAGCCACTCCGCCCGTGCCAGCGCATCTGCCTCGAGCCATTCCGCGTTCGCGATCACGGGTACTCCCGCGTTGCGCAGCACGGCGTGCTCGGGCTCGTCGAAGCCACCAGTCATCAGGATGGACGGAGCGCTGGCGATGACCAGCTCTGTGTCCAGCTGGAAGTTCGGTGCGTATTCCACGACCCCGCCGGCATCGACCTCCCGCTGC
>JBJHDC010000149.1:0-6535 GCA_050486345.1 Dehalococcoidia bacterium | reverse complement strand
CGCGGATGGTCGGGCTGTTGATGAACCCGGCCTCCGGAACCCCGGTCAACACTTCCTCGCGACCGAGGTCGACCAGCAGCGGGAGATGGGTGGTGGAGCCAACGAAGACCGAGGTGACGGGCACCTCAACCAGCGTTGCCTCAGCCAGTGCCCCGGTGAGACCCGGTGCGGGCGCCCCGCACTGCAGCAATACGTACTGCTCTGGAGATCCGCTCGGTGATGGCTGAATGATGGTGAGCACCTTGTAGCTTTCGTGGTACTCAACCGTGAAATTCTCGGCAAACGCCGTCTCGATCTTATCCGGGAAGTAATCGATACCAGCTTCGTACTCGTCGATGCAGCCCTCGCGGAGGTTCTCCTCGGGGACGGCGCCTACGGGTGAGGTCGTGGTTGCGGTAGCGGTGATGGCTGGTGTGCCAGCCAGAGTGGCAGTCGGCGTGGGTGTGGTGTCACCTGAGCCCGGCTCGTCATCCGAGGTGCAAGCGGCAAGAATCCCCGCCAGCAGCATCAGTGACGCGAGCGCGAGCCGGGCCTGCGCATTGATCCGAGTGAACATCTTGTCTGCTGTCCGTTTCATTGGACGGTCTGCGTGCCCGGCGCCCGCACGAGACCGCAATCCTGTCTGACCCATCACCCTGGTCCGCACTGCGCGGGCGTCTGGCGGGGATCGCGTCTCGTACGGCACGCGAGCGCACGGCGATCGGGTGAAGGTCACCCGTCATCCGTGCGCCCGCGGTGCTTACGTTGCGAACAACGAAAAACCCCTCCGCATGGGAGGGGTGGTCTTCTTCACATGTGCGTCGCAGTTGCGTCGCCACGTGTCGGACACCCGTTTCCCCGCGGGCTGACACCAGCACAGTTCGGCGACCTGGCTTACCGCTGGGCCTCGCTGCTCGAGGGGCGGATCACAGTTGCGGGACAGCGCCGGATTCTCACCGGACTTCGCGAACGTTGCGCCGTTACGGCGTGAGCGTAGGCGAGCACGACACGGGCCGCAAGAGCCCTACATGCTTCGACGTTTCCAGATGAGTGTGCGTCAATCGTGGAGGCGCGAGTGGTGGCCCCCGGGGACGTGCTTACAGGCGAGTAGCGACCAGTATTCAGCTGGCTCCGCGCCCTCCGATTCCGCGAACCGCCTCTTCGCGGGCCACCTGCTCAGTGGCACTTCTTCCCAATTACAGATCGGTCGGTACGTGACTAGGACCGTGGCCGCTTCCGACGCTTCGGAGGCGTGTGAGGGGGGCCGGGACGTGGCCCCTTGGGGCGATCCTTCTCCCGGGCCTTCGTGACATGGACTTCTCGCCCTTGCAAGACGAGCACTGCAGCCCGTTCCAGCACCTGCGCCGCTGCCCGGCGCTCCACCTCGACGAGCGTAAAGTCACCGAACATGTCGATGGCGCCGATCGTCTGTGCCGGAATGCCAGCCTCGCTGGTGAACGCGTCCACCACATCCTTGGGCCGCACCCCGTGCTGACGACCGGTGTCCATGTAGAGGCGCATCATTCCGCCCTCGCCGTCCGGCAGGTCGGGCAAGGCGGTGGCCGTGATCTCCTCGTGTCGCCCGCCAGGGCCACCGTTCGCGAGGTAGATCGCCGCGGCTGCCAATTCGAGCGGATCGTGCTCTTCCGCGAGCTGCTGCACGAGCGGTGCGTAGGGGCTCGCCGCGCCTGACTCGACAGCGGTCACGAGCGACGCCAACAGCGTCTCCCGGCGTCGCATTGAGATGTCACCCGGGGTGGGGACACGGATCTGCCGTAGCTTCTTTCGAATCGACCGTTCGATGTACTGCAGCTGCCGCATCTCCCGGGGCGTCACGAACGTGACGGCGTCCCCCTTGCGACCCATACGGCCTGTCCGGCCGATGCGGTGGACGTAGGCATCGGCGTCATCCGGGATGTCGAAGTTGAATACATGCGTGACATCCGGGATATCCAGCCCGCGCGCCGCCACCTCGGTCGCAATGAGCAGTTCCGACCGCCCCTCACGGAACGCCAGCAGCAGGCGTTCGCGCTGCGCCTGGCCGATGTCGCCGTGGATGGCGACGGACGTGTAGCCGCGACTGTCCAGCGTGGCCGCCAGTTCGTCCACCTCCCGCTTGGTGCGGCAGAAGACGATCGCGGAACTGGGTGACTCCAGGTCCAGGATGCGCGTGAGCGCCTCCAGCTTGTCCCGCTGCTGCAGGACGATGTACATCTGGCGCGTCTGTGGTGCTGTCGCCGTGTCCTGCGCGATGGTCACCCGCTTCGGTTCGCGCAGGTAGCGGCGAGTCAGTGCCTCGATGCGCCGCGGCACGGTGGCTGAGAACAGCGCGATCTGGCGCTCCTCCGGCACCTGGTTGAGGATGAACTCGATGTCCTCCACGAACCCCATGTCCAGCATCTCGTCGGCCTCGTCCAGGACGACCGTGCGAACAGTCGACAGGTCGAGCGTGCCTCGGCGGATGTGGTCCATCACGCGGCCGGGCGTTCCCACGACCACGTGTACCCCCGCGCGCAGGCCTCGGAGCTGGCGATCGTAGGCTTGCCCTCCGTACACGGGGAGGACCTGCACCTTTCGAGTGCTGCCCAGATCGTGGATCGCCTGCGCTACCTGCACGGCCAGTTCGCGGGTCGGCGCCAGCACCAGCGCCTGCACCTCCCGGCGCGAGATGTCCACGCGCTGCACTAGCGGGAGCGCGAACGCCGCGGTCTTCCCTGTCCCCGTCTGTGCCTGCGCCAGCACATCGTGCCCCTCGAGGAGCAGTGGAATCGTCTGCGCCTGGATGGGCGTGGCTTCCTCGAAGCCCAGTGAGTCGATCGCGCGCAGCACGTCAGCATCGAGGTGAAGATCGGAAAAGGTAGACGCCATCGGGATCCTTCGAGACTGCCGGAACCCGGGAGCCAGCTGTCGTACCTTGCCGCTCAAGGTCCGGTATCGGAAGACCCTTCTATGCTGCGGCGTCAGGCGCTAAGGCACGAGTCCGGGGAAGGTCCGGAAACACGGACTCATTACGTCATGGCACAAGAGCCATGAGGAGACAGGAACCTCGTCAGGTAGCAGGTGATGCAGGCGCCCTCGATTGGCCTGCTGCCTCATGGGGCAGCAGGCCTTGTGCCTGACCTACATCCAGGATGGCTGCAGGGGTGGGAGGACCGGCGGCTCGGTGGCGTCAACCGGGACCTTGGGCCAGTTCAGCACTCGCCGGATCGCGCCGCCCAGCATCTGTTCCTTATCGGACTCCGAAAGCTCGTTGGTGTCCCGCAGGTAGTTGAGCGCGTCGCTATACCAGCGCCACTCGTCACGCGGCGCAGTGCCACCCTCGGGCGCGGGACGCCAGCGCATGCGTGTGTAGTCGCTACCCCAGAAGAGCCGGTCTGGCGTGAACGCATTGATGATCTTGTGGAGATTCGGCCAGATGTCATGGTGCGGGAACGGCTCACGCGAGAACGTAGGAGCCCCGCAGAATTTCACGAACACGTTGGGAAACTGCGCCAGCGAGAGGATGCCGGATAGCTGGTCCCACGGATCATCGCGTCGCGGCGACACCGGCGATTGGGCGAGCCCCAGGTGATCGATCACCATCGTGAGCCCCGGGTGCGCCTGGGCGACCGGGACCATGAGCGCAGCCTGCCCGTGCGTCGAGAAGAAGAGTGGTACCTGGTGTTCCTCGCATGCAGCGTAGAGGCGCTCGAACTTCCCCTCCACGAACTCCGGACGGATCTCCGCGGTCGTCGGGTTGCCGGGGCTGTTGCGAATGGCAACCATGCCGGGCTTCTTGCGGAAGCTCGCGACCTCTTCCTCCAGATTGTCAGCCTCAATCAGCGCATCGAAGGGGACGGCGCCGCCAAACTGCGCGGGGTAGCGGCGGACGGCCGCTTCGCAGAACTCCATGCGCGCGAACGCGAGGGCGGTATCGACGCCGATCGCATCCATCGCCTCACGAGCAATCTCGATATTGACCAGCAGTTCCGCCTGCTCGTCGTATTCGTCGCCCAGCGGCTTCGGTGGCCGCGGCTCGTGAATTTGAGAGTCAACGATTTCCACGTGTGCATGCTCCTCGCGTCTGGTGGGGTCGTAGTTGGCGATTGCGCGGCCCACAGTACCACCTACGCGTACCTCGCTTGCTGAACTGATCGAGGTGCAACTCGGCGAGTGGTTCAGCCGCACAGACGAGCACGAGGTCGGGTTACCCTCAGCCCGCAGGTACCAGCTGGAGCACCGCCTCCGCTGAACGATCGATGTCATCCCACTGCGTGGTGAGCGGTTGATATTCGACCTCGCGCCAGCGATCGAGGTTGTCGCCGTAGTGGGGAGATCCGGGCTGCCCGGAGTTGCCCGGCGGGATGCAGATCTGGGCAGTGCCGAGGTCTGCGAGATCCAGGATCTGGCGGTAGCTCACGCCGTGCGTGGAAGCTGCCCCGCGTTCCGTCTGGGTGTTGAACGGCGTCGTAGCATCGCCGCCCATCTCGATCTCGCCGAGGTTCACGAGGGCAGCGAGTTCCGGGTCGCGACCGAGGTTGTGCGCCCATGCCACACGATGCTCGGTACCCCACCGCCACCGGGCCGGGTCGTTGCCGTGCGCCGCCCGCGCGGTGCGGGATGCGCCCGCCAGCGCTTCGGCCGCGGCTGCGTCCCAGGAGGGGTAGCCCATGAGCATCAGCGGCCGGTCGCCGAGCAACTGCTCCGAGAGGATGCGATAGGACTCGGGTGCCGTGTTCTCCGCCACGTTGGGGACCTGCGCGAAGTAAGGCGTGACGGTGCGCTCCAGCAGCCCGTCGCAGGCGTGCGCGTACGCGACGGCCGCGGGACTGTCGACGTGGAGGTGGCCGTCCCAGCCACGGAGCAGGGCCTGCAGCTCTTGCGCGCCGGGATCGTCGGTCGGCGTAGCCGCCAGCCGAGCAGACACCTCGCGTGCCTGGATGCTCGTCTGATCGGCCTGCAGCGCGCGGATGGTGTCGGCATCGAACCGGTCGATCGGATCCATCAGTTCACGAAGGCGGTCGGCACGAAAGCGGGTCGACATATACGAGAGGTAGTGGGGGTAGTCCGGCCCGGTTGTGCGGTTGTTCGCTGTCACGATGTAGCCGCTGGCAGGATTCTCATCGGCAGGCAGTTCCTCGCGCGGGACATCGCCGTCCCACTCGTGATCGCCATCCCAGCCGGGCACCGGTAGCACCCAGCCCGGCCGCTTCGGGATCCGGCCCGCGTACTGGTAGCCGATGTCGCCAGCACCGTCGGCGAAGCAGAAGTTGCCGGAAACGGAGTCGTAGCGCTGGAATCCCGCGCGGGCCTCCGAGGTGGTGCGCGCCCGGAGCACCGCGAGCATGGCGTCTGTGTCGTGTGCAGGCTCGGCGAGTCCCCAGCGTGCTGCGACGACCTCGTCGTCCTGCTCCGGGTTGCCGGAGATCACGGGGCCGTGGCGTGTGAGCCAGATCGTCTCATTCACCGGATCGCCGTCGCGCACCTCGAAGCCGGCTTCGATGCGTTGCACCGCTTCCCAGCCGTCGCGGAAGCGCGCCTCCGGGCCATCCGCGCCGTGACGGATCTGTTCACGGTAGAGGTCCCAGCGGTCGCCCTGCGCGTGGGTCATCGTCCAGGCGATGTGGCTGTTGTGGCCGTAGAAGACTGGTCCCGGGTAGCAGGGATTGCAGGGGCCAGCGGCGACAAACTCGGGGCATTCCATGTGCACGACGTACCACTGGCCGGGCACGGACAGCGCGAGGTGCGGATCACCGGCCACCAGTGGCTTCCCGCTGGTCGTCTTGGAGCCATGCACAACCCAGCAGTTCGAGCCGCCACCGGCAGAGATCGGGCCGTCTGGCTGGCCCATGGCTGACTCGGGATCCGCGAGGAAGGGGTGCGCCTCCCACTCCCAGCGAGCGCCGGCGGGCGCGATCAGCGCCGCGCCGGGCGGGAGATCTGGGATCAGCGCGCGGACTGCGTCGAGCCCGAGGTGGGCGGCAACCTGGCCGAAGCGGAGCTTGCTGGCCCACTGGTTGTTCGCGTTGACCATCTTGATCACCGCGAGTGAGTCGATCGGAGACCATGGCTCCATCTGGTGATCAATCACCCGAAACTCCCACGGTCGAGGTTGCGTGGCGATGGCGGCATTGATCCCGTCGGCATAAGCCTGGAGCACCGTGTGAGCCTCGGCGCTCTGCGCCTCCCACTCGAGCTCGGCGAGGCGACCGAAGCCGAGGCGGCGGTTGAGCACGTCTCGACGAAGCAGGCCCGGTCCCAGCATCGCGGCTGAGGTGCCATGCGCCATGCGGCGGTAGAGCTCGATCTGCCAGGCGCGCTCCTGGGCCATGCAGAAGCCCTGCGCGAAGAAGGTATCGCGAGTGGTCTCTGCCCGAATATGCGGGATGCCCCACCGATCGCGAACGATGCGTACCGGCCGCTCAAGGCCCTCGACCGTCGTCTCCCCGTCGATGATCGCGAGGCACTCGGCAGGGTTCGGCGTCTTTGTCATCGCTGCACTCCCCCGTGCTCGTTGCCGACTCTGACGCTGCCCGGCCGTTATAGCATCCGAGTCTGCGCGGCGGAGGAACTGGCC
>JBJHDC010000148.1:0-6929 GCA_050486345.1 Dehalococcoidia bacterium | reverse complement strand
CTCCACCATCTCGCCGATGGTGCCGCCTCCCCAGGTCACGATCGCGAAGCCACCGTCAATCGGGAGCTCACCCTCGAACCCTGGCACGCGAGGCATCGCGCCATCCGGCAGCGGCGCGTCAGCCACACCCGCAACTGCTAGCGGACCGGCACCAAAGCGGAACGCCGAGGTCATGTCCGTGTGGTAGCGGTACGCCTCGCCATCGGCCTCGAACCACAGCGCATATCCGTTCACCAACGCGGTGGTGCAGGCCTCACCCGGTTCCTCCGCACCCAGGCAGCCGCTAGACCAGGTCACGGGCGCCCAGCGGATGAGCTCGATGTCCGCGACCGGCACACCAGTCTCATCGCTCAGATCCTCCGCCACGGCATCGATGAGACTCTGCGGCGGTCCAGCCGCCGCGGCGCGATTCGTGGCCAGCACGCTCGCAAACAGGAGCGCAATCGCGCCCAGCACCAGCATGCCGTGCCACACATACCGGCGCAGATACGACCGGAGAACTAACTCGTGATGTGCCATTCGTGCCTTCCTCTAGAAACCCTGGGAGGTCATGACGGGAATCCACCCATCCGCCTCATGATCAAAATGTAAGCTGCGATCAGTAGACATCGTCACATCGATCAGCGTGTACTCGATCCCACCGACCATGTATGGAGGGATCGAACCCTGCCAGACCTGCTGATGTCTGTCCTTCCCTGGCTCGGCCCAGCCGTCCTGCTCGTCATCATTGCCCGATGGCTCTGGAGCAAGACTCAACCGGCGCCTGTGATGGATCTGACGATCGCCGCGCCGGTTCAGTTCCCGCTCCCCGAGGGCACCTGGGAGGCATTCAACTCGCCCGCCTCCCGTGTGCCCAGCCACGGCACGGATTGGCTCGGCCAGCGATTTGCCCTTGATCTCGTGGGCATCAAGCCGGACGAGGGCTATGCAACCGCCAGGGATTGGAAGAGCCGCTTCGGGCTAGAATCGCCGGAGCGGTTCCATGGATTCGGTGCGCCTGTCATCGCACCGTGCGCTGGCCGCGTCATCGTCTCCCACGATGGCGTGGCCGACCGTCGAGCCTGCCGCTCATGGGTGGGACTGGCGTGGTTCTTTGCCAGCAGCATCGTGCTCGGCATCATCCCCCTCGTCGTCCGACGCCCGGCCGGTACCGCAGCAGTCGCCGGCAACCACGTCATCATCGAGGTCAGCGCCGCGACCGACGAAACGTACGTCGCCTTGATGCACCTCCGACAGGGCTCCGTGACAGTCAAACAGGGTGACGAGGTGCGCGCCGGTGACCTCCTCGGTCGCGTGGGCAACACCGGCAACACCACGCAACCGCACCTCCACATCCAGCTCACCCGCCGCGCCACTCCTCAACCCGCAGACGGCCGCGAGATGGCATTCACCAACGCCGAGCGCGACACTGGCGCCGGCTGGGTCCATGAGCCGGCGCTCATGCCCCGGACGGGAGAGTATGTCCGCGCACGGCGCGCAACGCACCGACTGAAGGAGTCTGATCAGGCCTGATGAACAGCCCGTGGACGGACGCAGACGGCGCCACACTCACCGCGGTCATACTCGGTGTGTTGTTGGTCTACGTCCTCGCCTTCGAACCACGCCTGGGCGTCCGCTTCTTCGAGGGCTTCCGGCAGGCCAGTACGACCGAGGCCAGCAGACGACCTCGTTGGTTCGCGGCGCTGATCGGGATGCAGGTCGCCGCGATCGCGGTGGTCGTGCTGCTGGTCGCCCTCCTGCCAGAGGTCACACCCGCGTCCATCGGCATCCTCTGGCCGGTCTTCGAGAGCGACTTCGCCCTCGGGCTGCTCGCTGGCGCATCGGGCGGACTGCTCGCGGGCCTCGTACTCACCGTGCTCGCCGCCCGACGCCAGGCAGAGATGCCCGTTATAGGCGACGTAGCCGTCCTCCTCCCCCGCTCGACCGGCGAGCGAGGTTGGCTCGTGGGGATCTCCGTCGGCGCAGGTATCAGCGAGGAACTGCTCTACCGCGGCCTGCTCCCCGCGCTGGCAGTCGGCCTCGGTGCGCCGGTCCTGCCGGTGGTGATCGGGCAGGCAGCCATCTTCGGATTCGCGCACGTCTACCAGGGTTGGTCGGGCGTTGCGCTCACCGGCCTCCTCGGACTGATCTTCGGCGTGCTGGTCGTCCTCACCGGCAGCCTGCTGCTACCGATCCTGCTCCACATCCTCATCGACATCCGCATCGCACTCGCGCCCCGCGCGGCAGAACCAGCCATCGAAGGCTCCGCACCGGCCTAACGCTACCGCCACGCATCCACTGACACGGTCCTGCGGTAGGCCGCCCCCATGATCTGCCAGTACCCGTTCGTCTCCCCGCCAACGACCACGACATTGATCTGCTCGGGACGCCACGTGTGGATGAGCTCGCCGTCCGCCGCGGCCAACTTCGAGGCAAACGGCTCCTCGCCGAACGTCGCACGCGGATAGACGTAGTTCTGGATCAGCTGCAGGTCCCAGTACTCACTCGCCGGCATCTGCGCCGTCTCATGTAGCCACTCAATCAGCCCTGCCTTCGAGGTAAACCCGCCACGATCGATGAACTGGCGCGCCGTAATCGGATCGAGGAGGAGCACGGGCGGGGTGAGCGCATCCGTGCCGCGCAGCATGTCGCGCACGTGCTCACGCCAGTGCCGCTCCCGCAACCCGAGGTTGAACGTGGTGGAGCGGCAGCCGTTGAACACCGTCACCGTGCTCTCGCTGGCATCGTGCCCCTTCTGGACATGCAACGGCTCCCACGGACTGCGCTCCTCGTTCTCCGCGAAGGTCACGCTGTTGTACGTGTAGTTGTTGCCGAGCGATCCGAGGAACGTCTCCCCGGGCACCGCGCCACCCTGGAGATTCTGCGACAACAACCCGTACGCGCGCCCGATCGTCGCGTTCGCATGGTTGAACGGCCCCATCGCCCCCGTCCCGCTGTTCATCTCAATCTCGTGCCGGATCGGCCCGTTCACCACCACCATGCTCGAAGCCGAACTCGAGGTGCTCCCGCGCGCAGAGACCTCCGAGGCCGCCAGTGCGAGGATCACCGGGAAATACTCCGGCTTCGCACCGGCCATCACCGCGTTCACCGCCACCTGCTCCACGGTGTATTCCCACAGCCCACGGTTCATCGTCGGCTGCATGTGCCCGACCACCTCGTCGGGCGCGTGGCTGGTGTGCGCCAGCATCTCTGCCACGCGCTCCTCGGTAGGCAAAACGATCGGCAGGAAATCCGTCCACCGGCGCTCCTCGAACAGCTGACGGAGGTTGCCCTCCGTGTCCGGCTCCAGCAACCGATGCGGTACCTCCGCGCCCTGTGCCGAGGTAGGCGAAGCCTCGGATACCTCAGCGTCGACAACGTCCTCCGTCAGTCCGGCGATGATCTCCTGCACCAGCGGCCGGCCGGTGAGCTGGTCCCGTCCCTCGACGTATGCGCGCAGCTCCGCCTCGCTCTTCCCCATCACTGGCTGCGGGACGAACACCTGCCGCAGCTCCGCCAGCCCGTGCGTACGCGCGACTGAGTGTGCCACGCGCACGAACTTGTCCGTGTGCACCGCAACGGTGGGCACGCCCCACTGCGTCTCCAGGGTGACCGTGTGCGCGGCGACCGCCGGCGCGCAGGTGCTTCAGTGCCCCACCCCGATGATCGCCGCGTCCCCCTCCGCCTGGATGTCCGCCCACGTGGTGGGGTCGTCGTGGTGATAAACGTTCGAGAGCTGCACCAGCTTCGTCCGCACGCCCGGCATGTGCTCCGCCAGCCACCCCTGCAGCTGCTTCAGGAACTCCACGGAGTCATCGAAGCGCGCATCCACCAGGTAGAGCGTCTTGCCGTCCAACCCCTCCAGCCGCGGCGCAAGCTGCTTCCGCGTAATCCGAGGCGGTCGGCCCATCGGGTTCATCACCGCGATCCGCTCACCATCGCTCATGGCACTGCTCCCCTCGCCGCCCCAGCGTTCACCGGTATCCGACGCCACGAGTTCACTCCCTGCGCCCGGGCATGTCAATGCGCGACCGCCTGCATCACGCACGCGCCACCTGCTCGCCGTATCCTCGAAGAAGCGCCCGAGTCGAATCACAAGAGTCCATCGAACGGATACGCCATGCCGGATGACACCCCGCAGGTCCTTGTCCTCGGTGCCAGTGGCTATGTCGGGTCGCACCTCGTCCCGCGCCTCATCGAGCGCGGCTACCGCGTGCGCGCCTCCGCCCGCAACCGCGAGGTCCTCGCCGCCCGCGGCTGGGACTGCGAGGTGGTGGCGGCGGATGTGCTCCGCCCGGACTCGCTCGCCGCTGCCCTTGAAGGCATCGAAACCGCCTACTATCTGGTCCACTCGATGGGCGCGGGGCGTGGCTTCTCGGAACGCGACCGTCGCGCAGCAATCAACTTCCGTACGGCGGCCGAGGCAGCCGGGGTCCAGCGCATCATCTACCTCGGCGGGCTTCAGCCGGCTGACTCACTCTCTGAGCACCTCGCCTCCCGCCGCGAGACGGGCGATCAGCTCCGCGACGGCAACGTCCCGGTCACGGAACTCCGCGCCGGCATCATCGTCGGACCCGGATCCGCCGCCTTCGAAGTCATCCGCGACCTCGTCTTCCACCTCCCGATCATGACCACGCCGCGCTGGGTGAGCTCCCGCACCCAGCCGATCGCACTCGACGACCTCCTCGAGTACCTCGTGCGCCTGCCAGAGATCGAGGAATCTGCAGGGCAGACCTACGACGTCGCCGGCGCGGAGACCCTGACCTACCGACAGATGCTCGAGACCTTCGCCACGGTGGTCGGGCGGAGAATCCGCATCATCCCGCTGCCGGTTCTCACCCCCCGGTTATCGTCATACTGGCTCGACCTCGTCACAGCCGTCCCGGCGAGCATCGTGCGCCCACTCATCGACGGTCTACGCCACGATCTCCTAGCCAACGATGAGCCGATCCGCACGCTCATTCCGCTCCCGCTGCGCAACTACGAGGATGCCGTTCGCGCCGCGCTGGAGGCCGAGCGGTCAGACGCCGTAACCGCTCGTTGGGCGGAAGGCTCACTCGTACTCCGACGCTATCGTCCGGACGTCGCCTTCTACAGCAAGCGGGCCGGTGCCCACGTCGAGGCCAACGCGCCCGCCGCGCAACTCTGGATGCAGGTCGCTTCGATCGGCGGTGGGCGCGGCTGGTACTTCGCCAACTGGCTCTGGAAGGTCCGAGGCATGATCGACCGCCTCTTCGGCGGGGTGGGCATGCGCCGCGGCCGGCGTCACTCCACCGACCTCCGCGTCGGTGAGCCCGTCGATTTCTGGCGCGTCGCGGGAATCGAGCCCGGGCATCGCCTCGTCCTCGTCGCCGAGATGAAGCTCCCCGGCACCGCCGTGCTCGAGTTCGTCGTGGAGCCTCAGGGCCTCTACCGCTCCGTGCTCACCACCACCGGGCGCTTCCATCCTGCCGGGATCCTCGGGCTCCTCTACTGGTATGCGCTCTGGCCCGTGCACGGCTGGCTCTTCGGCCGCATGTCCCGCGCCATCGCCCAGGCCGCGGCGCACGCTGCGGCGGACCTGCCGCTCTCGATCGGCATCGAAGGCCCAACGCCGATCACCACCACCGGCGAGTCCGGCGCCTCCGAGGCGCCGCACCACACCGGGTAATCAGCCTTCCAAGCGCGGGCTCCCGTCCGCGCGCTACTTCCGCGCAACGAAATAGCGGTTGAGGATATCGCCGGGCAAATCGTGAGCCTCGACCTCACTGAACCCTGCCTCGTCCAGCATCCGCCTCGCCGTCTGTTCACCCCACATCGTTCCCAGGCCCTTGCCCTCCAGCGCCAGCGAGACCGTCATGCAATGCAGCGTGGAGACCGTGTACAGGAACGGCCCGAGCGGGAGGTCCACGTTCTCCGACAACTCGCTCGATGCCAGGATGTCCACCATCAAGAACGTGCCACCCTCACGGAGAGCTCGCGCGATACGTTCGAGGACCACCGCCGGCTCAGCCTGGTCATGAATCGCATCGAATGCAGTAATCAGGTCGAATGAGGCAACGTGGTCGAGCTGTGCGGCATCCTGCACCTCGAAGCGGGCATTCCGCAGCCCCATCGACGCTGCCTCCGCCCGGGCAACCTCGATCGCATCCGCGGAGAAGTCGAATCCCACGAACTCGCTGTCCGGGTAGCTGCGTGCCATCACGTTCACCGCGTGCCCGCTCCCACACCCGATGTCCGCAACCGCGATACCCGCATCCAGCCGCTCGGGAATTCCGGAAGCCAGCGGGAGGATCGTGTCGACCAGCATCGCGTCATGCACAGCTCCGCTGATCTCCGCCATCAGCTGGTGAAAGCGTGGGTACGAGGCATACCCCACTCCCCCACCGTTGCGGAAAGAGGAGATCACCGCCTGCTCCACTTCACTCAGCTGGGGGATCATCTGCATCTGGATCGCAAGGTTACCGAGTCCGGCTGCTCTGGTGAGGTGCGCGGCGTGTTCGTCGGGGAGGACGTACCCCCCGCCGGCCGCGTCGTACCGGACGATGCCGCCCACCACCATTGCCGCCAGCCACTCACGCACGTAGCGCTCCTGCAGCCCCGCGGCGGCAGCCAGCTCAGCACTCGTCGAGTCGGGGTGTTGCTCCAGCGTGTCGAACAGCCCCGTCTGGTGGCCGATGCTGCACAGCACCGCGACTCCCGACTCATTCAGCACGTTCAGCATGCGGTTGCCGAACTCCTCCGCCTTCTGTGCGTCCAACTGCGTCGTTGTCATGTTGCCCTCCTTGGTCCAATGCCGTGGTCGCAGGACAAGAGCGCCTGCTGCTAAGGAGGTTAGACCGGAAGAGGCGCGCGGCCATGTGGGCCAACGCGCAATTCGGAGCATTCGTACACGTAATTCAGTGTCGGGCTACACGTAGCGGGAATGCGGCGCGCGGCGTGAGGAGGCGGCTTCCGCGAAGGCTGTTCCG
>JBJHDC010000147.1:0-6986 GCA_050486345.1 Dehalococcoidia bacterium | reverse complement strand
CCTCGGACCGGCGAATTTGCACTACCCGTTCGTCGCTTCGTGATCAGAACGCGGCACCAGGGAGGCCTCAACCTGCGTCAGGGGATGTGGGTCGCGCGGTCGAAGGGGTAGGCGCGCTGGTGGAGGAGGCTTGTGGCCTCCTTCGTGGCAGCGAGGGCTTGCTGGACGAGGACTTCCGGGTAGGACATGCGGATGCGGTGGTCGGCGAATTCGTCTTCGTCGTCGATGATGACGCCGCGTTCGGTGCGGATGACGTCGATGTCGAGGTCTACCCAGCGGATGGTGTCGCCTTCGAGGTGCGCGGGGAGGGCGATGTTTGAGTAGGTCTCGAAGCGGGAGAGCCGCAGGTCGTGGTTGTGGCGGATGTTGTACCAGCGGTCGGTGAAGAAGAGGACGGTTTCGCGGTGGCGGGTGATGCCGGAGCCGCGGTAGCTGTCCCAGCGTGTGCCGACATCGACCCAGCAGCGGATGAGGGGGCCAGTGATGTCGACGAGGTAGGCGTCGTACTGGTAGTGGAGCGAGCCGTCGTACTTGGTGGAGGCGATGTGGAGGCGGTGATCGCGGGTGAAGTGCGGGACCGGTAGGGCATCGGTGGGTGCGGTGGGGTCGGGCATGGCGGTCATTGTAGACGCACTGTTGAGGGCTCGGGGATCCGCGGTGGCGTGCTCCGCGTACTGTGATTGTGCGGCTGCGAGAGCGTGAGCGGGTGGCGCGGTAGGATGGTTCGGTACCGGGTGGCACGGCAGGGTGGCGCGGCTGGCTGGCGAGGGCGAGCCGTGACGCACTTCAGCGAGGCGACGAGGTGATTTGTGACGGTTGAGACTCCATCAGGCGGTGCGGGCAGCGATGTTCTGACGCGCTACGAGGCCGTGATCGGGCTCGAGGTGCATATTCAGCTGAAGACGCAGACGAAGATGTTCTGCTCTTGCCCTCGGGATTACTTCAACACGGAGCCGAACACAGATGTGTGCTCGGTCTGCCTGGGGATGCCGGGGATGCTGCCGGTGATCAACCGCGCGGCCGTGGACTTCACGCTGCTGACCGGGCTGGCGCTGGGGTGCGAGCTGCCGGAGTACACGAAGTTTGATCGCAAGAACTACCCCTACCCGGACCTGATGAAGGGCTACCAGATCTCCCAGTACGACCGGCCGTTCTGCCTCGGCGGCGCGTTGCGCATTGAGGTGGACGGGGTGGAGCGCGATGTGGCGCTGACGCGCATCCACCTGGAAGAGGACACCGCGCGGCTGTTGCATCGGGACAACGGGGTGGAGACGTACTCGCTGCTGGACGTGAACCGATCCGGGTCGCCGCTGATGGAGCTGGTGACGGAGCCGGACATGCACTCCGCGGTGGAGGCGGCGACGTTCCTGCGCACGCTGCGGCAGACGCTGCGCTACCTCGGTGTCGCCGAGGCGGACATGGAGCGCGGCGGCATGCGCGCGGACGCGAACGTGTCACTGCGCCCGGTGGGCACGACGGAGCTGGGCCGCAAGGTCGAGGTGAAGAACATGAACTCGTTCCGCTCCGTGCAGCGGGCGATCGAGTTTGAGATCGAGCGGCAGGCGCGCATCCTCGATGAGGGCGGCACCGTGGTGCAGGAGACGCGCGGGTACATCGACGCGACGGGCGAGACGGCGTCGCAGCGGTCCAAGGAAGAGGCGCACGACTACCGCTACTTCCCGGAGCCGGACCTGCCGCCGGTGATCGTGGATGAGGCGCGCCGGGAGCGGATCCGCGAGCTGCTGCCGGAGTTGCCGGCCGCCAAGCGCGCGCGCTTCCGGGAGCAGTACGGCCTGAGCGCGGACGAGGCGCGCGTGCTGACGGACGCGCGCAGCTACGCGGAGGCGTACGAGGAGGCGGTAAGCCTCGCGCCTGAGGGCACGTCACTGACGGTGGCGCACTGGTTCTCGGGCGATGTGGCGCGGTACCTGCACGAAGGCGGGATGGACACGGAGCTCTCGGAGACCCCGGTAACGCCGGCGCACATCGCGGAGCTGGTGCGACTGGTGGAGGAGCGGACGATCACGCAGAGCACGGCGAAGGACGTGATCGCCGTCGTGTTTGAGACAGGCGAGATGCCGTCTGCCATCGTGGAGGCGCGTGGGCTGAAGCAGGTGACGGACGAGGGGGCCATCGAAGCGGCTGTGCGCGCGGCGATCGAGGCGAACCCGAAGGCGGTGGAGGACTACCGCGGAGGGAAGGACTCGGCGATCGGGTTCCTGGTCGGGCAGGTGATGCGGCAGACGAAGGGACGCGCAGACGCGAATGCTGTGACTGATCTGTTACGCCGTGAGCTGAATTCGGTATAGAACGCTCCCCCGACCACGCCTACGGTTGATTCAGCAATGAAACCCGTCAGACATCTACGGTTGACTTGATTATGCAAATAGCGGATAACTGTTGTCAGGCGGGCGGGGCGAGGAGCTCCTCCTGAGTCGCGATAACTTCACCAAATGGCTCTACGTCGGCCTGCACGTCAAGCGCTGGCTGGCCCTGCTGGTCCTCGCGATCGCGATCATGGGCCTGGGGTTCTCGTTCCTGCTGCGGGAGGCCTACACCAGCGCTGAACTGCCGGACTGGATGTACTACAGCACGCTGTGGTTCCTCCCCCGCTGGGCGCGAGGCATGGTGCTGTTGAGCTCCGCCGGCCTGCTGACCGTGATTGCGGGCTGGAAGTTGAACCAGTCGCTGGCGCGGGCGATCCTGCCGGCCTCCGTGGCGAACCGCGAAATCATCGACATCGTGTACCAGAACCGCACGCGCGACCGCGGGCCGAAGATCGTCGCGATTGGTGGCGGCACCGGGCTGTCGAACCTATTGCGCGGGATGAAGCAGTACTCGGCGAACCTCACGGCGATCGTCACGGTGGCGGACGATGGTGGGTCCAGCGGGCGGCTGCGGCGCGACCTGCACGTGATTCCGCCCGGCGACATCCGCAACTGCATCGCCGCACTGGCCGACGCTGAGCCGCTGATGACGAACCTGTTCCAGTACCGCTTCGATGAACGCCACGGCGACGGCATGGCCGGGCATTCGTTCGGGAACCTGTTCATCACCGTGATGGCCGAGGTGACCGGGAGCATGGAGACGGCGATCGCGGAGACCTCGCGCGTGCTTGCGGTGCGCGGCCAGATTGTGCCGTCGTCGCTGGATGACATCACGCTGCTGGGGCGCTGGCAGAACGGCGAGGTGGTGAGTGGCGAGTCGCAGATCCCGGCGAACGGCGCGCCGCCGCAGGAGGTCTGGATTGAGCCTCGTAACGTCTCGGCGCACCCGAAGGCGGTGCGGGCGCTCCTGGACGCTGACCTGATCGTCATCGGGCCGGGGAGCCTGTACACCTCTGTGCTGCCGAACCTGCTGGTGCGCGACATCGCGAAGGCGCTGCAGGACTCGCGCGCGTACAAGATCTTCGTGAGCAACGTGGCCACGCAGCGGGGTGAGACTGATGGCTACAACGCGGCGGATCATTACGCCGCGGTTCGCCGGCACCTGGGGAACGATCGCGTGGTGGACGTGGTCCTTGCCAACAGCAACCTACCGCAAGAGCCGCTGCCTGCGGAGTGGGACTCAGAGCCGGTGGTGGCGCCGGGCGACGCGGACTACGGCGAGGCACGCATG
This sequence comes from Dehalococcoidia bacterium, assembly GCA_050486345.1. Lineage (GTDB taxonomy): Bacteria > Chloroflexota > Dehalococcoidia > UBA2979 > UBA2979 > JBJHDC01. The sequence continues at coordinate 3,368 of JBJHDC010000147.1, read as the reverse complement.
GTGCTGGCGGACCTCGTGGACCCGGAACGGCGATACCGTCACGACACGGAGCGGCTGGCGAGCGCGATCATGCGCGCGTACTTCGAGCGCGACCTGCGCGTGCAGGCGCCGGCGGCCTTCGCCGGGCCGGAGAACTGATTCGCCGTCACGACACACACCTGGATGATTGGGGAGGAAGGCAGGGAGGCTTGCCGCTCAGCGCGGTGGGACGTAGCCTGCTAGGACCATGGAACTGAAGAGCTTTCTCAGCCTCGCCCAGATTCTGATCTCGACGCTGTTGATCGTCCTGGTCTTGCTGCAGGTTCGCGGCACGGGCTTTGGCGCAGCGCTGGGCGGTCAAGATCACGCGTTCCGGACCCGGCGTGGCGTGCAGCGCTCGCTCCACCGCCTCACCATCGCGGTGATCGTCATCTTCCTCGCGATCTCCGCGTGGAGTGTCACCGCGGCGTAGCGTCGCGAACGGCGCGGTCGCGTGATGCAACCTTCCCGCCGCGGCATCTTCCTTGCGCTGGCCGGTATCGGTCTCTTCCTGCTGTCAGGTGGCTGGATCTCGATGGGCGGCATCCTGGCGGATGCGCCCGTGCGGTACGTAGAGGCCACGGTCGGCGAGCCGCAGCGCATCAACCCCCTGGCGATCCACGCGAACGACACCGAGGCCGACCTGGTGGCGCTGCTGTTCAGCGGGCTCACTCGGATCACCGGCGATGGCACCCCGGTGCTGGACCTCGCGGAGTCGTGGGAGGTGACGCCGGACGGCCTCACCCACACGTTCCAGCTCCGGCGCGATGCGATCTGGCACGATGGCGCCCCCTTCACCGCGCACGACGTCGCGCACACCATCGAGCTGATCCAGGCGGATGACTTTGACGGGCCGCTGAGCCTGGCCGCTGAGTGGCGAGGCGTGGATGTGTTCGTAGATGACGCCTGGACGGTGCTGATCCGCCTGCCGGAACCGGCTGCGGACTTCCTCGTGCGCGCCTCCGTGGGGCTGCTTCCCGTACACCTCGAGGACGCCCAGGTAGTGCTCTCGGACGGCGCGCGGTTTGATCGCGCGCCGGTGGGCACCGGGCCGTACCGGCTCACCTCGCTACGCGACGACCGCGCGGTGCTCGATCGCAACGTGGACTACATCCACGGGGTGCCGGGTATCCCGCAGATCGAGCTGCGGTTCGCGGAGCATCCGCTCCACCAGCTTGAGATGCTGGAGGATGGCGTGGCGGATGCGGCGTTGCTCGGGGAGCAGCCGAATGACCTGGAAACGATGGTGCTGGCCGAACGGGAGGACCTGACGACCACGCTACTCCCGCGTAGCGCGTATACCGTGCTCTACCTGAACACGCGGGTGTCGCCGCTCACCGAAGCGCCGACCCGGCGCGCGCTGGCCGCGAGCATCGATGCTGCCGTGGCGCTGGAGACCGCGGGCGCGGCGCGGTACGTGCCGGGAGAGGGTGTGATCGTGCCCGGGTCGTGGGCGTTCCACCCGGATATCGTCGACGGGGAGCCGGGGACAGTCGAGACTCGGTGGCTGGCGGCCGGCTGGGTGCGTGGGGACGACGGGACGCTGCGGCGCGCCGGCACCCCATTGGAGCTGGAACTGGTCACCAACAACGATCCGTTCCGTGAGCGCCTCGCGGAGACGATCGCGGAGCAACTCCGCGCGGCGGGGGTGGCGGTGACGGTGACCGTGGCGACCGCGGGGCAGGTGATCAGCGAGTACCTGCGGGCCGGGGACTTCCAGATGGTGCTGTTCGGCTGGGAGGCGGGCATCGACCCGGATCCGTACGCGGGGTGGCATGCCTCGCAGATCGGCGGGGTCGGCGGCAATGTGGCGGCGTTCCGCGACGTGGAGTCGGACGCATTGCTCGAGGCGGCCCGCACAACCCTCGATGTCGGCGAGCGCCGCGAGCTGTATGAGCTGTTTGCGGAGCGCTTTGCGGAGCGGGCGCCGAGCGTGGTGATCGGCTACCCGAGCCGGTTGTATGTGCACCCTGCTGGTCTTGGCGGCCTCGATGGTGGGCTGTTGTTCTCGCCGTCCAGCCGGTTTCGTGATGTGCATTTGTGGGACCTCACCCGCTAGCCGGGGGCCCTCACCCCCTAGCCCCCTCTCCCGCTACGCGGGCGAGGGGGGACCGGAAGGAGCAGGCGTGAGGATTGTGTTCTTTGGGTCGCCTGAGTATGCGGCGCCCTCGTTGCAGGCTTGCCTTGCCCTGCCCGGGGCGGAGGTGGTGGCTGTCGTGACGCAGCCGGACCGGCCGCGGGGGCGGTCGCGGGCGCCGCAGGTGACGGCGGTGAAGGCGGTGGCCGTCGAGGCGGGCGTGCCCGTGATCCTGCAGCCGGAGCGAGTGCGTCGCGATATGACGGGGGCGCTGGCGGCGTTGCAGCCGGACGTGGGGGTGGTGGCGGCGTCGGGGCATATCCTGCCCTCGCACCTGCTGGAGCTGTTTCCGCACGAGGTGGTGAACGTGCATGCCTCGCTGCTGCCGCGGCACCGGGGGGCGTCGGCGGTGGCGAGCGCGATCCTGGCGGGGGACGCGGAGAGCGGGGCGACGATCATGCGCGTGGTGCGCGAGGTGGATGCGGGGCCGGTGATCGCGCAGGCGCGGACGGAGATCACGCCGCTGGACACCACCGGCACGCTGACGGATCGCATCGCGAGCCTCGGCGCTGAGTTGCTGGCAGACGTGCTGCCTCGGTGGGTGGCGGGGGAGATCGAGGCGCAGCCGCAGGTTGAGGCGCTGGCGACGTTCGCGCCGAAGCTGACGAAGGACGATGGACGCATCGACTGGTCGCAGCCGGCGGAGGTGATTCACCGACAGGTGCGGGCGTTCCACCCGTGGCCGCTCGCGGCGACTTCGTACCGCGGGGAGCTGTTCACGGTGCACGAGGCGTGGCCCGTGGCGGTGGACCTCGAGGCGCCGCCGGGGACCGTGGTGGCGGGGGACGGGGAGCCGCTGACGCCGCTGCTGCCGGGACGCACGGCGCGTGCCCTCGTGGCTTGCGGCGAGGGGGCGCTGGCGTTGCTTTCGGTGCAGCGGCCGGGGAAGCGTGCGGTGGGGATTGAGGATTATCTGAACGGGGACCGGGGGTTGGTGGGCAGCGTGCTGGGCTAGCAGAACCTCACCCCCAGCCCCTCTCCTCCTTCGAGGAGAGGGGAGCCGGAGGCAAGGAGGGCGCACGGCCCTGCGTCCCTGCGAGGAGCTCGTCGTTCGGCGGGTACTGCGCGGATTGAGGGACGTAGGTTCGGTCGCATAGCCTCGGGCCCTCACCCCCGGCCCCTCTCCCACTTCGCGGGAGAGGGGAGGCGGAGGATTTGCGACAGGCTCCGGATGAACGGAAGTTGAGGTGCGCGCCGGGCCGAGGGGGAGGCG
>JBJHDC010000146.1:0-7146 GCA_050486345.1 Dehalococcoidia bacterium | reverse complement strand
GCGCTGAGGCCGGGCGCTACCTGCGGGGTCGGCGTTCACCTTGCGTACCACCGCGCCGTTTCAATCCTCGCCCGGCGCTGAGGCCGGGCGCTACCGGGCTGGCAGGGATTGCGTGGAGGGTGATGCGGTGTTTCAATCCTCGCCCGGCGCTGAGGCCGGGCGCTACCGAGTGCGCCACCGAGCAGCCGCTCGAGTGGGACTCGTTTCAATCCTCGCCCGGCGCTGAGGCCGGGCGCTACCGCTCGCATTTCTTTCGATTTCTACTACATCAACCGCCTTTCCGGTTCAGTTTGAACGAATCTGGCCCGTCCCGTCGCGTGGATCCGCTTCTGCTTGACCGGATCCACCAAGAACGCTTCCTGTCGCCGCGGATCACGAACGGTTCGCGCCGCTCCGCCGGTGATCACACGATGAGTGGGCCGTGGAGGTCGAATCCAGGTTGTACACCGTAGGTCTGCACGAACCGATCCCGCGGCTCCAGCAGGCGGTAGATGCGCAGGTTGTCTTCTCCCTGGTCGATCTCCTCCAGCAAGCGGAACAGCAGCTGTTCGTATTGCGCCCCATTCACGATGCATTCAAAGACTGACTGCTGTACCCGCTGACCATAGGCTTCACAGACCTGCGCGACACGGCGCAGCCGCCGCCGGCCTTCGCGGGTTTCCGTGGACACGTCGTACGTCACCAATAGCTCCATCGCGCCCCCTTACCGAGGAACAAACGGCACGTATGCCTCCAGGTCGCCCCGCAGGTGCCGGGCCAGCAACCGTGCTTGCACGTGTGGCAGCAACCCCACGGGCAACTCCCGCCGGAGCAGCCGGTGGCGGATCGGTTCTTCTTTGCGTTGCTGATATGCGGTCAGGACCGTGCGCCGGCCGCTTTCGGCCAGGTAGACGGCGCCGCCGGGTAACTGCTCGAAATCGTCTGCCTTCAGTTGCCGGCGGTTGACCAGCGTGAGCGCTAGCCGGTCCGCCACCAGCGGCCTCAGTTCCTCCATCAGGTCCAGCGCCAGCGCCGGGCGGCCCGGCCGGAGCGCATGTAAGTACCCCACCTGAGGATCCAGCCCCACACCTTCCAGCGCGGATGTGCATTCCGTTCGCACCAGTCCGTACAGAAATGACAGCAATGAGTTCATCCGATCTCGTGGCGGCCGGCGGGTACGGCCATCCGGCGAGAACACCTCCCGGTCCGCACGCACGAGCAGCGGGAACACCTCGAAGTACGCACGCGCCGCGTCGCCCTCCAGCCCGCGCACGACCTCCAACTCGGATGCGTCACCGACCTGCTCAATCGTCCCGCCAAGCCGCTCCGCATAGCGGGCTACTCTCGCGGAGTCTTCGGGGTCCGGCGCATCTCGCGCAGCACGCAACAGGAGCTGACGCGCGTTCTGCACCTTTCCGATGACGAACGCACGAGCGATCGCGGTCCGCCGGTCAAGGTCATCCAGCGCCAGGTGCTGGGCGCGACGAAGCAGGACGTTCCCCTTCGTCCGGCCCTCCACCCGAGCCATGAACCGTCCGCGCCGGTCCAGCCAGACGACGCTCCGGCCATCCTCCGCGCAGCGGCCGATGAGGAACGGGGTCAGCGTGACACGTCCGATGGCGACGATCCCGGAGAGATTCCCCAGCGGGAACCGCGCTAGCAGCTGGCGGTCAACCTCCACGCGTACGGTGGCGTGTTCCAGGCGAAGCACGGCGCCCTGGGTGAGGACGTACAGCACGTTCTGTAACTCAAGCATCGTCCCCCCGCCCGTTCCGCGGTCGACGTCGCGCGGTCTCGTCCACTAAGGGGAGGGGTTGTGCGAGCGTGGCCCGTTCGCGGCGTACACGCCCCGCGTCTCCCACCACGCCGGGCAGACAGGCATTCAGGAGCGAACAGTTCCGGCAACGGGCGTCATTGACCGCTTCCGGAACCTCTTGCTCCCTCAACTGATGGCGAACCGCCTCAATTACCTCCTCTGTACGAACACGCAGGTCGGTGTCCAGTTGCACCCTGTGTCGGCGCCGTTCTCGCCGGAAGTACAGTGCGCCTTCCGGGATTGAGACTCCCAGCATCTCCTCCAGGCACAACGCCTGAGCACACAGCTGCAGCTCCGCGTGCGGTCCGTGTCGAGTCCCGGACTTGTACTCGACCGGGTACGGGCCGTCCGCGCGCATCTCCACGACATCCGCCCGGCCACGAAGGCCAAGGCGGTCTGACCATAAGGGCATGCCCCGGATCACATACGCACCCCGGGTGGAACGGCCGCCTGCATCATCCACCCGTCGATGGTCGATCTGTCCGCGGATGGTGTACTGGTTCTCATCGAACGTTTGCTCCACGTGAATCAGTGCGCACTGCCGCGGACAGTAGGAGTAGTGCTCAATCGCCGAAACGGCCACCTCGATGATGTCGCCATCGAGGTGGCCGCCCGGCGTCAGCACGCAAGCCGCGTCAGCGTGACGCCCTCGGGGAGACGGTCCTCGTCCACGCGCACCTCGTAGTCAGCAAAGGAGCGAGGCAGCTCCACGCCGTCGCGGAGTTCGACGTGAAGCAGGTCAAAGAGGCGCTGGGCGGCTGCATTGCCCAGCGGATTCTCATGAGTGAAGACGTAGACCCCGCGACAGGCGGTGAGGCCGCGTGACGCGGAACGCTCGTGGTCCCACATCATCTCCAGGGCTTGCCAGAACAGGGCGAGATCTTCTGCAGTGACCCCAGTTGCGCTGGCGAAATGGGGGTTGAAGAAGCCCTGCGTGCGGAACAGGCCGTAGCGCACCGTTGACTTCCGCCCCAGCGTGCCGTGCGTTGGCGCCTGAAGTTCGTCGTCTTCGCGCCCGTCCGCCCGCTCGCCTCGCTCGAGGGCGACACGGCCGATCGTGTTGTCGACGTGGAAGATCGGGTCAATGGAGCGCGCGAAGGTGAGCTGCATAGGTCCACGTACCTGACCTGCGTTCTTTTCGCGCATACTCATCACCGCGCCGAACATACGCACGTCATAGAATTCGTCACACATCCAGGTGCGAGCCTCACGGGGCTCCACATCCTTCTCATTGCGGCCGTTGAGGCGATCACTAAAGACGCGGGCACGCGTATCCGTGAGGTAGGACTCACGCTGTACATAGATCTTGAAGCGTGGCTCGGTTCCGCGCGCGATATCCACGAAGTCTCGGACCTTGCGTTTGATGGCCACGTCCGTGACCAGCCCCTGCAGGGTGTCTGGATCAGTACGTGGTTGATTCCCTGCGTCCGGATCGCCGTTGGGATTGCCGTCCTGAACGTCGAATAGCATCACGAGGTCGTGGCGCTTCGCGGGATCGATGTGCACTGCCGTGCTGCTTGCGGTTGTGGTCATGATGTATCGCCTTTCCTGCGGCTAGATCTCGTCTGTGTCGCCTGGTTGGTCGCCACCCACAGCATCGCGACGCTCTCGACGTTCGAGCGCCGCCGCGCGGTTTGCCGCCCGCTGGTGGTAATAGCCGAGCACGAATTCGCCCTGCTGTTCTGGGCGCAGCGTGCGCGGGAAGCCATCCGTAATGTGTCCGAGCACTTCTTCCAGGCGCTGTTGCAGTCCGAAGTAGGCGCCGCGGTTGTCGCGTTCCAGCTTGGAGAGGTGTGCCTGCGCATCCGCCAGCAACGGCCCGAAGACCATCGATGGCACCGTGGATGCTTTAGAGAAGTACCGATCGACGACAGACGCGCCCGCCCCGCTGCGTACGCCGGCGATTGCCTGACGTTGTGCTTCCTCGATCACGGCCATCAGGCGGCCGCAGTGGTAGGCCGGTGTGTCCGCCCCGTGTGCCAGGTCCATGAGTGCTTCCTCGTCTCCAAACCGCCCCGCTTCATCTCGGGACAGCAATACGAGCTTGATGAGTGCGGCGCGAGCATACGTCACGTCCCGCTCCACCCGTGCGCGGCGCACGGCGTGAAAGAGCAGGTCGAGGGGTAACTGCGTCCCCGTGAGTGCAGCACGCACCATCGCTCGCAGCGTGTGCATGGGAAGGTCCGCACTGCGTCGCACAGTGGCGCCGGCCAGCGGATAGAGGCCCAGTGGGCGCCCCTCCCGCCCCCATTCGTCCACGATGCGTTGCGCCTGGTGCCACCGCGCCACCCGCTCCTGCGCACTGCCGACTGTGGTGTCGATCCAGTCTCGTACGACGGTGCGGCCGCCGCTGCCAGACAGCACCGTCGCGTAGAACGGAGTCGGATCGAGTGCGGGCCCGAGGTGTCCGCTGTAGAGGGAGTCGATCAGCGCCGCCACGTCCTGCGGATCGGGCTGGTCGATCAGCGTCTTGAAGTCGAACTCGGTGGGCTGTGCCGTCCAGAAGACGAACACACTCCCTCCGAGGCGGTAAGAGCGCCGCTCGTTGCCGATCAGCGCGTTGAGTGCCTTCGTGACCCGCTCGCCGCACTCAGGACAAGTGGGTGCGATGAGCGAGGCTTCCAACCCGTAGGACTCGAAAGCCGGTGCGTTCGCCGAGATCAGCGACGTGCCCGCGGTTTGCCCGCCGGGCACGCCCTTCACCTTCGCCTGCAACCGTTCGAGAACCGGGCGGGTATCGCCGCAGACGACGCACTGCATCTGCTGCGCTGTGCTGTCCTGGTTCCACTCCAGCCAGAAGGCCTGCACCTCGGGTGAGGTAGCAACGAAGCGTCCGTCAACGCGGAATGTGATGCGCGCACCAGCATCGAAGTCATCGCTCAGTTGCAGCTGCGCCTGCGGATCGTTGCGGAGGAAGCGGAGTACCGTCGCCGCCCCTGCATCTTCGGTTCGTGTCACGCACTGTTGGAGCACCTCGATGTAGGCGGCATGAGCCTCAGCCACCCGTTCTGGCCGGGACGACTCACGGGCGACGCCGAACGTATACTCAGCGTTGTCCGCGAATAGGAGCGCGCGGAGGCCCGATGACCGCTGGATCTGCGGCACTGCCATCGCGCGTCCGTTTCTCTGTCGCCGGTCATCCGGCACAGAAGTGTCCGTGAGCTGCGGGTTCAGCAGCCGCCCGTCGCCATTCAGATCGACGAGGTAGCGCACAGCGACCTCGTCATAGAGCGGCGGAGGCAACTCCATCTCGTCTGAGTAGGAGTACTCGCGCAACTTTTCGAGCAGCACCTCAACCCTCCCTTCCCGCGGTCGCCGCGAGTACGTCCTCGAGCTGGGGGACGAGGAGGACACCTTCATTGAGCTGTGCACGGAAGAACACCGGGCGGCCACGCCCTGAGCCATCTGCTTCATAGTCCAGATCCAACAGCATCAGGCCCAGGTCTTCAGTCAGGTCAACCGGGGTCTCGGAGCCGTCAGGTGGGGAGAAGTCGGCATGGAACTCGCGGCAGCCGAGGTATGGCATTGACCAGCACTGACCGCGATCCACTCGACGGCGGAACTGATCGCGGTATTTCGCCACCTCATCATCGACGCCCGGCTGGACCTCGATGTCGGCGCGGATGAGGTAGTCAACGTCGCGCAGGCCCAGGGTGTGACGCTGCGCCCGGTCGCCGGCGGCATCGTAGCCGCCGACCCCGCCGGCCCGCTGCCATGCGCGGGCTCGGTCCACGGTCTGCCGGGAGTTCATCTCATTGCGCAGAATGGAGAAGTAGCGGATGGGCGCGAGCACGTGGATCTCGCGCACCCGCCAGCGGAACTGCGGTTTCCAGAAGATTGCCTCCAGCACACCGCGCGCCGCCGACGGGGTGATCACGGGGTAGGTGACGCGCTCGACTTTCATTTCCGGGCGAGTGAAGCACGCTGCCGGACCTCGGATTCGCACTTCAAGTGAGCGGTCTGCTGGAGCAATCATGGAAAAGTCCTTTCTGGCCAGCGCGTGTCGGCAGGCCACGGTTCACGCAATGAGCACTGAGGGACGGATCTCAGCGGAGCTGTTGCTCTGCAGTCCGCGCACCTCGTCATACTCGCCCATCCACTGGCCGAGCCCCGGAACCACCTCCTCGGCGAGTCCGGCTGCCTTCGCGCGATCCCACAGGCGGCGGCGGAGGGCAACGGTGTAGGGCTGGAGCTGGCGGTGGATGCGCTTCGCATCCGGATCCTGTGCGCGAAGGCGTTCAAGGAGGTTCGCTACATCCTCACGCGCACCGGCGTAGTCGGTGATCGCGACTGGAACCGTGTCATCATCGATCAACCGGTAGCGCTCAGCCACGGCGGGGAAATCGAGGCTGCGCCGCGCTTCCTGGATTCGCTCAGCGTCCGCCTCGATGCCTCCGTAGAGCAGCTCAAAGTAGTGGCGCAGCACCTCAAGGTCGTCAGGACGGTGGCCGGGGAACGCACGCAGCACTGTGCGCGCGGTATCGAGCGCAGTGCGATAGACGCCGGGCGGTGCTCCCCCGTCAGCTGGTTCGAACACTACGACGCGCCCCGGGTGGCCGCCCTTACCCTCGCGGTTGCAGCGGCCGGCGGCCTGCACGATGGCGTCCAGGGGCCCAAACGCCCGGAACACGGTGGGAAAGTCGAGATCGACACCGGCCTCCACGACCTGTGTGCTCACGACGAGGCACGGTTCGCCCGCCTCAAGGCGGCGGTGAACCTCCTCGATGGTGCGCCGGCGGTGTTCGCCGCAGAGCAGGGTGGAGAGGTGCAGCACGTCAGAGCGCCCGGCTGCCTCGAGCGCATCGAGGAGGGCCAAGGCATCGTGCTTCGTGTTCACGATGGCCAGCGCTCGCCCCTCCGCCGCCAGCTCCTCGGCTACGGTGACCCACTCGAGCGGCTGATCGAGGCGGAGGTCGTACTCGACTCGCTGGAGCGCCTCGAAGTAGCGCGCGGGGTTCGGGACGATCTCGGTTGACGTGATCTTGCGGAATGCGGGGATCTCGTCGAAGGCGGGCTGCGTGGCGGTGGAGAGCACCACGGTGACGCCGTAGTCATTGACCAGTCTGCGGAGCACGTCCAGCGTTGGCTCAAGCAGCCCTGGCGGGAGCGATTGGGCCTCATCGAGGACGATGACGGAGCGGGCGAGGCGGTGGAGCTTGCGCACCCGTGAGGGCTTGCGCGCGAAGAGGGATTCGAATAGCTGGACCGTGGTGGTCAGTTCCAAAGGCGCATCCCAGTTTTCGGCAGCCAGCCTGGTCCACAACGCCTGTCCGCTCGCGTCGTGATCCTCGTCGTGGTCGGGTGGCTCCTCGATCCCGCTGTGGTGCTCCAGGACCGCGCGCTCGAGGCGG
>JBJHDC010000145.1:0-7217 GCA_050486345.1 Dehalococcoidia bacterium | reverse complement strand
CCTCCAGCTCGCCGAGCTCGGCGAGGATCTCCTGCTCTGGCGTGAGGCGGATCTCCTCTTCCTCGGCGGTTTCCGCTTCCGCGGCCGGGCGCTCGGGGCGGACGTGCTCGCCGGGGAGACCCGGGCGTGCGTACGCGGCCTGCGAGGGCGCGATGGTGTCCGAGGTGAGCGGCGTCGCCTCTTCTACAACCGCGGTGGCGATGCGGGCGATCGGGATCGCCTCCATGTTCGGCTCCGGCGGCGGGAAGTAGTCTTCGCCAGCGCTGATGAGGGCGCTCTCAGCGCGGATATCGATGCGGCGACCGGTCAGCTGGGCGGCGAGGCGGGCGTTCTGGCCCTCCTTGCCGATGGCGAGCGTGATCTGCTTGTCCGGGACCGCCACGAAGGCGGTGTTGGTGTCGCGGTCGATGCGGACGGAGACCACCTCTGCGGGGCTCAGGGCGTTGGCGACGAACGCCTCCTCCACCGGGTCCCAGCGGATGAGGTCGATGCGCTCGCCACCGAGCTCGTTGACGACGTTCTGGACGCGAGCACCGCGCACACCGACGCACGCGCCGATGGGGTCGATGCCGTCCTGGCGGGAGATGACGGCGACCTTCGAGCGATAACCGGCGTCACGGGCGATGCCCATGATCTCCACCGCGCCTCGGCTGATTTCCGGCACTTCCAACTCGAAGAGTCGCTTGAGAAGCTCCGGGTTGGCGCGGGAGACGACGACCTGCGGACCCTTGGAGGCCTTGTAGACCTCCTTCACGAAGACGCGCAGGCGCTGGCCGACGCGGTAGTGCTCTGCTCGGATCTGCTCGGAGCCCGGGAGCACCGCCTCCGTGCGGCCGAGGTCGAGGATCACCTGGCGGCGGCCCTGCTCAACGCGCAGGACGGTGCCGGAGACGAGCTCGCCTTCCTTGCCGGTGAAGTCCTCGTAGACTGAATCTCGCTCGGCTTCTCGGAGGCGCTGGAGGACCACCTGCTTGGCGGTCTGTGCGGCGATGCGGCCGGCGTTGGGGGACGGCGGGAGTTCCTCGCGGACCGTTTCACCGATCTGTGCGTTGGGAAAGCCCATATCGCGGGCGCGTTCCGGGGAGACCTGGATTTCGTCATCCTCGATCTCGTCGTCGTCCATCACCTCGTAGCGGCGCCACGAGAGGATGTCACCGGAATCGCGGTCAATCTTGACCTCGATCTCCGCGTACTGCAGCTCATCCTTCTTCATCGCGGAGGCGAGGGCGGCCTCGACCGCAGCGAAGACGGTATCGGCCTCGAGGTTCTTCTCGGCCGAGAGCTGATTGATCGCCAGGACGAACTCGTTCTTCATAGTCCCACCAGGATGGTCCCTGTGATGCGCACACCGCGGGGAGGGCTGGCGCCGCGGAAAGCCTCGTCAGCGGCGCATTCAACAAAAAACGTGGGCGCGGGCCCACGTCTCGGAAGGAGGCGTTGCAACAATCACTGTAGCACCCGACGTTGAGACGCGCCAAGTGCGGCGGCGCGGTTGCGTGCCGGGATGGCTGTGACCATGGGGCACGGTTCGGGCGAATGTCGATACGCGTATCGGGAAGAATCGCGAATGTAATAGGGTGTTACCCGGAGCGCGGTTGATGCGCGGGATTGGGGGTACCGATGAAGGTACTGGTTACCGGCGGTACGGGGTTTGTGGGCTCGCATACCGTCGCGGCTGTGCAGGCTGCCGGACACCAGGTGAGGCTGCTGGTGCGATCGCCCGATCGTGTGGCTCGGGCGCTGGAGCCGCTGGGTGTGGGCGATGTCGAGGCGATGACCGGCGACGTCACGGACGCAGATTCGGTACGCCGGGCGCTCGAGGGGTGCGATGCGGTGATCCATGGGGCGTCCGTGTACACGCTGGACGTACGGCGCGCGGCAGAGATCCGTGAGACGAATGTGGCTGGCACCGAACGGGTGCTGGGGATGGCGGCGGAGGCAGGGCTCGATCCCATCGTGCATGTGTCCAGCATCGCCTCGATGTTCGGGCACCGAGGTGTGCTCACGCCCGATACCGAGCCGACGCAGGCGCGCGGTGCGTATGCGGCTTCGAAGGCGGATTCGGAGCGGGTGGCGCGGCGCTTCCAGGCGCAGGGTGCGCCGGTGGTGACCACGTATCCGCCATCGGTCTGGGGCCCGCACGATCCGCACCTGGGTGAGAGCTGTCAGATCGCGATCAATGGATTGAAGGGACAATTCCGGTTCGCGATGCGCGGCGGGATGGTTATTGGTGATGTGCGCGACGTGGCGGCGGTGCACGCGGCAGTGCTGGAACCGGGGCGCGGGCCGCGGCGGTACTGCACCCCGGCGGAGGTCATGACGATCAAGGAGGCGGTGGCGGCTCTTGCCTCGGTGACGGGGAGGTCGCTGAAGACGACCGCGATGCCGGATCCGGTGGTGCTGGGCATGGCACGGACCGCGGACGCGCTGAGGCGTGTGGCGCCGGTGCCGGCGCCGCTGGGGGCGCAGGATCTCTACGCAGTGTGGGACATGGCGAAGATCGAGGCGGTCGATTCCTCGCGCACCCGCGATGATCTGGGCGTGGTGGGACGCGACGCGAGCGAGTCGATCCGAGACACGGTGCGGTGGCTGTACGAACAGGGACACGTGACGGCGAAGCAGGCGGGCCGACTGGCGGAGGCCGCCGCGTAGCATCTTCGAGCTGGCCGGTTGGTGGGAGGGAGTGCCCTGACGACTCTCAGCGACCCATGCTATAGAAGCGGGGCGCGTCCACACGGGCGCGCGTGTGGACGTGGTGCGGAAGGGGCATGGTTGATGAGCAAGTCGTTGAAGATCACGAAGGTCGAGGCGCTGCCCATCGATCGGTTCCTGTTCTGCCGCATTACCACGGAGGACGGCATCACCGGGATTGGTGAGTCTGGCGCCTGGGCGCACACGGAGGTGTCCGCAGCTGCGATTACCAAGTTCGGCGAGTACCTGGTGGGACAAGATGCGCTGCGCATTGAGCATCACCAGCAGTACATGTACCGGTTTGCACACTTCCGTGGTGCGGCGATCAACGGGGCGATCAGCGCCCTGGACATCGCGCTGTGGGACATCGCGGGCAAGTATTTTGATGTGCCGGTGCATCAGCTGCTGGGTGGCAAGACGCGGGATCGGGCGCGCGTGTACTACCACGTGTTCGGGTCCACCAAGCAGGAACTCATCGATGGCATCAAGGACGCGAAGGCGCAGGGGTTCACGGCGGTGGGGCACCTCACGCCGTTCCTCGATGAGCCTCGTGACGTACCGTTCTTCCAGACGCACGTGCAGAAGATGGAAGACGCGATCAACACCGTGGCGCAGTATCGCGAGGCGGTGGGGCCCGAGGTGGACCTGTGCATCGAGATCCACCGGCGGCTGAGCCCGGCGGAGGCGATCGTGCTCGGGCGTGGTATTGAGCAGTACCACCCGATGTTCTTCGAGGACCCGGTGCAGCCGGAGAACTATGACGAGATGGAGCACGTGGCCCGCCACATCAACGTGCCGATCGCGACGGGGGAGCGCTACCAGACGATCCACGAGTTCGAGATGGTGCTGAAGCGGGGGGCGGTGCACTACGTGCGACCGGATGTGTGCCTCGTGGGTGGCATCACCGGGACGAAGAAGGTGGCGGCTCTGGCGGAGGCGGCGTATGCGGGGGTGGTACCGCACAACCCGCTGGGGCCGGTGAGCACGGCGGCGTGCCTGCAGGTGGCGGCGTGCATCCCGAACTTCGCGATCCAGGAGCTGCCGCTGGGTGAGCAGGAGCCGCCGAAAAGCGAGATCATCAAGTCGCCGCTGCGATGCGAGGATGGCTTCCTGATCATCCCGGACGCTCCGGGCATCGGGATCGAGCTGGCTGAGGGCGCCGAAGAGAAGTACCCACCACGTCCGCGGCCGGTGGTGACGCGGCTGCATCGGGATGGATCCGTGGTGGACCAGTAGCGGTTCAGGCGGGCTGGCGCCGGACCTCGACCTGCACGTTGGGGAAGCGGGCGTCGAAGCTGTAGATGGGGAAATCGTCGGCCTCGCGCGCCGCGGCCCAGATCAGCGCATCGGCGAACGAAACGCGCGCCGGAGGGCGACAAAGCAGCAGCGCATCGATGGCCAGTTGCTCATCGAGGCCGTGGACGGTGAGGTTTTCGCGGCGGATGAGTTCGAGCAATGCATCGACGATGTCCGCACGGGATTGCTGATACACGGAGCCGAGCACCCAGGCGATCTCGGCGATCGCGACCGGCAAGAGTAGAAGCTCCGCGTCGTTTTCGATGATGTCCGTGGCGATGTCAGCGAGGTGCTGATCGTCATCCATGAGATAGCGCACGATGACGGACGTATCGAGGATGACGCTCACGGCTCTTGCCGCTCCTGGCGGTACTCCGCATCAGCCTCCGCCATGCGGCGCACGCGGTCTTCACCGGCTGCACGCCATGCACGCTCTCGGGCCTCGTGCCACTCGGATTCGGGGATATGGATGTCACTCTTGAGGATGCCGCGGAGTGATCGCCGGTGTGGAGGTGGTACGAAGTAGATCTCGATGTGGTCATCAACGAGGCGCTGGATCGCGGTCCAGCCGGGCTCGATGCCCAGCTTGTCGCGGAGCTTCTTCTCGATTACCACCTGACCCTTGGAACCGACCACGTTCGCCATAAGTCATACCTCTGTCTATAAGTATAACTTCTGGCGTCGAGTCGTACTTACCGGCGTGCGAGGCCCTCGACAGCGTCGATGGTGAGCGCGGCGAAGGCGGCGGGGCGGTCGTCGAGGATGCGCTGGACGATGGCATTGCGGGCGACGCTCTCCGGCTCGGCGGCCTCGCGCGGCTTGTACTCGACGACGCCGGCGCCATGGTTGCGGCTGGAGACGGTGAGCCGCAGTGGCACGCCGATGAGGTCGGCGTCGTTGAACTTCACGCCGGGGCGCTCCTCGCGGTCGTCGAAGAGGACCTGCAGACCGGCGTCCTGGAGCTCCTCGAAGAGTCGGTCGGCATCCTCGCGGAGTGCGTCGTCGCGGTCGAGGCCGATGCCGACGATGTGCACGTCGTAGGGGGCGAGCGAAACCGGCCAGGTGATACCGGCGTCATCGTGGTGGGCCTCGACGGCGGCGGAGAGGATGCGCTCCACGCCGATGCCGTAGCAGCCCATGGTGGGGGTGAGCTGGTTGCCCTCGGCATCCTGCACGGTGATGTCCATGGGTGTCGTGTAGGTGTATTCGAGGCGGAAGACGTGGCCCATCTCGATGCCTCGCGAGGTGCGCAGGGTGCCGTTGCGCCCGGCGTCCGCGCACGCTGCGCAGCCGTGGCCCGCCTCGGCGCCGGCGATGTCCGCGACGACCTCTGCGGTCCAGTCGCGGCCGTGGTTCACGTTGCGGAGGTGCCAGCCGGGGCGGTTGGCACCTGCCACGAGGTTACCGGCATCTGGAATCGAGAGGTCCGCGACGAGGCGGACGCCCTCGCGCAGACCGATGGGTGAGGCGTAGCCGGCGACGAGCCCGTACTGCTGAATCTCGTCGTCCTGCATCGGACGCAGGGCTGCGCCGCCGAGGGCATTCGAGAGCTTGACCTCGTTGATATCGAGGTCGCCTCGCACCACGGCGAAGACGGGTTCGGGGTCGCCGCCGGCCTTCGGGGTCGCCATAAAGAACACGGCCTTCGCAGTCTGGCGCGTCTCGATGCCAAGGAACTGCGCGAGGCCCTCGATGGTCGTCGCGCCGGGCGTTTCCACTTCCTCGAGCGGTAGCGGGTCTCCGCCCGCGGGTTCCGGACGGACGAAGGCGGCCTTCTCCTGGTTGGCGGCGTAGGCGCAGGTGTCGCAGAAGATGATGGTGTCTTCGCCAGTGTCGGTGAGGAAGATGAACTCCTGCGAGCCCTTGCCGCCGATGGCGCCGGAATCGGCCTCGACGGGGATGGTGGGTACGCCGCAGCGGGCGTAGATGCGGCGGTAGGCCTGGAACATCGCGTCGTAGGAGGCATCGAGGCCGGCGTCGTCCACGTCGAAGGAGTAGGCGTCCTTCATCGTGAACTCGCGCACGCGCACGAGGCCGCCACGGGGACGGAGTTCGTCACGGAACTTGGTCTGGATCTGGTAGAGGGTGACCGGCAGGTCGCGGTAGGAGAAGGCGTGATCGGCGAAGAGGCGGGTGATCACCTCCTCGTGCGTGGGGCCGAGGACCAGCTGGCGCTCGCGACGGTCCTGCAGGCGGAACAGCACGTCCATGCGATCGCGGCCGCTCTGCTGCCAGAGCTCGACGGGCTGGATGGCGGGAAGATGGACCTCCTGCGCGCCGGCGCGGTCCATCTCCTCGCGGATGATCTGCTCGATCCTGAGGCGTACGCGGTTGCCCAGGGGCAGGAACGAGTAGACGCCGCCCATGAGCTGATCGATGTAGCCGCCGCGGAGCAGAAGCGCGTGGGCGGGCGTCTCCGCGTCGCCGGGGGTCTCGCGGAGGGTATGGCCGAACATCTGTGACATACGCATGGCGAGAGTCTACGAGCGGCGGGGTCGGCGGGCTACTGGCTCGAACGACAGAGGCCCGCTCCAGGATGGAGCAGGCCTCTGCGGTTGGTCCTGACTGTGGCGGCTAGATGCCGGTGACGTCGTGCGGCGCGTCGAACTCGCTGGGGTCCACGCTCTCGGAGTATTCAATCGCTTCGAGCAGGAAGGCGCCCGACTCGATCTCCATGTCAGCGAACAGCGGCACGCCGGACTCGCTGAGGCAGACCGTGCCCGAGGTGCCCTCGGCGCCGCCGGCGATGTCGAAGCACTGGGCCTCCACGCCAGCGATCTCACGCGGTTCGGCCAGGGTGATCTCACCGGCGCTGGCGTTGGTGCTGATGGCCATCACCGCCTCGCTGAGCGGACCGCTGGGGGAGCCGTAGATTGGCAGGTCTGGCGGTGAGCCGAGGCAGCCCATGCCGACGCAGATGAAGGACTCCTCGGGCGTGGTGATGATGATCATCGTGCCTTCGAAACCGACGATCTCGCCGTCGAAGTCGAAGCGGACCAGGTCGCCGCTCTGCTTCCAGTCCCACTCGGTCTCGAACGGCTCCCCGGTGAAGGGGGGCTCGTCCAGGGTCGCTTCCGTGGTGTAGGTCACGGCGAACTCCGCGGTGGCGAAGCCTGCCGCAAGCTCATCGAACGTCTCGTTCGCGGATGCGGGGGGCGGTGTTTCCTCGACCGTGGGCTCGGGCGTGGGGGTTTCGGCGTCGTCCGAGTCACCACCACACGCCGCCGCGG
>JBJHDC010000144.1:0-7293 GCA_050486345.1 Dehalococcoidia bacterium | reverse complement strand
CAGCTGCCGTACCTCGCCACGCCGATGGGCAAGGGTGTGGTCCCGGATGACCACCCGCTGTCTGTGGCGGCTGCGCGCACATACGCACTGCAGAACGCGGACGTCATCTTCCTGCTGGGCGCGCGGCTGAATTGGATCCTCCACTTCGGCCAGCCGCCGCGCTTCCGGCCGGATGTGCGCGTGGTCCAGCTCGATATCGCTGCCGAGGAGATTGGCACCAACGTACCCGCCGAGGTCGCACTCGTCGGCGACGGCAAGGCCGTCATGCGGCAGGTGAACCGCGTACTGGATGAAGACCCGTGGCAGTACCCACCGGAGACCACGTGGCGGACCGGACTGGAGCAGGGTGCGCAGGAGAACATCGCCATTACCGACCAGATGATGGCTGACAACTCCGTGCCCATGAACTACCAGCGTGTGCTGAAAGACATCCAGGCCGCCGCACCGCGCAACGCGATCATCAGCTCCGAGGGTGCAAACACGATGGACATCGGTCGCACCATCCTGCTCAACTACGAACCGCGAACCCGCCTCGATGCCGGGACCTACGGCACCATGGGCGTAGGCCTCGGCTTCGCGATCGCTGCGGCGGTAACGAACCCGGAACGGCGCATCATCGCCGTCGAGGGCGACGCGGCCTTCGGCTTCAGCGGCATGGAGGTAGAGACCATGTGCCGCTACAACCTGCCGATCACCGTGGTGGTGATCAACAACAACGGCATCGGTGGAGGCATCGCAGAGCTACCTACGGACCGGCCACCGCCACCCGGCGTCTACTCGCCGGGCGCCCGCTATGAGCAGGTGATGTCCGCTTTCCCCGGCGGCCGCGGCTACTTCGTCGAGCGCCCGGAGGACCTCCTCCCCGCGCTCACCGAGGCGAACGAGGGTGACGGACCCGCGCTGGTGCACATCACGATCGATCCCAAGGCGACGCGAAAGCCGCAGCAGTTCGACTGGCACACTGGTCGTACATAGCGGTCGTACAGAGGGGCCGCACCTGGCGGCCGGAGACAGGAGCCAGCCATGGCCGCACTCGATGGCCTGCGCATCCTCGATATGACGCAGTACGAGGCCGGGACCTCGTGCACCCAGTTCCTCGCCTGGCTGGGCGCCGACGTGGTGAAGATCGAGTCGCCATACGGCGACCCGGGCCGGCAGGTCTACGGTCGCATGCGCGAGGACTCCCAGTACTTCCTCAACTACAACAGCAACAAGCGCAGTGTGGTGATCGACCTCAAGACCGAGCAGGGACGCGACCTGCTGCTGCGTCTCGCGCCGCACTACGACGTCTTCGTGGAGAACTACGGCCCCGGCGCCATGGAGAAGCTGGGCATCGACTACGGGGCGATGTGTGACGTGAACCCGCGCATCGTCTACGCGCGCATCAAAGGCTTCGGGCTCAGCGGTCCGTACGCGAACTACAACAGCCTGGATGCGCTGGCGCAGGCCTCGGCGGGGACGTATTCGATCACCGGGTTTCCGGACGGGCCGCCGGTGCGTCCAGGCCCCACGTTCGCGGATACCGGCACCGGCGCGCAAACCGCGATCGCCATCCTCGCCGCCTATACCCAGCAGCAGCGAACCGGGCGCGGTCAGCTCATCGAGATGTCGATGCAGGAGGCGACGACGAGCTTCATGCGCACCACGCCCCTGTTCGCGGCCGCAGCGGGCACCTGGAATGGCGGCGTGGCGATGCAGCGACGCGGCAACGATGGCGGTGCGCCCAGCGGCATGTACCCCTGCAGCGGCGGCGGACCGAACGACTACGTCTACATCATGATCGCGACGTCACAGATGTGGGACGCGCTCTGCACCGTCATCGACCGCCTCGATCTGCTCGAGGACGAGCGTTTCGCCGAGCCAGAGGGGCGGCGCACCTACGCAGCGGAGATCTCGACCGCGATCACCGCGTGGACCAGCGAGCGTGAGAAGTTCGAGGCGATGCACGCGCTCTCGTCCGCTGGCGTGACCAGCAGCGCCGTGTACGACACGGCCGACCTGTTTAGCGACCCTCACCTCCGCGCGCGGGGTTTTATCCACGAGATCGAGCATCCCGTGGAGGGACCGGTCACGATCCTCGGACAGCCGTACCGCCTCTCCCAGTCGCACGTTGAGATTCGCCCCGCACCAACGCTTGGCCAGCACACCACGGAGGTGCTCTGCGCTGACCTCGGACTGGACGAAGCGGAGGTCGAGGTCTTGCGGGCAGCGGGTGCCGTTCACTAGGCATTCTCTGCGTGAACTAAGAAGGCCGCATCCGAGATGGATGCGGCCTTCTTGTCTTCATGCGAGCGGATCGTGAGAGATTTCTACCGCGTGCGCTCCGGAGCGCCGGTGGCTACGCGACCCGCGAGGACCAGCCAGGCCGCTGCGATCACCGTCAGCGTCAGCACCAGGATCGGAGCGTTTGAGCCGATACCCGCGTCACCGGTCGGTGCTGGCGGTGGCGCCTCCTCGGAGGCGGTCAAGGTCACGGGGACGGCCACCACGTTGCGAGCCGAGCCGTCGTCAGCCGACTCCTCGAAGATCCAGATGCAGCCATCCTGCGTCTGCGTCACGTTGAATACGACCTGCGTGGCGAAGGGCGCCATCGCGGGCGCAGCCTCGTGCGCCGTGGTGAAGGTGCTCGCTACTTCAGTCCCGTTCGCGTCGTAGATCGCAATCAGGACGTTTGCCTCGAAGACACGCGCCTCACCAGCGATCTGCACAGGGCTTTCGACCGCCGCGCCCGGCTCGGGTGCATCCACGATGATCGAGGGATCGTCCGCATCGACCGGGTGGTCGACGGGCGGACAGACGTCGGCCTGTGCGGAGACGCTCGATGTAGCTCCCACGCCAACGGAGGCGACGAGCATGGCGAGCGTGAGGGCTGAGGCTACGAACCGATAGCGATGCCGGCGGAGCACCCGCGGCAGGGCGGTGGATGGTGGTGTCGACATGTGAGCTCCCCTCCTCGCGTCCAGGTGGGATGGATCACGAAGCGGTGTTCCTCTAATTGTAGGCGCATCCGTCCACCGCATCGCGCGCGGCGTCACCGATCCGCTATGAAGGTGTTAAATGACATAACGATAATACCAATGCGCTCAGATCACGCCGTATTGATCGCGCCGCTGTCCTTGAGCGTCTCGATCTCGTCCCATGTGAACCCGGCATCGAGCAGAATTTCCTCCGTGTGCATACCCAGCGGTGGTCCGGATCCCTGGATCCGAGGCGGGGTCGCGCTCATATGGATCGGCGGACCGGGCACCCGCATGGGACCGAGGTAGGGCGAATCGATCTCCTGCAAGTAGCCATTCGCCCAGTACTGAGGGTGCTCCGACATCTGCGCGTAGTCCAGGACCGGCGCGTGAGGCACATCGGCCAGTTCGAGCGGGCCAAGCCACTCCTCCATCGGACGGGTGCGGAACACGCGATCGAGCTCCACCACCAGGGCATCCTTGTGCTCGGCGCGGCCCCACGGGTCCTTGAAGCGCTCATCCTGCGCCAGTTGCTCGTCCCCCAGCGCGTCGACCATCCGTTCCCACATCTCCTGCGCATTCGCGGCAATGGCGATGTGGCGTCCGTCTGCGCACTCGTAGTTTGTGTAGGTAGCGGAGCGCCGCCGCTGGAAGCCGCTCTGCTTCCCGGTGCGCAGGTACTCGTAGATCTGCTTCGACTGCATCGCCACCATGCCGCCGATGAGCGAGCCATCGATGTGCTGGCCGATGCCATCGCGCTCCCGCACCATCAGCGCCGTCGCCACGCCGAACGCCAGTAGCATCGCCCCGATCTGGTCCGCGAACCCGCCGATGAGTGCGTGCGGTTCGCCGCCTGGCCCCTCGCCCTGCTCGTACATCACACCGCTCAGCGCCTGCGCCACGTGGTCGTATCCACCGCGCATCGCCCACGGTCCACTCCGCCCCCATGCCGAGGCGGACGCCATGATGATGTCTTCCCGCAACGCTTTGAGGTCCTCGTAGCCCAGCCCCAGCCGTTCCATCACCCCCGGCCGGAAATTCTCGACCACCACGTCACACGTGGGCACCAGCCGCTTCACCACGTCGATGGCTCCCGGCTGCTTGAAGTCGAGCGTGATGCTCTTCTTGCCGCGATTATGACCTTCGAAGTACGAGGAGAAACCGTCCGGGGTCAGGCCGTTCGCACGCCCTTGCTCCCCTCCAGGGGGCTCAACCTTGATCACCTCGGCACCCATGTCCGCCAGCAGCAGCGTCGCGAAAGGACCTTGCTGAGCGCGTGTGAAGTCCAGCACGCGGATCCCGTGCATCGCCGGCCAGCGCCCGTCGGAGCCAGGCTCGTCCTCGGTACCCAGCCAGCCGCGGTGTTCCTCCGTGGTGGTCATGCGTGCTCCTCCCCCTCGACGCAGCGCTCGATGCGGGCAGTGTCGCGATGCCCGTATCATGGCCGCCATGGTACCGCGCAGCGGCATCAGTCAGGCGGGCAGTTGAAGGGACCATCATGGCGATCGTGGAGACCGAGTGCAGCGACGGGATCATGGTGATCCGCATGAACCGCCCGGACCGCCTCAACGCGCTCGGCAGCGAGTTGCGCGCGGCGCTGGCGGAGGCGTGGACGGAGTTCCGCGACCGCGATGACGCGGAGGTCGCCATCTACACCGGCACCGGCCGTGCATTCTGTGCCGGCGAAGACATGAAGGAATCCGTCGAGCGAGGCTCCCCGGGGGTCGGCTCAGGTGGCGGGACGACCTTCCGCAATCCCTTCACGGATGGCGACCTGGACAAGGTGGTCATCGGCGCGGTGAATGGCTACGCGATGGGGGGTGGCTTTCAGCTGGTAGAGCAGTGCGATCTGCGCGTGGCCGTGCGCGGCGCCATCTTCGAGATGTCCGAGGCGAAGCGCTGGCTCCTCGGCGGCTGGACGCACGGACTCGCCAACAACGTCTCGCACGCCGTGGCTACCGAGATGGCCTTCGCCTACCGGTTCGACGCCCAGCGTCTCTACGAGGTCGGCTTCCTCAACCGCATCGTCGAGGAGCCCGACGACCTGATGCCGGCTGCCCGCCAGATGGCAGAGCACCTGCTCACGCTGCCGCCAGCCTCGCGGGTCAATACGCTCACCATCATGCGTGCTCTGCGTCCACGACCGTCCGAGGAGATCAATAAGCTCGCGTCGCTCCTTCAGAACCACGGGGCGCTGAGCGATCTGATGGAATCGCGAGCCGCCTTCGCTGAGAAGCGAACTCCGAAGTTCAAAGGTTGGGATGACCGGGCAGACCGGGCGCGCACTCCCACGCTCGACTCGATATGGAACGAGGCGACGGATCAGTGATGGATCAGTAGCGCCGATCAGGACACCCGGTTCGCCTTGTGACCCTCGCTGAGCGGCTCGTATAGTGGGAGGGAATAGACATCACTGACCCTAGGGGGTAGAGATATGGTCGCAGAACCACCAGCCCGTACCGAAGTCGGATACCAGTTCATCTCCTGCGATGACCACGCAGACCTCCAGTACCTGCCGCAGGACCTCTGGGTCACCCGTGTTCCGGAGCACCTCCGCGACCGCGCCCCGCGCGTCGAGGAACGCGATGGGCAGCTGATGTGGGTGTGCGAGGACAAGGTCTGGGGCCGCTGGGCTGCCCAGCCACGCACCGGTCCCAAGCCGACCTTCACCGCCTTTGACCGCGTGGACGTCGATGACTCCGAGCGCCGCCCGACGAACCCGGAGATGCGCCTCGCCGACATGGACCGTGACGGCGTGCAGGCGCACGTGATCTTCGGCCCGGTCACCTCCATGAAGATCGATGACCGCGAGCTGCGCGAGGAGTGCTACAAGGCCTACAACGACTGGTTGATGGACTTCTGCTCCATCGCTCCGAACCGCCTCATCGGCGTCGCCATGCTCCCGGCGGAAGATCCCGAGGCCGCCGAGCGCGAACTCTACCGGCTGGCGGAGCGCGGCATCCTCAAGCAGGCCAACATCCAGGTCGCCAACGTCACACCGCGCCTGCACGACGAAGCCTGGGAGCCCGTCTGGAACGCCTTCGAGGCGACCGGGATCGTGATGTCGTGGCACGTCTTCGTCTTCTTCCCCAGCGGCCCCAACGAGCCGCAGGTGGGCAAGCCCGCCAGCGTCTTCACGAACACGAAGATGTTCCCAAGCCAGTTCTTGGAGCCCTTCGTGGACCTCTTCGCATGGACGATCCTGGAGCGTCACCCGAAGCTGAAGGTGGTGATGGCGGAGAGCGGCGCCGGCTGGCTCCCGTGGGTCGTGCAGGAGCTGGACTACCGCCACTGGCGGCTCTGGGAGGCTGAGGAGTTCTGGGGCGACAAGGGCATCGAGGCCTATCAGTCGAAGCCCTCCGACCTCTTCAAGCGCCAGGTCTACCTGACCTTCCAGGAGGACTACGTAGCGATGAAGCTGCTGGAGTTCTTCGGCGAGGACAACATCCTCTGGGCCTCGGACTACCCCCACCCGGACAGCATCTGGCCGAACTCCCACGCCGTGGTGGAGAAGCAGATGGCGCACCTGTCGCCGGAGCTGCGCCGCAAGATCACCCGCGACAACGCAGCGAAGCTCTACGGGCTCGACTAGGCGACGGCTCTCCGTCACAGCAGAACGGCCCGGGAGACCCCGGGCCGTTATTCGTGCCAACGTACGGAGGCGGCTATCGGTTGTCCGCGTGGGTCTCGACGCGATCCGCGGGCCAGGGTTTGGGCGGCGGCAGTGTGAGACGCGCGGTGGCGGGGGCGGCCCCTGTCGCCCGAGCGGCGCTAGAGGGATGATCAGGGCGAACTGCATATCGAACGCGCCATCGCAAGCGGGCGCATGGGCCAGTTTACCGATGGCGAGGGGAGTTCGGGCCGCGAACGGGACGGATATGGGCGGTCGCGCCGCCGCCGGGATCGGGTGGCCCAGGAAAGCCGCAACAACGGAACCCACGACGGCCCGGCCAATGGGGCCTATGCCAATGGGCACGCCCAGGGACATACACAGGGACACAGCCCGGAAGCGACGGGTGTCGAGCGAGGGATGGATAGCGGCGTAGATACACGTGAATCGGGCCGCACGACGGCGCGCCAGAACACCGCTAGCGAATCTTCGCCCCAGAAACCTTTGCGCATCTTTCCCTATGGCATCGGTCAAAACCGACTGCGCTCGGCGGCTTCGACGCTGAATGTGCCGGTGGTGATTGCCGAAAATCTCAACAGCGCCGATGTGGTCATCTCGCTGAAGGACGATTATCGCCAACAGCCCCAGCCGATTCTCGATGCCGAGCGGCGCAACGTGCCCATCTATATTCTGCGCAGCAACACGGTGACACAGATGGAGCACTGT
>JBJHDC010000143.1:0-7350 GCA_050486345.1 Dehalococcoidia bacterium | reverse complement strand
GTGGGAAAGCGTCCGACGATCCTCCCGGGATATCCGGCACCTTCAGGAATCCATCGATCTTCATCGTCTCGGGCGCATCGTTCTCGACGATGTCCGCGGGCGGTTCGGGCGGGGGTGGCGCCGCACCCACGTGCACGTCCATCGTGATCTCGTGCGCATCGTCATACGCGCTTGCCTGTGCTGCTGGGTCACTCGGCGGGTTGTACAACCCACCCAGGACGACCGGCTGGTCGGGATCAGACGGCACGGATGCGCCAGATGTCGACCAGTCGTCGACCATCTCAGTCGAGGTCCCGATCGGTGCCGGTTCGGGTGGGATCGCCTGCGCCAGTTCGCCGTCCGATCGGAGCCCGGCAACCGGCCCGGTGCTCTCCAACTCGATTCCCTCGTGTACGAGCGACAACTCCTCGATCGCCACGTCATTCGACTCCGCACCAGTAGTGTCCTCAAAGCGAGTCTCGTTGACGCCACCGGTGGATGAGTTCGGTTCATCTGGAGCATCCGAACGCCCCATGATTCGACGGAAGATGTTCATGTCTCGCCTCCTCAGGTAGGCGTTTGAGGCCCCTCGGAGCGGGCTCTACGTATCAGACGCATGAGGCGCCGCGTTCTTACACCGTTGGTACGCGAAATGCAGCCGGTCATCCGCCTCGCTCCCTCACTCACGCACCACATCGCAAAAGAGCGCCGCGGCCTCTTCGAGCTGCGACTCGATGGCATCGAAGCCATCGAGCGGACGGGTCTCATGCCGAAGCGTCCCGTGCCCCACGCTCTCCAGGATCACCGAAACGGGATGGTTCTCCGGGTAGTACCGCCGGAGGTGCGCGCCCAGCGCTCCGACGACCGCGCCGCCGTCGAGGCCTCGCTCACGAGCAACGGCGATGAGGCCACCGGGCTGGAGCACGAGCAGCGGCACGCTGGGTTGCAGCGGCATCGCGCGTGCAAGCAGGTGACGTGCATCAAACACCTGTAGTCCCCTCGATGTCACATCGAGTCCAAGGTCGGAGATGATTGCATCCACGATCGAAACTCCCGGGAAGAGGGCCACCTCCAGCTCCCGTTCGCGCGCTGCTTGCACCAGGAAACGGGTGAGCGAGTTCAGGAACAGCGGGTTGCCGGGTGACAGCAACGCCACCGGGGGATCGAGCACCGCCTCGTTCAGGAGGAACCCGGCGATGTCCACATACGCCTCGGCCGGTTCTGCCTCGCCCGCCAGCCGCGGCGCGAGGTCCACCACGCGCATGCGCTGTGATCGCAGGTGCTGCACCAGGCGGTCCGGGGGCGCGATCGCGTACACCGCGGTGGTGACGCGGAGCGCCTGCTGCGCCTCGATGGTGAGCTGCAGCGTGTTCCCCACACCATAGCCAGCGAGGATCAACGCTGGAGGGCCGCTCATAGATCTGGCTCCAGTTCGGGGTCGTCGAGATCGATGTCGCCGAGGTCGCTCAGCCAGGCATCACCCACCGCGGGTATATCGGAGGTCGGTCCATCGAGGGCGACAAGGGTGCTCGCATCTCCGTTGCCCTCCTCTGCGAACTCGGCGAGGGCCGCCTGAACGTCACCACCCACAGGCATCCGTTCCAGCACGTGCTCGAGAATGTCGTCCGAAACCGCCTGCGATACCGGGATGGGCGCGAGAGCCGACATGACAGCCAACGGCGAGACCAGCACGCGCTTGCGCTCGGTACATGCATCGCAGTTGGTGGCATGCCGGCTGATCGCGCGGCGCAACTCCGGTGACATCGCCTGCGTCTCAAACGATTCCACCAACTCCGCCAGTTCGTCACAGTCTGCCTGCCCCTGTCGTAGCAACAGGAGCGCCTCGATCGTCGCCCCCACCGCCTCCTTGAGGCGGTTGAGCATCACGTAGCCGTTGTTGCGAGTCACGCCCATGACCTCCGCGATCTCTGCACTGTTGAGACCCTGCCGCAGGTGCAGGTCCAGGATGGACAACTGCCGGGGATCGAGGCCGGCCGCAGCCTCCCAGACCAGGGATGCCACGGCGTTCGCTTCGGCGGCGACTGACGGATCGGAGAGGCGATCGGGATCAACGACATCGAGCTGCTCCACCTCGCCGTCCTCGCCCACCACGGTGAGGGGCCGCACGCGCTTGGACCTGCGCAGCCGGTCCAGCGTCTCGTTGCGCGCAATGGTGAAGACCCAGGTCTTGAATCGCTCGCCGTTTTCCAACGTCTGGAGGCGTTCGAACGCCTTGATGAACGTGTCCTGCGCGATGTCCGCCGCTTCCTCGCGGTCGCGGGTCATGCGGGTGACGAAGTCGAACACCGCGTTGAAATAGCGCTGGTAGAGCTCGGCGAATGCCTCGCGATCCCCGCGTCGAGCAGCATCGACCAGGTCGTGATCCGACCGCGTGGGGGATGGGCGCGCGGGCATCGGCGGCTCCGTTCCTCGGACGCTGCGCTGCAGCTGGCCCGAGCAGCAACCGGGTTCGTGATCCCGGGTGCGACGTTCCCCGACTCCGAGGGTGAGCCGCCCATCGACAGCAGCAAGTTGGCCGCATCGCGTCACCCGCACGTATCATGCCACACGCGCACGGGCAGTATGGGCTGAAGACATCCCGCTAACGGACGCCAGGCTGACGCCTGTACTCGCTCACACCGCCCGGGCAACCTTCGAGCTCGCACGGACCGTCCTCCACTCCCTCACGGCGCGGGGCGCCAGTGGGTACACACGTAGGACGATCAACGGCCGCGTTTCTTACACAGCCGGGGAATCGGAGAGCGGTCAATGTCTGACGCTCTGGGGTTGACCGATTCCTCTTCCAGGGATTGCCAGTACCATGGCCTGCACAATCCTCGATGAACCCCACCCCCTGACCGAGAAGGACAGCCCCATGAATCCGGTATACGCAGTGGTGAGCCCGATCGGCGACGAGCGGGACGGGCGTACGAAGAAGGCTGCCTTCGGCGCTGCACCGCTTCAGGGGCTGAGTGGCAAGAAGCTCGGGCTGGTGTGGACAGAGTTCTACAACGGGGACACGGTGCTCCGCGCGTTCCGCGAGCACCTGTCCAACCGCTATCCGGATCTCGAGTTCGTGGAGATGCCGCCGGGCCGCGGCCGCAGCTGGGGCGATCTGCCGGACGCCAGCATCGCGGAGCTCGCGCGGGAGCACGAGATCGACGGCGCAGTGATCGCGGCCGGCTGCTGAGGGACCTGCGCGCCCGCCGTGTCGCGGGCAACAGCATGGCTCGAAGGCGCCGGGGTTCCCACGGTCGGTGTTGTCTGCACGGGGTTCGAGCGGGCCGCTCGCCTCGTGGCGCGCGCGGCCGGGCTACCCGCCATGCGGCTGCTGGTGTACCCGCCACCGAACATCGGTGCACAGACGCGCGAGGACCTGTACGGCTCCTCGCTGCCCCTGATCGACGAGGTTGCCTCGCTGCTCACGCAGCCTGTCGCCGGGGACACGGCAATTGCGACCTCCGCCGCATCTGGACCGCGCGAGATCATCTTCACCGGCACGCTCGAGGAGGTGCACGAGCACTTCCAGGAGCACATCTGGTCTGACGGCCTCCCCATCGTGCCGCCCACGCTCGAGGCAGTGGAGGCGTTTCTCTCGTACACGGACCGCTCGCCGGACGAGGTTATCGGGACGCTACAGCCGGCGCGGCTGCCCGCGACGGTGTGGAAGGTGGCGGTCAACGGCGTGATGGCCGGCTGCCGCGCCGACACCATGCCAATCCTCCTCGCGCTTGCGGAGGCGGTCGCCGACCCGGACTTCGGCATCGAGCACGTCGGCACCACGGCAGGCATGACACCGCTCATCATCCTCAACGGACCGATTGCGGAGCAGCTCGGCTTCAACTCCGGCCAGGGCGTGCTCCGTCCACAGGCGCGCATGAACATCACCGTCAGCCGGTTCCTGCGGCTTCTGATGGTGAACGTCGCCGGGTTCCGCCTCGGCGAGGCCGACATGGCCACGTTCGGCCGCAACTACTACCCGGTGCTCGCAGAGGCGGAGACCGACAGTCCGTGGCCACCGCTCTGCACCGATCGAGGATTCGCAGCGGGTGACAACGTGGTCACAGTGATGGGCGTGGACTCGATCGCCCATAGCTTCCTCTCGGACGGTCCGGCGGAGAACCATCTGCGCATCATCGCCCGTGAGGTCGCGCGCGAACTGGGCGGGAACCTGCTGGTGGCGATGGAACGCTTCGGCGGGCGCATCTCCCCGGTCGTCGGCCTCACGCCCCTCGTCTCCGGCATCCTTGCCGATGCCGGTTACTCAAGAGCGGACGTGCGCCAGTGGCTCTACGAACACGCGCTCATCCCCGCACGGATCTTTGATGAGCAGCTGGCACGCATCGAGGAAGGCTACAACCTCCACGAGTCGGTACGGCGCGGCAAGCTGGCTCCCCTCTTCGCGAAGAGCGACGACCCGGAACGGCTCGTGCCAGTACTGCATGGTGCCGACGAACTGCAGATCGTCGTCAGCGGTGCACCGAACCGGAACCGCAGCTTTATCGCGGGCCAGTTCGGCCACTATGGAGGCGCGGTGTCGAAGCAGATCCGCCTGCCCGACGGGTGGAAGCCGATCCGCTAGCCAGTGACAACGATCCCTCCGCTTCGACTGCATTCGGCCAGAGGCGGCGTCGATGCCCAGTGTCGGATACGCTCACGCCCCGAGGCGAAACAACTCTGTTTCCTGCCGGAAATCACCGTGTAACTCGTTGGACGTAGCCTGCGGCATGTCGTCTCGGACTTGAGGCGGGCCAGCGTGTATTTGGAGTGCGAGCAGGAACAGCATGCGGCTGACACCTCGGGAACAAGAGGCGATGTTCATCTACGTCGCGGCCGGGATCGCGCGGCAGCGGAGGGAACGCGGCCTGCGCCTCAACTACCCGGAAGCGGTGGCGCTGATCAGCGAAGCCATGATGGAGGCCGCTCGCGACGGGCGCTCGGTGACGGAGGCGGCGGAGATCGGCGGCACCATCCTGAGTACGGACGACGTGATGGAGGGCATCGCGGAGATGATCCCCATGGTCCAGGTGGAAGCAACTTTCCCGGATGGCACCAAGCTCGTCTCGTGCCACAACCCGGTTCAATAGCGATGGCAGGCGGATCTGATCGCTACCTGGTTGCCGAAGGCGACATCGAGCTCAACGCCGGGCGCCCGACAGTCACGCTGCTTATCGCCAACACGGGTGACCGGCCGATCCAGGTCGGTTCCCACGCGCATTTCTTCGAGGTGAACCGCGCGCTCGCCTTTGACCGCGGGGCCGCCTTTGGCATGCGCCTCGACATCCCCTCGGGTACTGCGGTGCGCTTCGAGCCCGGCCAGGAGCAGACCGTCACGCTCGTCCGCCTCGGCGGTGCGCAGATCGCCCGTGGCATGAACGCCGCAGTCGAGGGTGAGACCGGACCGGAGGCGCTGGAGCAGGCACTCGAAGCGCTACGTGCGCGTGGGTTCTCGATGGACTTCGCCAGTGCACCGGATGACGAAGAGCAGGGGGACGCATGAGCCGGATCAGTCGCGAACGGTACGCCGCGCTCTATGGTCCGACCACGGGCGATCGGGTGCGCCTCGCGGACACGGCTCTCATCCTGCGCATCGAGCATGACCATGCTGTCTACGGTGAAGAGGCCGTCTTCGGCGGCGGGAAGTCGATCCGCGATGGCATGGCACAATCGCCGACGGCCACCTCCGCCGGTGGCGCTCCAGACACGGTGATCACCAGCGCGATCATCGTGGATCCGGTGCTCGGCATCGTGAAGGGCGATATCGGCATCCGCCACGGTCGCATCGCCGCCATCGGGAAGGCGGGGGATCCGGACACCATGGATGGCGTCCACCCGGACCTCGTCATCGGGCCCGGCACTGAGATCATCGCGGGCGAGCATATGATTGCCACGCCCGGCGGCATCGATGCCCACATCCACATGATTGCGCCGCAGCAGGCGTGGGCCGCACTCTCCAACGGCGTCACCACCATGCTCGGTGGTGGCACTGGTCCGGCCGATGGCACCCGCGCCACCACCTGCACGCCCGGCCCGTGGCACATCGCCCGCATGCTACAGGCCGCGCAGGAGCTCCCCGTGAACTGGGGGCTGCTCGCAAAGGCGAACGCTTCCGATGAGGTCGCCATCCGCGAGCAGGTGGAGGCGGGTGCGTGCGGGCTGAAGGTGCACGAGGACTGGGGTTCCACCCCTGCCGTCATCGACGCCGCCCTGCGCGTGGCCGATGCCTACGACGTGCAGATGGCGATCCACACGGACACCCTCAACGAGGGCGGGTTCGTCGAGGACACCATCGCCGCCATCGCGGGACGCACGATTCACACGTATCACACCGAAGGCGCCGGGGGCGGACACGCGCCGGACATCATCCGCATGGCCGGATACGAGAACGTGCTGCCCTCCTCAACGAACCCGACGCGTCCCTACACGGTGAACACGCTGGCTGAGCACATGGACATGCTCATGGTCTGCCATCACCTCAACCCGTCGGTGCCGGAAGACGTCTCATTCGCCGATAGCCGCATCCGCCCTGAGACGATGGCCGCCGAGGATTTCCTGCATGACCTGGGTGCGATCAGCATGTACGCCAGCGATTCGCAGGCGATGGGGCGAGTGGGCGAGAACTTCACACGCCTGATCCAGACCGCACACAAGATGAAAGTCGCTCGCGGGCCGCTCCCCGACGAGCAGGACGGCGACGACAACCAGCGGCTCCTGCGCTATATCGCAAAGCTCACCATCAACCCGGCGCGGGCACACGGTATTGGGCACCTGGTCGGCAGCCTGGAACCGGGGAAGCTCGCGGACATCGCGCTGTGGCCCGTGGACTTCTTCGGTGTGAAGCCCTCCCTGGTGGTGAAGGGTGGCTCCATCGTCTGGGCGCTGATGGGTGATGCGAACGCCTCTATCCCCACCGTGGAACCAATCCTCTACCGCCCAATGTTCGGCGCGCACCCTTCGGTCATCGGCGAAACGTCAATCACGTTCCTGAGTGGCGCGGCTTACGAACGCGGCATCCACGAGCAGCTCGGACTGCGTCGCATGGTGGAGCCGGTGCGCGATTGCCGCGCGCTGACGAAGCACGACATGTTGCGGAACGATGCACTTCCGGAGATCGAGGTGAACCCCGACACGTACGAGGTACTCGTGGACGGCGAGCTGGCCACCGTGCCGCCGGCCGAGACGCTTCCGCTCACGCAACGCTACTTCCTGGTGTAGGCGTGAGTTCGCTCACCTCTCTGCTCGCGCTGCTGCAGCTGAACGACCCCGCCTTCCCCATCGGCACGTTTGCGCATTCCCACGGGCTGGAGCAGGCAGTCCGCGACGGCTTCGTGCGTACCGCGGCCGATGTAGAACGGTTCGGCGACTCCATCC
>JBJHDC010000142.1:0-7423 GCA_050486345.1 Dehalococcoidia bacterium | reverse complement strand
AGCGCCTGGTGCCGTTCCTGGACGGCACCGAGTCCGAGGACCACCTGCTGCACCTGCCGGTGAGTGCCGAGCAGCTGGCGGTCATCCAGGGTCTGGTGCCGCTGATCCAGGAGCGCATGCAGCGCCTGGACGAGGTGTGGACCTACGCCCCGGCGTTCCTGCAGGCCGAGGTGGAGATCGACCCTGCCGCGGTCGGCAAGGTGCTGGCCAAAGCCGGCGCGGTGGAGGCGCTGGAGGCTGCCGGAGAGGTGCTGGCCACCTGCCCCTGGACGGTGGCGGGCATCGAGGAGGCCCTGCGGGGCCTGCCGGAGCGGCTCGGGATCGGGTTCGGCAAGGTCGCCCAGCCGGTGCGGGTCGCGGTGACCGGTTCCTCGGTCAGCCCGCCGCTGTTCGAGTCCCTGGAGTTGCTCGGCCGTGCCCGGTCGCTGTCGCGCATCCAGGCGGCGATCCCGGTGGCGCGCGCGGCGCGCGGGGAGGGGTGAGCCCACCCGCGCCTTTGCGCACCGGCCGGCGGCTGCGTACCCTCCGCAGCCGCGCCCGACCCGGTCGGACGCGACCACCGATCGGGGGTGGTGTAATCGGTAACACGACTGGTTCTGGTCCAGTTATTGAGGGTTCGAGTCCTTCCCCCCGAGCTGGTCACCCGCGGACACCCCGCGGGTTCGACCCTGGAGCCGGCCTCGGTTAGGCTCCACTGCCCGCCCGGCGCACCCGTCAGGCGGGAGCACGCCCCCGTCGTCTAGCGGCCCAGGACGCCGCCCTCTCAAGGCGGTAACGGCGGTTCAAATCCGCTCGGGGGTACGCGCATCAGAAGGTGCGGGCGCAACGCGCCCCCCCCGTGTGTGTGTGGCGGGGGGGGGCGCCCACGGCCGGGCAGCGCCGCCCGGGGTCCTCCGCGTCCGGGACCGTGCCCGGACGACCGGCTGGGAGCGGCACGCCCGCGGATGTGGCGACCGGGGCCCGGGTGTCTAGGGTTCGGCGCCGTGAGCGGGGCGAGGGCGACACCGTTGCGGAAGTGACCGGCGGCGATGAACAGGCCGTCCTCGATCGCCCCGATCGCCGGCTTGTGGTCGCGGAGGGCGGGGCGGAACCCCGTGCGCACCTCCACCAGCTCCAGTTCCATGATGCCGGGCAGCACACGGCGCGCCTCGCGGAGCAGGTCATGCACCGCGCCGGCGGTCGCGCGGGCATCGAAGCCCATCTCCTCCATCGTGCCACCCACCACCAGCTCGCCATCCGCGCGCGGGACGAGATAGATGTCCGGCGTTCGCAGCACCTGTTGTGCGAGGCGTTCACCGCGCAGGCGCAGGATCTGCCCCTTCACCGGCCGCAGTCCGGCGCCCGGCAGGAACTGCTCGAGGAGCGCCGCGCCGAACGCGCCCGGCGCCAGCACCACCTGCTCGGTCTCAACCATCGTTGCGTCGTCACCTGCTCGCACCGTCCAGCCGGTGCTGGAGCGCTCGATGGCCTCGACGGGTGCGTGCTCGATGACGCGGCTGCCGAGGTGCTCCAGGGTGGCGCGGAGGGCGAGCATCAGGCGGCGTGGATCGACCTGCCAGTCGTCGCGGGCGAGCAGGCCGCCGGAGGCGTTCGGGGCCAGCAGCGGCTCCCGCTCGCGTACCTCGGCGGCGCTGAGGCGCACGGTGTCCAATCCGCGATCGATCTGGAACGAAAGCAGGTGCGCGAGCCACGCCGGGTGATCCCGGTGGACGGCGACCCAGAGTGTGCCGGACTGGTCGAACCCGGTGCTCATGCCGCTGGCAGCTTCGATGCGCGCGATCCATGAGGGGTACTCGTCGTGCCCCGTGATCGCGAAGCGGGTGAGCTCCGGGTGCGAGACGTCGACCTCGGAAACCGGCGCGATCATGCCTGCGGCCACGCCGGCCGCGGCGCGTTCACCCGGGGCATGCGACTCCAGCACCACCACCTGCCGCCCGCGCTCGGCGAGCTCTACCGCCGCAGCGAGACCGATGATGCCGCCACCAACGATGCAGACGTCTGCCCGTTCGACCGGGTTCGTCGGGCTCATCGTGCGCGCTCCGCGAGCGCAGCATCCATCGCCGTGCGGCACTCGCGCGCGGCTGTCTCGACGTCATCCGCGGATACGACCGCCGAGGCCACGGCGACGCCGTGTGCGCCGGTCGCCATCACCTCGGCGATGCGGTCCGCCGTGATGCTGCCGAAGGCGATCCCCGGGATCGGGGAGTGTTCGCAGATCCGGCGCAGCGTCTCCAGCCCCATGTCCGGGGCGGGGTTCGCCTTCGTGCGGGTACCGTAGATCGGCCCCACTCCGATGTAGTCGATGCCCGTCATGAAGACCGCATCTGCCTCATCGAACGAGTTCGCCGTGCCGCCGATGATCGCGTCCTGGCCCAGGATGCGGCGCGCTGTGGCGACATCGATGTCGTTGCGACCCAGGTGCACCGCCGTCGCGCCGACGCTCAGCGCGATGTCCGGACGGTCGTCCACGATCAGTGTCGCGCCGTGGGTACGCGTGAGCGGCAGCATGGCTGCAGCCACCTCGATCAGCTCGCGCGCGGTCCACGGGCGCTTCTCGCGGAACTGCACGGCGTCCACACCACCCTGCAGCGCCAGCCGCGCGAGCTCCACGTGTGAATAGCGGCTCTGAATCTGCTCGTCTGTGATCACCTGCAGTCGAGGGATGGGGTCCTTCATTACGGGGCTCCTGTCTGCGCGCGGTCGGCATCCGGATCGGGCAGCCAGCGCGCAGCGCCGGCAAGCGCCTCCGGGCTGGTGAGGTAGAAGAAGTGGTTGGTGGGGCGCGCGCCGTGGCCCACCTCGGGTCCGGAGCGGATGGCCTCCGTGAGATAGCGCTTGGCCGCGCGCACCGCCTCGCTCACATCGCGCCCGAGGGCGAGCTGCGTGGCGATGGCGGAAGAGAACGTGCAGCCGGTGCCGTGCGTGTTGCGGCTCTCCAGGTACTCGCCCTCGATCACCTCGACGCCGTCAGCGGTGACCAGCACGTCAGTGGCGGGGCGCTCCTCGAGGTGGCCGCCCTTCACGATCACTGCCTGCGGGCCGAGATCGAGGATGCGCCGCCCGGCCTCGGTCGCCTCGTCCACGGTGCGGATCTCGCAGTCCGCGAGCAGCTGCGCCTCGTGCACGTTGGGGGTAACCAGGGTGGCCAGCGGCAGCAGCTCATCGCGCACGGCGTCCACGGCGTCGGTCTCGAGGAGTGCGAAGCCGGACTTGGAGATCATCACGGGATCCAGCACGTAGTTGGAGGGCCCGTAGCGGCGCATACAGGCTGCCACCACCTCCACGCGCTCACGGTCGGCCAGCATCCCGCTCTTCAGGGCGTGGATTTCGAAGTCGTCGAAGATGGCGTCGAACTGCGCCTCGATCATTTCGGGTGGGAGCGCGAAGGCAGCCGTGACGGCCCGCGTGTTCTGCGCCGTGACCGAGGTGATCACGGAGACCCCGTAGGCGCCGTTGGCGGCGATGGTCTTGAGGTCCGCCTGGATCCCGGCGCCGCCGCCGCTATCGGATCCGGCGACCGTCAGTACGGTGCGCATGCCGTCCCCCTCTGTCCGCGTGTGCGGAGCCGCGCAGATTGCTGCGTGCACACGAGACAGCGGGAACAGCCAGGGGCCATCCCGGATTCGTACACCTGTGAAGCTGTGGCGAGGGCGCCCGGTTGGGCTGCGACATCGCACATTCCTCCGCCGGCATTACCCGGATCAGGTGGTACGGGTCTGCTCTCAGGCCGGGTCACACCCGACCACCCCGTGTGCAGTTCAGCACATTATATCAAACGTGGCCGCTCGCGGGCGACACAGCGTTCCGATCCCGTGCTGGAATCGGAACGCTTCCCCATGTGCGGGGATTGTGACTATCGCTGTGCGCGAATCGCCGTATCGCTCACAATCTCGACCACCGTGGGCCGCCCGGCGGCCAGCGCCTGATCGAGCGCGGGGCGGATGGCGGCGGGTTCCTCCACGCGGATGCCGAGGCAGCCCATGCTGTTGGCGACGTCCGCCAGGCTCACCTCGCGGTGGAACGGCGAGGTCTCACCCACGCCCCCGGAGTAGTTGTTGTTCACGATGTGGATCGCGTTCAGCCCCATGCGCGCGGCCGTCTCCAGCTCTGCGATGTGGTAGTAGAAGCCGGCGTCGCCGCTGAAACCGATCACCGGGCGATCCTGGATCGCTGCCTGCACACCCAGCGTCCCGGGGAGTGCCCAGCCGAGCGAACCCGCGCAGCGGATGTAGCGCTGGGTGCCGTTCAGGCGCATCATCTGCGCCGTCCACAGCGCCGCGTGGAAGGTGTCGCAGACCAGCACGCCGTTGTCCGGCAGCCACTCCTCCATCTCCTTCGCGATGCGCTCCGGCCGTAGCGGCACGGCGTCCGACTGGCGCAGCGGTTCGCTCTCCGCCCAGTACTCGCGCACGATGCCCTGTACCTGCTGCAGCCACTCCTCGCGGGGCGGCTGAGCCTCGGCCGCGTCGATGAGCTTCTGTACGCCCGCGCGCACGTCGCCGTGGAGCGAGACCGTGTTGGGGTAGTTGCGGCCGAGCTCCTCCGGGTTGATGTCCAGCTGGATCGCGCGCGTCCCCGGCTTCGGCACCTGCCACGCCTTCGTTACCTGCCCGCCGGTGTGGCTGCCGATGAAGAAGACGAGATCGGCCTCCTCCAGCACGCGATTCGCGGACCAGCGCGCGTACGTGCCCGGCACACCCACGGCCAGCGGGTGGTCGTCCGGGATGATGTCCTTCGCATTGAGCGAGGTGGCGACGGGGATCGAGAGGCGCTCCGCCAGCTTCACCACCTCGGCACCGGCACCCGACGAGGCGACCCCGCCGCCCGCGACGATTACCGGGCGAGCGGCATCCGCCAGTACATCGATCGCGGCGGCGATGTCCTCAGTGGCGGGTTCGGGGCGGAAGGCGGGAAAGCGCGAGAAACGCTCCTCGACGATCAATTCGAGGTCGGCCTCGCGGTTGAGCATCTGGCCGCTGTTGCCGCGCAGCTCCAGGTGCACCGGGCCCGGGGTGCCCGTCGTGGCGATGCGGAACGCCTGCCGCATGAGGTCAGGCAGGCGTTCGACGGTCTCCACGGTGAAGTTTGCCTTGGTCACCGGCTCCCACGCCTTGGCATCCTCGGCGTTCTGGTAGGCGTGGCGGTAACGGGCCTCCTCGCTCTGGCCGCCGGTGATCGCGATCACCGGCGAGGAACCCATGTAGGCATCTCGCAGTCCTGCGGCGAGGTTCGTGGTGCCGATGTCCTGCGCGAAGCAAATCCCTGGCTTGCGCGAGGCGCGCGCGTATCCATCCGCCATATACGCGGCGGCCTTCTCGCCATGGGTGACCACGCGGGTGATCCCTGCCTCGTCCATCAGGTTCAGCGCGCCGCCGAGCACGGACGGGACGAAGAAGACATGGGAGACGTCATACGCCTTCAGCATGTCAACCAGGAACTGGTTGCCGGTGGTCTGTGCCATGTCTGGGCCTCTCATTTTGCGTCGGTTGCTGTCGTCCCCGCATCATAACGATTGGAGCAATCGAGCCTCCTGAGGTGGAGTTTCGACGGCATCGATCCAGCAGAAAATTCGGGCCGATCGTCCTACGTTCAACGGGCCGATTGGCCCGATGCTCGCGCGTTCTTGCCTGAGACACTCCCGGCGGAGACACCTCGCGACCGCAGTGCCGGCCGCGGTAGGGCGGAGTTGCCCAGGAGGAGGAGCAGGATGACCACACCGAAAGCACCAGCTGGCAAGCGCGCAGGCCTCACCGTCCCGCAGCCCGATCTGCCGGGACCGGGAGAACTGACGCAGACCCCTCGCGAGATCGAGGGCCCCTATTTCCGCATCGGCGCGCCGGAGCGCTCGAACCTCGTGGAGCCAACGTACGAGGGTGACGTGATCACGATCACGGGCCGCGTGCTGAATGAGCGCGGCGTGCCGATCCCGGGTGCCGTCGTGCAGTTCTGGAGCTCGGACGAGGTCGGGAACTACGACATGGTCGGCTACGCTTACCACGGCTTCCAGCGTTGCGACGCGGAGGGCCGCTACGAGTTCCGCACGATTGTTCCCGCCTGCTATGAGCCGCGTGACGCTCGCCACATTCACGTGAAGGTGCAGGGCGTGAGCAGCCCCATCACCACGCAGCTCTACATCGATGGCGAAGAGGGCAACGAGGAAGACGACTTCTTCCACCCGGACCTGGTCGTGGAGTGGGACGGTCCGAAGGAGGATCGCCGCGGCACGTACGACTTCGTCGTCAAGCAGGTGACGGAGCGTGAGAACGTCACCCCGGAAAGCCTCGCCGCGCGCGTCTAACCCCGAACCGCGCGCACGCATAGCGGCACGCGCTCCGGACCACCTCCCGGTCCGCGCGCGTGCCGTTTCTGATGTTGGCACCTAGTTTGGAGATGATCTCGATCACCGCCCGGCGGTCTCGCGACCGTATGGTTTCGTTGGCCGGGCGCGGATATGCCTAGATGGAACGAGCGATTTCTCGCAGTTGCGATCGTAGCCACATATGTTCAGGCTCGTTCGTCTGCTTCGGATGCCAATACAGTCCGTGGCGCACGATCGGGGGTGCGAACGGAGGCATCACCACTCGGATGTCAGCCTGATGGATGAGCTGTTGTGCGAGTCTCTCGAAGGTGAAGGTCACAAGTTGTGTGTCGCGTAGCTGCATGAGGCGCGCGAGGTGATGGCTACTACTGAAGCGAAGAGGCACTTCATCGAGGATCTCCCATTCAGGATACCCACCGCTCCTTGCATCGTATCCGGGCCAGTTATGTGAGGCGTGTGGGAGCTGGCGGAGTTCCTCCCACGTGAGAGTTGCACCCACGATGCGATTCCCCGACCAGACAGCGCACACTCTACGGTCAGTAAAGAGAACCTCCCTCGTTAGCCAGCCATCGTACCGGTCGTAGGACCCTACACAGACATCGAGCGTGCCAGACTCAATCATGCGCCACGTGCTCGCACCGTTGAAGCTTTCCACGTTGATTGAGAGGTGCGGGTAGGTCTCCGCAAGTCGTTGGACTAGCGGGCGTACCACCAGAAACTCGATAGCGTCGCTACACGCGATCCGGAACTCACGGGTCGATGTGAACGGATCGAACAGGGCACGCCGACCGAACATCCGGTCGATTGAGAAGAGCGACTCAGCCACGGAGGCGGAGAGATCTTCTGCGAATGGGGTTAGCGTGTACTGCCGCCCCGTCCGGACGAGGAGCTCATCGGCGAACAGATAGCGGAGGCGTCTGAGTGTCTTGCTCATCGTAGGTTGACTTACGTTGACCTTCTTTGCGGCACGAGACACATTCCGCTCTTCAAGCAACGCATGGAGTGACATAAGAAGGTTCAGATCGATCTGGCCACTCGGAGTCGTACGGCGGTTCATCTATTCTCCTCAGGCATAACTCCAGTTATAGGAAATCATACTTAGGG
>JBJHDC010000141.1:0-7557 GCA_050486345.1 Dehalococcoidia bacterium | reverse complement strand
GCCTTCGCTACATGCGGACTCGGGGAGTTGATCGCGGTTGGCTCGTTGTCTTCGATGCGCGATCAGCGCGATCAACTGCTCGGAAGCGACAACCGCGGGCGTCGATCGAGACCGCCGATGGTCTCTGTGTGAAGCTAATCCTGATCGACATCCTGCCTGATCCCCCCCATGAAGCAGGCTGATCAAAATGGTACATGCGCTTCCCCCTCACCGCGCCAGCATCCCCCCGAGCCCGCGCACGAAGCGCCGCATCCCCTTCCGCCCCGCTGCGAGGTGTACGCGAGCCCCCCACCATCCACCCACCTACCCTTGATGCCCCATCTAAACTAGGCATGCGCTTCTCGTGGAGCCCCCCATGGACCTACCCGTCATCCTGCTCGGCGCTGTCGTCGTCACCGTTGGTGTGGTCGCGTGGGTGCGCGAGCGGCGGACGTGGCAGACCATCCTCGCTGTGCCGGCTCGAGACCCGGTCCCGGCGCTCGCATCGGTGTTGCAGTATCACGCGCTCAGACAAGCGGGCCTCCGCTCCCGCTACAAGCTCGCGCACGCCGGGTTCGCCCTCCACCAGGCCCACAGCTCCCTCAACCAGACCGCCGAGGTGAAGGTCCACCGCGATGACCTCGCGCGCGCCCACCAGGTCCGCGCCGGCTCGCCCGGAACCCAATCTCGCAGAGCCCAGTCTCCCGGCACTCAAATCCCCCCTTCCCCACGAGCGAGCGGCGGGCGGTAGGCCGGTGCCCGAGACGGAACTGCTACTGGGCGCGGCCCTCATCGTCCTCATCGTCGTCGCACTGCTCTGGTGGATCCGCGAGCGCCTGCAGTGGGAAACGGTCTACGAATCAACGCTCCTCAACCAGGGCGAAGCCTTCGCCCTCTACGGCGCGCTCCACAACGAAGGCATCCGCGTCCGCATCGACACCCCTCACGGCGCCTTCGGCTTCGGTGGCCCGCACCAGCGCAACGCCGTCGGCCACCTCCTCCACACCGTCCGAGTCCGCGTCCACCGAGACGACCTCCGCCGCGCCCACGAAGTCCGCCCCCGCCAGTAACACCCACACCACCTTCCCCGCGCCCCCGTGCCACAAACCCCTCAGCCCACACCTCACTCCCTGTTACACCAACACCAACGCCCTCCCCACGAGGGCGCACTCGCCGTACCTCCTCCCGGGGACGCACGGCGAACACCCGAGAACGGAGCCACCCATGCATTTCGATGCAACAAACGGTCGAGC
This sequence comes from Dehalococcoidia bacterium, assembly GCA_050486345.1. Lineage (GTDB taxonomy): Bacteria > Chloroflexota > Dehalococcoidia > UBA2979 > UBA2979 > JBJHDC01. The sequence goes on along the minus strand of JBJHDC010000141.1, from coordinate 6,325 downwards.
AACGCACACCGCTCAGGTTCAGCGGAGGGCGAAAACAAATTTCCTCAGGAGTGGCGCCGTGAGTTTCAGTACAGGATTCCCTTACCTGTCCCGACACACCCCACTCACCCCTAACCGCATCGCCCGGTACACTCCCGCCATGACCACCGCACACGACCGCATCGCCGAAATCGAGCGCGAAGCGCTGGAAACCCTCGCCGCCGCCCCGGACGAGGCCGCGCTCGAACAGTGGCGCACCAGCATCCTCGGCCGCTCCGGCGCGCTCACCGGCATCCTCCGCAGCATCGGCGAACTCGCCGCCGAAGAGCGCCGCGAAGTCGGCGCCGCCGCCAACCGCGCCAAGCAGGCCCTGGAAGCCGCCCTCGCAGAGCGCGAGGTCGCACTGCGCCAGGCCGCCCTCGCCTCCATGGTCGCGGAACCGCTCGACGTCACACTCCCCGGCCGCCCCGTACGCCGCGGCCGCCTCCACCCCATCACCCAGACCCGTCGCCGCATCCTGGACGTCTTCGCGCGCCTCGGCTTCGCCATCGTCGAAGGCCCGGAGGTCGAGACAGACCAGTACAACTTCGAGCGCCTCCGCATCCCGGAGCACCACCCCGCCCGCGACATGTGGGACACCTTCTGGATCGAAGGCGAAGCCGAACCGCTCCTCCTCCGCACCCACACCAGCCCCATGCAGATCCGCTACATCGACCAGCACGAACCCCCCATCCGCGTCGCCGTCCCCGGCCGCTGCTACCGCTACGAAGCCACGGACGCCACGCACGAGTGGATGCTGGAGCAGGTAGAGCTGCTGGTCATCGATGAGGGCGTCTCCATGGCGAACCTCAAAGGCACCCTCCGCGAGTTCGCCCGCCAGATGTTCGGCCCGGACTCAGACGTGATGATGCGCAACTCCTACTTCCCGTTCGTGGAGCCGGGCGTGGAGCTGGCCGTCTGGTATCAGGACAGGTGGTTGGAGATTATGGGCGCCGGCATGGTGCACCCGGAAATCATCGAGGCCGCCGGCTACGACCCGGAGCGCTACACCGGCTTTGCCGCCGGCATGGGCGTGGAGCGCATCGCCATGATCACCCAGGGCGTCACCGACATCCGCGACTACCACGCCAACGACCTGCGCTTCCTCGCCCAGTTCTAGCCAGCCGGCCAATCAGCGCAATGCCACATCCTGCAGGTCCATCCGCACCCTACGATGGCGAAACCGCCACCGCCCCTCGTGCAGCACGACCTCATCGAAGTACACCCCGGCCCGCAGCACCGCGAGCCGGCCGTCATCGACCACCTGCGGGATCATCAGCTGCGTCTGCACCAGGCAGCCCCCGCCATCCCCGCGAATCAGCGGAATCCCCAGGATGTGCCGCAGCGTACGAGGACCGCTCCCGCTCCGCTCAAAGATCCCGGCCATATACGCCCGGATCGCCTCTCGCCCCACATGGCGTCCAGACTCGCCCTCCAGCACCCCGTCCGGCGTGAAGTTGTTCACGTATCCGTCCAGGTCGCGGATATCGAGCCGAAACGGAATGTCGGCAATCAGGTCCATAATCGCCACGCGATCCTCGGGCGTCAGCCGGTCCGCCATCGCCGCGCTACCCGCCCCGCCGCACGACCAGGTCGCCGTGAATGATGCGATGCTGGAACCGCCAGCGGTCCCCATCCTTCACACACGTATCCTCGTACCGCCCAACCAGCGGCACCCGAATCGCACGCTCGTCGTCATAGTCGAAGATCACGCAGTACGTCTGCGCCTCGCAGCGTTCCGAGTCGCCATCGATCTTCGGCAGGCCCACGAAGTGCACCAGTTGCGGCGTCTCCGCCCCAACGCGACCGCGCGCCATCAGCGCCGTCACCCACGCACGAATCGCCTCGTGGCCGGTGTGCACGCCAGAGGCCGGCTCCAGCACCGCATCCGGCATGAAGTTATCCACCCAGCCATCAATGTCCCCGCTGTCGATGCAGCGGGCGTAGCTGGCGATCAGGTCCATCACATCCAGGCGGTCCTGGGCACTCATCGGGTCGGGCACGCGCACCTCCTCACACGGTTCGCCTCGCGACACGAGTCTGCGAGACGGCCAACGTCAGCGTGCGCATCTTGCCCCGCGCAGCCATGCACTGCAAACCCACCGCAAACGCAGCGCGCATAACCTCGGTCCGCTGGTATTCTGAACTCCCATGCTTGAACGCCTAGCCGAACTCGAAGCGCGCTACGAGGAGCTGAACGCGCTCCTCACGGACCCCGACGTGCTGGCGGATCACCGTCGCGTCGAGGAGATCGCGCGCGAGCGCTCCACCCTCGAGGATGCCGTCACCCTCTACCGCGCCTACCAGGAGGCCACCGCAGCCCTCGAGGACGCCCGCACCCTCGCCTACGACGATGATCAGGACGTGCGCGAGATGGCCCGTGAAGAGGTCAGCCAGCTGGAAGCGGAGATCGAGCGGCTCGACCACGACCTCCGCCTCGCCCTGCTCCCGAAGGACCCGGCCGACGACCGCAACGTCATCGTCGAGATCCGCGCCGGCACCGGCGGCGATGAAGCAGGCCTCTTCGCCTCCGATCTCTTCCGCATGTACCAGCGCTACGCGGAGCGTCAGCGCTGGGCCGTAGACATCCTCAACACCAGCGCCAATGAGGCCGGCGGCTACCGCGAGATCGTGTTCGAGATCAACGGCCGCGGCGCCTACTCGCGCCTGAAGTACGAATCGGGCGTACATCGCGTCCAGCGCGTACCGGAGACGGAAGCCCAGGGCCGCATCCATACCTCCACCGCCACGGTCGCCGTCATGCCCGAGGTCGACGAGGTAGACGTGGACATCGACTGGAACGACGTGCGCATCGACATCTACCACTCCGGCGGCGCGGGTGGCCAGAACGTGAACAAGGTCGCCACGGCCGTGCGCATGACCCACAACCCTTCCGGAATCGTAGTCACCTGCCAGGATGAGCGCTCACAGGCGAAGAACCGCATGAAGGCAGAGGCCGTGCTGCGCTCGCGGCTCTACGAGATGGAGCGCGAGAAGCAGGACGCGGAGCAGAGCGCCGCGCGCCGCTCCCAGGTCGGCTCTGGCGACCGTGCCGAGAAGATCCGCACCTACAACTTCCCCCAGGACCGCATCACCGATCACCGCATCAGCCTCACCGTGCACGGCATCCTCCGCGTCCTCGATGGCGACATTGACCAGCTCATCGACGCCGTCAGTTCCGAGGACCAGGCCCGCCTCCTCGCCGCAGCGGTCTGACGTGGCCGATCCTTCCGTGCCTACAACCTCTGACACGTGCATGCCCTGGCCCCCGTTCACCCTGAGCCTGTCGAAGGACCCGGCCCGATGGGCCGCGCGGGGACCGCAGTCTCGCAGCCGCCCACGATGATCGCCTCCACCGCCAACGAGCGCATCAAGCGCATCCGCGCCCTCCGCCTGCGCAAGGAACGCGACCGCACCGGTCTCGCTTACGTCGAGGGCATCCGCACCGTCGCTGAGGCAGTCCAGCTCGACACGCCACTCGAGGCACTGATTGTGGCGCCCGAGCTGCTGCGTAGCGAATTCGCCCACGGCCTCATCGAGGAGGCGCGCAGCCGCGGCGTTGAGATCATTGAGGTCTCGGATCAAGTCTTTCACTCGCTCTCAAAGCGCGAGGGCCCGCAGGGCCTCGGCGCCCTGCTTCGCCAGCGCTGGACGAAGCTCGGCGACGTCCAGATCGCACCCGGCGAGCGGTGGGTGGCGCTGGAGGAGACCGCCGATGCCGGCAACCTCGGCACCATCCTGCGCACCTGCGACGCCTCCGGGGCGGAGGGGGTGATCTTGCTGGACCACACCACCGACCCCTACGACCCGGTGGCGATGCGTGCCTCCACGGGCGCCATCTTCACCCGCCGCGTGGTCCGCGCGAGCTGGGAGGATTTCCTCGCCTGGGGCCGCCGCGAACAGGCAACGCTCATCGGCACCTCCGACCGCGCCACCGATGACTACCGTACCTGCGACTATGGCGAGCGCACCGTGCTCGTGATGGGTAGCGAGCGCGCCGGCCTCACTGACGAGCGCCAGGCCGATTGCACGCGCACCGTGCGTATCCCCATGATGGGCCGCATCGATTCCCTCAACCTCGCCGTCGCCACTGCCCTCGTGCTCTACGAGGTGCTGCACCGGCATGAGGCCCGCACGTGACCGGCGGCCATCCCACCATCCGCGCACTCCTCCAGGAAGCCGCCGACCGCCTCCGCGCTGTGAGCGCCGCCGACGACATCGACGACGCCCGCCTCCAGGTAGAGCTCCTCTATGCCGAGGCCTCCGATCTGGACCGCGCTTCTGTGATCGCTGCCGGCCGGGACGCCCCCGATCCCACAGCCCTCGAGGCCTTCCATGCCCTCCTCGACCGCCGCGCCGACCACGAGCCGCTTGCCTACCTCCTCGGAAGACGCGAGTTCTACGGGCTTACCTTCGCGGTCGGACCCGGCGCACTCATCCCACGTCCCGAGACGGAAACGATCGTCGAGGTCGCCATCGAGGCGATTCGCGAGCACCCCCGCGCGGGTCGCCTCGTGCGCGTCGCGGACATCGGCACCGGCAGCGGCGCGATCGCGCTCGCCATCGCCCGCCACGCCCCTAACGCGAAGGTCTTCGCCACGGACGTCTCCACCGAGGCGCTCCAGTGGGCGGCGAAGAACATGCAGACCTTCAGCCTCCAGGACCGCGTCGTCATCCTCGCCGGCGACCTGCTGGATCCGCTCGGCGAGCCCATCGACGTGCTCTGCGCAAACATGCCCTACGTCCCCACCGATGACTTCGAGGAGCTGCCCGCCCAGATCCGCGAGCGCGAACCCCGCATCGCCGTCGAAGGCGGCCCCACCGGTGTGGAGATCATCGACCGCCTCGCACAGCAGCTACACTCGCATCTTGCACCGGACACGGCCTGCGTCATCCTCGAGATGGCGGCCGGCCAGATGGGCTGGGTCGAGGAGATCGTGACAACCGCCCTCACCGCCGGCGGCCGCACCAACCTCGACATCCGCCAGCACCGTGACCTCCGCGGCATCCGCCGCGTGCTGGAGGTGCGGATGGGGTATCCGAGCTAGTCGGTCATTCGACGTTCTGGGATCCCAGTTCCCGTTCATCCTGAGCCTGTCGAAGGACGCGCCTCCGGGCGCGCGGGAACTGGGATCCCGGTGGCAACCAAACCTGCGTCACCGCAGAAGCGATGTTCTCACCCGTGCCTACGGCCGCTCGAACAGCGCCGCCACGCCCTGCCCGCCGCCGACGCACATGGTCTCGAGGCCGTAACGAGCGTTCCGCCGCTTCATCTCGCCGCTCAGCGTGGCGAGGATCCGCGCGCCGGTCGCTGCGATCGGATGACCGAGCGAGATGCCAGAGCCGTTCGGGTTCAGCTTATCCGCGATCTCCTCGGCATCCGGGAAGCCCCACTGCTGCACGACGGCGAGCACCTGCGAAGCGAATGCCTCGTTCAGCTCGATGACATCGATGTCGTCGAAGCCGATGCCGGTCTTCTTCGAGAGCTTCTCAACCGCGGGCACCGGACCCATGCCCATGTACCCCGGGTGCACCCCGGCCACGGCGGAGCCGCGGAAGTAGAGGTCAGGCTCCAGCCCCAGCTCCGCCAGCTTGTCCACGGCCACCACGAGGCACATCGCGGCGGCATCGTTCTGCGAGCTCGCATTGCCCGCGGTCACGCAGCCACCCTCGGTCATCGGCCGCAGCCGCGCGAGCGCTTCCAGCGAGGTGTCCCCGCGCGGGCCCTCGTCCTCCGCGAAGACGATCGGGTCGCCTCGACGCTGGGGGATCTCGATGGGGACGATCTCGTCCGCGAACTTGCCAGCATCCTGCGAGGCCACGGCGCGTTGGTGGCTGCGGACGGAGTACTGATCCTGTAGGTCGCGCGGGATCTCGTACTTTGCGGCCACGTTCTCGGCAGTCTCGATCATGCCGGAGATATAGCCCACGACATCCGCCGGGGCGGCCGTCTCGCGCGCACGGTCAAGGCGGTCGTGCAGCACCAGCGATCCCTGGCGCGTGCCCCAGCGCACATCGGGCGTGGTGTAGAACTCCACGCGGCTCATCGACTCGACGCCACCCGCCATGACGACATCGGCATTCTCGGTCTGGACGGTCATCACCGCGTTGAGGATCGCCTGGAGGCCCGACGAGCAGCGGCGGTCCAACTGGTAGCCCGTCGTAGTCAGCGGCAGGCCGGACTTCAGCGCCACGATGCGCCCCACGGCCGGCTCCTCGCCGCTGGGGTAGCTGTGACCAAGGATCAGCTCATCAACCCGCTCCGGGTCGATACCCGTGCGCTCGATGATGGCGCGCCCCACATGCG
>JBJHDC010000140.1:0-7576 GCA_050486345.1 Dehalococcoidia bacterium | reverse complement strand
CTGCTGCAGCCGGTGCAGGAAGACACGGGGGTGGCGCGGTACCTCGAGTCGCGGGGGCAGACGCTGCACCATATCTGCTTCAACACGGACGACGTGGCGGGGGAGCTGGCGCGGCTGAAGGCTCAGGGCGTGGAGCTGATCGACGAGACGCCTCGCGCGGGGCTGGCGGGGCAGATCGGGTTCATTCATCCGAGTGCGATGCACGGGGTGCTGGTGGAGCTGGCACAGCCACCCGCCGGGGCGCACGTCCGGGCCGAGAAGGGCATCGATCACCTCGCGGCGACGGTGGCGGACTACGCCGCCGCGCGGCAGGCGTGGAACGATGTCGTTGGGCTGGAGGTGGTGAACGAGATCCGTATCGAGGAGCGCGGGATGCTGATCGCGCAGCTGCCTACCGGTCAGGCAATGCTGGAGCTGCTGGCGCCGACCTCGGACGATTCGCCGATGGCGCAGCGCATCGCGGAGCAGGGCGAGCGTGCGGCCTCGATGGTGGCGATTGAGGTGGGCGACATCGATGCGGAGATTGCGCGCTACCGCTCGCACGGCATCGAATTGCCGGACGCAGCGCGTGGCGCGTTGCCAGATAGCGTGACGAGCACGATCTCGCCGGAGCAGTCGTTCGGGCTGGCGATCCAGTTGATTCAGTTTGGGCGGAGCGCGTAGCCGACAGCGCTAGGCCAGCATGCGCTCCAGCGCCGACTGGAGCTCCCCGGCCGACTGCACCTCGGCATCAGGGACCTCATCCATCGAGCGGGGTTGCTGGGCGATGTGCCGTCCGGTGCGCATGAGGATGGTGCGCATCCCCAGCAGTCGCGCCGGGACGATGTCGCAGTCGATGCGGTCGCCGATCATCAGACAGTCGGACGGATCCACCGCCAGGCCCTCGCACGCGTGGAGGAATAGACGGACATCTGGTTTGCGGAAGCCGTGGTGCCCGGAGACGATGGCGTAGTCGAAGTATCGCCGGATGCCAGCCTGCTCCAGGTGGGGGATCACGCTGGTGGGCTGATTCGCGGCGAGCCCGAGGCGGTAGCCGCGGCCGTGGAGCCCTGAGATGACCGCCGCGATGCCGTCGCGGAGCTCGATGTTGCCACGGATGCGGTCGCGTTCCTCGGCTTGCGCGGTGAGGTAGCCGAGCGCGCGTTCGGCGATATCGGGCCGCTGGCCTGAGAGTTCCCAGAGCATCGCGGCGTAGGTTCTCGGTGCGAACGCGTGCACCGCTCGCTCGCTGGCAGTTGCGAGCATCTCTGCGGTGACCTCGATGCCCTCGAGGCGGAGTGCCTCGGCGATCTGTTGGTCGATGAGCTGTTCGTACACCGTCTCCGTGTCGATCGGGCCACCGACATCGAAGAGGACGGCACGGACCGGCACGGTGTCCTCCAGCATTCGAAGCCGGACCGCCGCCCGGACCCGCGAGGTGCGGAGGAGTGTACATCACACCCAGAAAGACGGATGAGTAGCGATCAACCCCGCGTTCGGCGAGACTAATCGCACGCTCGAGGGAACAGGGAGCAACTGGCGATGACGCAAGCACCTCCGATCCGTGTGTTGATTGCGAAACCGGGCCTGGACGGTCACGACCGTGGGGCGAAGGTGGTGGCGCGCGCGCTGCGTGATGCCGGGATGGAGGTCATCTACACCGGCATCCGCCAGACGCCGCAGATGATCGCGGAGGCGGCGCTGCAGGAAGACGTGCAGGTGGTGGGGCTCTCGATCCTCTCGGGGGCGCACCTGGAGCTGTTCCCGCGCGTGGTCAGCGAGATGCGCGCCCGGGGGATCGAGGATGTGCTGCTGTTCGCTGGCGGCATCATCCCCAACGAGGACATTCCGAAGGTGAAGGAGATCGGGTTCGCCGAGGTGTTTGGGCCCGGGACCGATACGCACCAGATCATCGACTTCGTCAGACAGCACGCGCCGCAGCGAACGTAGTCGATACCCGTGGACGCACCTGAACTGGTCGACCGCCTGCTGCAAGGAGAGCGTTTCGCGCTCTCTCGCGCGATCTCGCACGTGGAGGCGGACACGCCGACCGGGCGCGAGGTGCTTGCGCGCATCTATCCGTCCACCGGACGCGCGCAGACCGTGGGCATCACTGGTTCCGCCGGGGCCGGGAAGTCGACGCTGGTCGGCGCGCTGGCTCGCGAGCAGCGGAAGCGCGGGCGGACTGTGGGCATCGTGGCCGTGGACCCGTCCTCGCCCTTTTCGCACGGCGCCATCCTCGGCGACCGCATTCGCATGCAGGACCTAACGGGAGACTCTGGCGTCTTCCTGCGCTCGATGGCCAGCCGCGGGAACCTCGGCGGGCTGTCGGAGATGGCTACCGGCGTGGTGGATGTGCTGGATGCGGCCGGGTTCGACGTGGTGATGCTGGAGACGGTGGGCGCGGGCCAGGATGAGGTCGAGGTCGCGAACGCGGCCGGGACCACGGTGCTGGTGGCGAACCCCGGCGGTGGCGACGAGGTGCAGTCGATGAAGGCCGGCTTGATGGAGGTCGCTCAGATTATCGTGGTGAACAAGGCGGACCTCGCCGGGGCGGATACCGCCGTGCAGCAGTTGCGCGGATTGCTGTCGATCGCTGAGCCGAAGCCGTGGCAGCCGCCGATTCTGAAGGCCGTAGCGCGCACGGCGGAGGGTGTGCCGGAGCTGGTGGATGCGATCGACGAGCATCACGAGTTCATCACCACCTCGGAGCACGCGGAGGAGGAGCGACGGGCGCATGCGGAGCGACAGCTGGTGGCGCTGGCTCGTGCGGCGTTGCACCGGGAGGCGCTGGCCGCGGCGAGTACGACCGGGGCGCTTGCGGCGCTCGTGGAGTCGGTTGCGAAGCGGGAACGTGATCCGCGCAATGCGGCGCAGGCGCTGCTGGAAGCGATCCGCGAGGAGTGGGCACGGGAGTAACGCGGCCGGGTCGTCCGCCTCGATCGCGGCCTCACCCTCGATTTGCCCAGATCCTGTTACTTCCTGCGAATCCATACGTAATACGTCAGGCGTTCTCTCAAGGGGCGGCCGCGTACTGGCTGCTCCGAGAGGATGGTCCTGATGATTGATCGATTCGCGCGCCCTTGGCGTGTTGTTCTGGCGCCGATGGTGGCGCTGGTTGGCCTGCTGATGCTGGTGGTCGCCTGCGGTGATGACAATGGCGAGGCGACGCCAACCGCGACCGTGCCGGTGCCGACGGCTACTTCACCTGCGGAGGCCACGGAAACGTCGGCGCCCACTGAGCCACCTGCCACCCCGACGGCCGAAGCTACCGAGCCAGCGACCCCCACCGCGACCGAGGAGCCTCCGCCTGCCACCGGCGAGGTGATCGAGTCGTCGATTGCCAACTTCTCGCTTGAATCGCTGACGGTGCAGGTGGGTGACACCGTAGTGTGGCGCAATGATGACTCCGCGCCGCACACCTCGACCGCCGGTGATGGGACGTGGGACTCACAGAACCTCGGCGCCGGGGACACGTTTGAGCACACGTTTACCTCGGCGGGGACGTTCGAGTACTTCTGCGCGGTGCATCCGACGATGACGGGGACCGTTGAGGTGCAGTAGTGGAGGGTGCACGGTCCTCGTAGACTGACCGCGTGTCCGACGCGGATTGAGGACCTGTGCATGGCTACGAGCACTGCGACCACGATTCAGCAGTACCTCGATGAGCTGCCCGCGGAGCGGCGGGATGTGATCGAGGTGGTGCGTGCGGTGATCGTTGAACACCTGCCGGACGGGTTCCGGGAGGAGATGGCGTTCGGGATGATCGGGTACGTCATCCCGCTGGAACGGTACCCGAACACGTACAACAAGCAGCCGCTGGGGATTGCGGCTCTGGCTTCGCAGAAGAACTACATGGCGCTCTACCTCCACGGGCTCTATGCCGATGCTGAGGCGTCGGAGCGGTTCCACGAGGCGTACCAGGCTACGGGGAAGCGGCTGGACATGGGCAAATCGTGCGTGCGATTTCGGTCCCTGGATGACCTGCCTCTGGAACTGGTGGCGCAGGCGATCGCTCAGGTGTCCGTGGACGAATACATTGAACTCTACGAAGCATCGCGCCGCCGATGACCGTCCGACTCCTGCTGATTCGACACGCGGAGACTGATGCGAACGCGAACGGGCGCGCGCAGGGGCATCGCGATGTGCCGCTGAACGAACGGGGACGCGTGCAGGCTGCGGAGATCGCAGGCGTGCTGGCATCGGAACCGATCGTGGCGGTGTACTCGAGTGACCTTCAGCGCGCCTCGGCCACTGCGGAGGCGATTGCGGAGGCGCACGCGGTGGAGGTCCAGCTTGATGCGCGGCTACGTGAGGTGGACCAGGGCGAGCTGGATGGGTTGACCGGGGAGCAGATGCGGGAACGGCACCCGGATTTCCTTCGGCAGTGGCGTGGTGACCTGGCTGGCGACTTGCGCATCCCAGGTGGCGAGACGCTGGGAGAGGCGCAGCATCGGATGGTCGCGGCGATCGAGGAGATCGCGCGCGAGCACGAGGAGGACCTCGCCGCGCAACCGGCAGCAGGAGCGGTTAGCACACCCTTTGCGCGCCAGCTCGGCGGCGTCGAGGTTCGGCCGACGATCGTGGTCGTGTCGCACAACCTCGCGTTGCGAGTGCTGCTCTGCCATGCGCTGCGCGTGCCGGTAGGCTCGTTCCGTTGCTTCCGTCACGACGTCGCCTGCCTCGCCGAGGTGGAGGTGAGGCGCGACGAGCCGTGGACTGTGGTGCGGCTGAACGAGCGGTGCCACCTGGATCACGCGGTGGATGCGTCCGGTGCGGCGGAGCGGGAGGTGCGACCAGCCGGGCGGTAGCGGGCTCTAGTTGTCGTCATAACTCGAACGCTGGTACCGTGACCTACAGGCGGGTGGGCTCACAGGGAGCCCGGGAATTCGGCCATTGCTCCGTCTCCCCACATTTGGTCCGGCGCATATGGTGCTGGTCGTAGCAGTGGTCCTGCTGGGGCTGTTTCTCTATGCCATGGCGCAGACCGCTGCGCAAAGCTATTCCCTGCGCCAGGCGGAGCGTGAGCTCTACAGCGAGGTGATCCAGTTGCGTACGGAGCACGCGGAACTGGAAGGCCTGCTCTCCTACCTCCAGTCGGACGAGTACATCGAGGCGTTCGCGCGGCAGCAGTTCGGGTTCGTCCAGCCCGGTGAGACGCTCGTGGAGATCGATGCGCCTCCTGCGCCAACCACAGAGCGACGTGCCGGCGAGCGCTGGTGGCAGTACCTCTTCGGGAGCCGCGCCCACGAGGCCGCCGGCGGCGAGTAGTTCGCGCTACGCTGCGGCGATGAGCGGCCCATCGATCAGTGACCCGTTCCCACGCACACGACTGACCGGTGCATTCGAGCGTCGAGTGGCGGCTGCGCTTGTGCGGGCGATGGACGAGATGGGGGCTGCAGGCTCCGGACGGGTGGTGGTCGCGGCCTCGGGCGGGCCTGACTCGACGGCGCTACTCGTCGCGCTGGCGCGTTCGTCCGGGGCCGGTCGAGTGGTGGCCGGGCACTTCGACCATCGTCTGAGGTCTCCTGAGGAAGCGGAACGAGACCGCCACGTTGTGCGGGAGATCTGCGAGGCGCTCTCGGTGGAATGCGTTGAGGGCCAAGCCCCAAGGCGTCCGTCGAACGGGAGCGAGGAGGCTGCGCGCGAAGCGCGCTACCGCTGGCTCGCCCGCGCCTGTCGTGATGCCGGTGCTGGGGTCTGCGTGACCGGGCATACGCTCGACGACCAGGCGGAGACGGTGCTCATGCGGCTCACGCGTGGGACCGGGGCCGGTGGGGCCGCAGGGATGTCCTCGAGCGCGGACTGGCCGGTTCCTGGTCGGGGGACGCGAACACTCCGAGTGGTGCGGCCGCTGCTCGGCATTTCTCGCGCCGAGGTAGAGCGATACCTCGCTGCGCTGGGGATCACTGCCGCGGTGGATCCTTCGAACGACGACCTCGGCTATGCGCGGAATCGGATGCGCCACCAGGTGATGCCGGCGCTACGGGAACTCAATCCGCGCGCAGCCGAACAGATTGCCCGCTTCGCCAGCCTCCAGCGTGCGGACGACGACGCGCTGCAGCGATGGGCGGATGAGGAACTGGCACGCATCGCGGGATACTCGCAGGACCGCGTCGTGCTGAACCGGAGTGCGCTGAGGGCGCTACCGGAGGCTGTGCGGGCGCGGTGCCTTCGGCGGGCGGGTACGCACCTCGGGTTGCACCTGGAGGGTGCGCAGCTGGATGCGCTACATCGGATGCTGGGGGCACGCGGGCGCCGCGTCGACCTCGGAGGGGGCTACGCGAGAACCGTGGGGGAGACGGTGGAGCTCGTGCGGGATGCAGCGGCGTAGGCTGAGGGCTGGAGCAGGCATGATCCGGGAGCGGTGTGCGGGGTAGACACCCACACGCACTCATGTGCTACACTCCGTGAGTACGGTTGTGAGGTTCCTGCTCGCGCAAGTGAGCGTTTCCCCGGAATATCACAGAATCGTTTGCGAAGTCTCGCCAATCGACTTGACGAGCAGCGCACTCATCCGTAACATCTCTATTTGTCGCCTCTGGGGCGACGGCGCACATTAACAACTGGATAGCAGGCAGAATCTGAATAAGGATCCCCGTCGAATTCGGGGTCCACAGCAGATGCGCGCGACTGGTTTCGACCGGTGGTGCGGGGACGTTGTGTGCCCGAAGGAGACGAGTTAAAGCAAAGAGATCAATTGCCTGGACATGAGGACCTCGGCTTGACCGAGGAACGCATGAACAGGTCTCTTCATTGTGGAGAGTTTGATCCTGGCTCAGGATAAACGTTGGCGGCGTGCCTAACGCATGCAAGTCGCACGAGAGCTTCGGCTCTAGTGGCGGACGGGTGAGTAACACGTAGGAACCTGCCCGGAAGTGGGGGACAACTCTCCGAAAGGGGAGCTAATACCGCATACGGTCTACGGACCAAAGCTTCGGCGCTTCCGGAGGGGCCTGCGGCGGATTAGCTAGTTGGTGGGGTAAAGGCCTACCAAGGCGACGATCCGTAGCTGGTCTGAGAGGATGATCAGCCACACTGGGACTGAGACACGGCCCAGACTCCTACGGGAGGCAGCAGCGAGGAATTTTGCACAATCGACGCAAGTCGGATGCAGCAACGCCGCGTGCGGGAAGAAGGCCCTCGGGTTGTAAACCGCTTTTGTGGGGGAAGAAGATCTGACGGTACCCCACGAATAAGTCACGGCTAACTACGTGCCAGCAGCCGCGGTAATACGTAGGTGGCAAACGTTGTCCGGATTCACTGGGCGTAAAGCGCGCGCAGGCGGATTGGTCAGTCCGAGGTTAAAGCTCCCGGCTCAACTGGGAGAGGCCCTCGGATACTGCTAGTCTTGAGGTACCTAGGGGAGAGTGGAATTCCGGGTGTAGTGGTGGAATGCGTAGATATCCGGAGGAACACCAGTGGCGAAGGCGACTCTCTGGGGGTGACCTGACGCTGAGGCGCGAAAGCATGGGGAGCAAACCGGATTAGATACCCGGGTAGTCCATGCCGTAAACGATGAGTACTAGCTGTCTGGGGTATCGACTCCCTGGGTAGCGCAGCTAACGCGATAAGTACTCCGCCTGGGGACTACGGC
>JBJHDC010000139.1:0-7598 GCA_050486345.1 Dehalococcoidia bacterium | reverse complement strand
TGGGTGCGGTGCCGCGGGAGAACGCGGCCAGCGCCTTCTCCCGCTTCGGCTGCGACATGCGGCGGTCGATGGCGACGGCACGCAGGCCTTCGCGCTCCAGCTGCTTCACGGTCCGGTCCGCGCCGTGGGTGGTGCGCACGAAGACCAGCGCCCGATCAGCGCCGGCGAGGATGCGCGCCGCGACCGACAGCTTGGAATCAGAGGTCACACCAATGAAGCGCTGCTCCAGCGTGTCCACGGTGATCGTCGGGGACTCCACGGCGTGATGCACGGGGTCGTGCTGGTACTTCCGCACCAGCGCCCCGACGGCGCCATCCAGCGTGGCGGAGAAGAGCAGCGTCTGCGCGTCTTCATCGACGTACTGGAGAATGCGCTCCACCTGCGGGAGGAAGCCCATGTCGGCCATCTGGTCGGCCTCGTCGAGGACGACCATGCGCACATCAGCGAGTGAAATCTCGTCGCGCTCCAGCAGGTCGTTGAGGCGGCCGGGGGTGGCGACGGCGATATCGACGCCCTGGCGGAGGGCACTGATCTGGCGGTTCATGGATGCGCCGCCGTAGATGGAGGCGAGCCAGAGGCCGCGGGTGACGGCCAGCGGCACGAGCTCCTCTGTCACCTGGTTGGCAAGCTCGCGCGTGGGGACCAACACCAGCGCGCGCGGGCGACGTGGCTTCGCGGTGGTGGTGCCTTCGATCAGCGGCAGGCCGAAGGCTAGGGTCTTGCCGGAGCCGGTCTTTGCCTTGCCGCAGACATCGCGGCCGGCGAGGGCGTCCGGAATCGTGAGTACCTGCACCGGGAACGGCGAGGTGATGCCGCCACGGTCCAGCGTCTCCACGAGGTCCGCAGACACGCCGAGCTCCGCGAACGTCGTTTCGACATCACCGATATCACCGGATGCATGGGCTGGGGCCTCGGCGCGTTCGTGGCGTCGGACGGCGGGGGTGGATGTGGGTCGGGAATCAGTCGAGCGAGAGGCTCGACGGGCAAACGTGGTCAACGGGTCTCCGAGTCGAATGCGGCTGCCGTGCGCCAGCTGGCATGGCCAACTCGGAGCACCGCAACGTAGCGGCACTGCGTTTGGCCTGCAATGCGAGACACCCGACAGCCTGTGGGTGTTCGACATTGGTTGTCAGAGGCGGGACACCCGGGCCAGTCCCTGCTGCCGGTGCGCCCGAAGGGCGGATGGCTGCAGTCTGGGGCGCTCTTCCGGGCTCACAGGGCCTTCGCTTGCCGAGCATTCGCGAGGTAAGAGGTGCGAGAAAGAAGAGAATCGCATCTGATCGCGCAACCCGGGTGACGTATCTCCTCGGGCGGCGTGCTTTCAGCGTATCAGGCCCCGTCCTACGGGATAGGGCAGCGATCTGTGACGCGACCGACTAGTCCCAGGACCAGTCGATCTTCTTCGTGACCAGCGCGCCGTGGACGCTGTTCAGCCATATGGACTGGCTGGATGCGGATCCCCACCCCCCAGAGACGAGGATGTTGAGCCCGTCCGGACCGACGACGGCGGGAACCAGTGCGTCGTCATCGTCGGGATTGGTGACCTTCGTCCAGTGGTTCTTGTACGTCTCGGTCAGTCCGCCGGTGCGCTTCACATCGCGAACCGGGCGCACGAGGCGCTCCGCGAGATGCTCGGTGAACGACTGCTTCGTCCAGCCCTGGTCGTTGAGCAGTTTCACGCCCTGGGGGTTGAGCACCAGCACCTTCGGGCTCGCTGCGCGGAAGTTACCCAGGTGCACAATTGAATCGACGAGGACAGCCATGCTGTTCTCGAACGTCTGGGTGCCGATCGCCGGGTTGATCTGGTCGTGCGTGACGACCGGCATCATCGTGACCGCGCTGTCCTCCGGGTTCAGGCCGCGGGTGACGTGGAAGGGCTCCCATGGGTTCTCATCGTCCGAGGGGCGCTCCGCGACGAGGTACGCGTAGCGGCCGGGATGTCCCATGGTCGCCTGCGACATCTGGCCGGGGCGGCCGTAGCCGATGTTCCAGAGGCAGAGCCGGATCGCGCGGCCAATCGTGGAGTTGGCGCGGTGGCCGGTGCCGACGAATGCGCCAGCGTCGTAGTTGAAATCCAGCGCCTTCACCACAGGCCCGCTGATGATGGCGAGCGGGCACGGGCCGGCGGTGGTTGCCTGCACGCGGAGTAGTTCGAATTCCGGGTCCAGCATCGCCTCCACGGCAGTGACGATGACGGGCATGTACTCCGGGCGGCACCCGGCCATGACGGCGTTGATCGCAATCTTTTCGATGGTCGCCACACCTTCGCCCGGGGACATGACGCCCAGCGACTCCTGCGGGTCGCGGCCGAGGTACTCGATCATCGCGTTTACACGCTCATCGGTGGGCGGAATGACGGGCAGACCGTCCGTCCACTGCTCCGCGTATGCGAGGTCGAGAAACGCGTCGAGGTCGTCGACCTCGTGGATGGCAGATGTCAGCGTCATGTGAGTTCCCTAGAGTTCCATGGCGAGGATGAGCGAGGCGGCTTCCTCAGCGACCTCGTGCGCCTTCTTGTCGAGGACCTCGGGCGATTCACGGTCCGGCAGGTCGCGGGGGTAGATCAGCAACGGTGTCTGTTCCAGGCCCATGCGTTCCACCTGCATCTTCGCGAGGCGCGCAAAGGGCTCGTGGACCAGGGCCACGGCGGGGATGCCTTCTCGGATCATGTTGACCGCGTCACGCACGGTCGCAGTAGTGCAGGAGCCTCAGCCACCGACCCCAACGAGCACGAAGTCCACCTTGGCGGCGAACTCCTGCACCTGGTGCGGTGGGGCCACATTCCACGTGCTGTCCTTGTAGAGGCGGTGCACCTCAGCCGGTGCGTAGACCTCGGCGGCGACTTCTTCAAGGACGGGCCAGAACTTGGCGGAGGAGGCGTGCTGGCTCCAGAGCAGTCCCAGGCGGGCACCCTCCAGCGACTCCAGCCGCTTCAGCGCCTGCCCCTCATCGTGCGTGGCGATGTCCGCCAGCGGATTGCGTACTCGAATCGTCATCAGGTGCTCCGATCAGCATCGGTGTGGTCAGCGCGGCAAGGCGCGGATGGTCCGGCCATCATTTAACCACGTTGCTCGTAATGGGCGATCCGATCTCGTCCCGCTCTACAGCGGCGGGACGGAGCATCGTCACGGCCAATGTCACGACGGTAGAAGCGATGAGCGCACCGGCAAACGGAAGCAGCGTGGGCGCGTTGTCCGGGAACGAGGCGAGCCGAACGGCCTCGGAGAGCGCGCCGGTCTGCACCCAGTTGGGGACGATGGCGCCCGCGAGCCCGGCGATGGAGCCGGCGAAGGCCGCCTGTGTGGTGGCACGGCCCCAGAGGCCGAGCAGCGCCGGCACCACGGTGGCGGCGCAGAGCAGGTCCGCGATCAGGAACAGCCGCAGCACGGAGTAGCCCTGCCACGCGATCACGATCGCCGGCACGAGGATCAGTACGGTCACGATGCGCGCCTGCGGCAGCGTGATGCGTCGATGCTCCGCCGCCACCAGCGAGGTCATCCCGTTGACCAGGGTGTCCACGGAGGAGGCGACCAGCGCCACACCGAGCACCAGCACCAGCGCCGCCAGCCAAGCCGGCGCATCGCCGAGGATCGCGAAGAACGGCGCCGGCGGTGCGCCGAAGTCGAGCGCTGCTCCAGTGGCGATGATGCCGAGCACGCCGACGATGATCACGCCCGGGATGGAGGCCAGACCGCCCACGATGCCCGCACGGCGGAGGCCTCGGTCGTCCTGTGCGGCCCAGACGCGCTGCCAGTAGCCCTGGTGGAAGAGGTTCGCCGCCGTCACCGCGATGATCAGCGTGATGGCGACCTCGATGCCGCCGCGCTCGATGCTCAGCAGGCCGGAGTCGCGGAACGCATCGCCGGGCGCATCCAGGCGCCCGAGCGCCACGGCGGCGACGACGAAGATCAGCGCGACGGTGAGCCAGGCCTGCCAGCGGTCTGTGCGCAGGCTGGCGCGCAGGCCGCCGCCCGCGGTGTAGAGCAGGGTAGCCACGGCTACGGCCACGATGGCGATGCGTGCGTCGAGCCCGGAGAGGATCGAGGTGACGGCGCCGATCGCCGTGAGTTCCGCGGTGACGAAGAAGAACATGTAGAGGACGGTCACCACCACGACATAGATCTGGAACGGCCGCCCGAAGCGCCGACCAATGAACTCGCTCAGCGTGGAGCCCTGCGGGGCGGCACGTCGCATGCGCGGTCCGAGGATGCCGAACGCGAGCACCGGCGCGGCCACGCCCAGTGCGTAGCCGATGACGCCGACCAGCCCGACGAACGCGCCCACCTCGGCCACGGCAAAGAGTACCCACGCGCCCAGGCCGGAGGCGATGAAGGAAAGGATGAGCGTGCTGGAGCGCTGGCTGTTTCGCGCGACGACGTAGTCCTCGACGGTCTCGTTGTCTTGCCTGCCGCGCAGGCCGATCCAGGTGAATGCGCCGAGCGCTGCCGCGACGATGACCAGTGCAACCTCAGCGCTAAGCATCGCCGTCTCCCTGCTCTGACATCTCCCAGAAGCGTCGTTCGAAGTCCACCACGCGATGGAAGGCGGCGACGGCCGCTTCCCGTTCTGCCTCGGATGCGGTGCGTAAGACCTCGGTGGCGGCCTCGCCGAGGCGGTCCACGTAGGCGCGGAACTCATCGTTGGCCCAGTGCTCAACGAACTCGCGGTACGCCTCCGCGCCGGGTCGGGCCGCGCTCCAGGCATCGAGGTAGGCGCGCTCCAGCGTCCAGATGGCGGTCAGCGCGACCGGCAGCGGCTCCGCTACCAGCGAATCGAGGTATGCGACGAACTCCGTACAGGTCGGCACCGGCGCGACATCGAGGTTGAGGCCACGCTCGACGCCTTTTTCGACGAACCACGCGAGTTCCTCGTCGAGCCCGTCTGCGCCATCGAGGAGTGTCTGCTGCGTCTCACCTGTGGCGTGTTCTGCGACGCGACGCTGTGCGGCCACCAATCCAGTGACGAACAGCCGGTCCTGCACCAGCCAGCGCTCAAACGCCTCCACGGCCAGCGAGCCGTCGCGCGCACCGGCGATGAACGCGGTATCGGTGCTGGCGCTTGCCCACTCGTCGGCGTGGCGCTCGAGGAGCACCTCCACCTGTTCGCCTCGCTGGATCATCGGTCGCCCTCCCGCCATGCGGCGTCGAAGAACGCGTACTCCAGGTCCATCGCCCGGTGATAGCGTTCGCGCGCCTCGTCTTGTTCGGGTGTGGTCACGGTGCGGTCCAGGAGCGACTCGATGGTCTGCGCCAGCTCCTCCATGCCGGGGGAGGCGTACTCCTCCACCCAGGCGCGGTAGGGGCCGGGGTCGCTGCCGGCGGCGATCAGCGCCTGGCCGAGGTAGGCATAGAGGCGCATGCATGGCGCCATGGAGGCGACTGTGATCCCGGTGCTTGCGCCGTTGTCGGAGTCGAGGCACTCCTCGAGGAAGCCTGTGTAGTCCAGCGTCGCGGGGAGGGGTTCAATGTGATCGAGGTCGATGCCGAGGTCGCTCGCGGCCGTGGCGTGGAGCCGGAGTTCCTCCCGCACACCGTCGAACAGGCGGCGGAACGCGGCTGCGTCCTCCCCGTTGGGAGCCTGATCCGCGCAGTAGGCGTAGCCGCGCGCGAAGACGTCGAGGAAGAAGGCATCCTGCGCGATGAACGTGCGGTAGCGGTCAGACGGCAGGGAGCCATCGCCGAGTCCCTGCACGAACGGGTGCAGCAGGCAGCGTTCCGCTGCGGGCCGGGCTTCCTGCCAGAGGTCACGCGCGAGGCTCATCGATTCGCCTCCGATCGGACGAGCGCCGGGTCATCGAGCGCGGCATCCAGCGCGTCCAGGTACTCGCGGGCTGCGGCGAGCACATCCGGCGCGGCGAGGATGCCCGACACGACGCCGGCGCCGTGCGCGCCCGCATCGATGCAATCGGCGACGCGGTCCGGTGTGAGGCCACCGATGGCGAGGACGGGAATCGTGGCGGCGTCGCAGACCTCGCGCAGGGCGTGGAGGCCGGCGGCATCGCCGGGCTTTGAACCGGGCGCGTAGACGGAGCCGAAGACGACGGCGTCCATGCCGCTGCGCTCGGCGCGCTGCAGCGCCTCGACTGAGTGCACTGCCGCCGACTGCCATCCGGGCGTGAGCGTGCGCCGCTCAGGAATCTCAGCCTCCGGCGTGTGCGCGCCGCTGTAGCCAAGCTGCGTCGCGACTCCGGGCGGACCGTTGAGGATGAGCAGCATCTCGCCCGGCACGTGCTGCCGCACGCGGTGCGCGAGGCCCATCAAGTCTGCCGAGGCGAGAGACTTCGCGCGCAACTGCAGCGCGACGCGCGGGTCGCTTGCCAGCGGCCGCAGTGCATCGATGACTGCGAGCAGGCGTTCCTCGCTCTGCGCGTAGTCGAGGTCGGCGACGACCAGGAGCCGGGGTGTGGTTGGCGCGCTGAAGAGATTGCTCATGGCCACGCCGCATTCTGCGCGCCAATGCGGCCATCCATCGGGGAGGACGGGTCGGCGTAGAACCGCTTCGGCATGCGTCCCGCGAGGTACGCCTCGCGCCCCGCGATCGCTGCGTGGTAGACGGCGCGGGCCATGCGCACGGGTTCGCGTGCCTGCGCGACGGCGGTGTTGAGCAGCGCCGCGTCGCAGCCT
The DNA here is from genome assembly GCA_050486345.1 of Dehalococcoidia bacterium. GTDB lineage: Bacteria > Chloroflexota > Dehalococcoidia > UBA2979 > UBA2979 > JBJHDC01. The sequence goes on along the minus strand of JBJHDC010000139.1, from coordinate 975 downwards.
AGTTCGAAGGCCAGCGCCACGTCCGAAGCGGTGCCGATGCCGGCGTCCACGATGACTGGGATGCTGGCGCGGGAGACGATCAGTTCGAAGTTGTGCGGGTTGCGGATGCCAAGCCCGGAGCCGATGGGCGCGGCGAGCGGCATGATCGCGGCACAGCCCACATCCTCCAGCTTCTGTGCGGTGACTGGGTCGTCGTTCGTGTAGGGCAGCACCTGAAAACCGCGCTGCACCAGCTCAGCCGCCGCGGTGATCGTCTCCACCGGATCGGGGAGCAGCGTGTCTTCGTCCGCGATCACCTCGAGCTTCAGCAGCGAGGTACCGAGGGCTTCGCGGGCGAGTTCTGCCGTGAGGATGGCCTCCTGCGCGGTGAAGCAGCCGGCCGTGTTGGGCAGGACCTGGTAGCCGCGCTCCGTCAGCGCCTCGTACAGGTTCTCGCCACCGGTGGCGCGCGGGTCCACGCGGCGAATCGCCATCGTGACCAGCTGCGCCTCTGCCGCCTCCAGCGAGTCGAGCATCATCTGGAAGCTGGGGTAGCGCGCGGAGCCGAGGATTACGCGGGAGCGAAACTCCAGGTCACCCACACGCCACGTGTCAGTCGCAGGCCCGGTGGCGGTGTGCTCATCAGCCTGATTGGTCATCTCACCCTCCCTGGATCGGGCGCACGATTTCGATCTCGTCGCCCGCCTCCGCGTGTGTGGTCGCCCATTCGGATCGCGGCACCACCTCGCCGTTGCGCGCGACCGCTACGCCGAGCAGGCCCTCGACGCCCACGAGATCCTCGACGAGCCGCGCGATCGAGGTCTCCGCGGCGAGGGAACGAGGCTCCCCGTTCACGATGGCTTCGATCAGCGCGGCACTCACGCGGGGGCTCCGTTCAGGCTGCGACTCGAGGCGGCCGCGCGGGCGAAGCGCAGCGGGTCGAACGGCGCCAGCGCCTCGTCCGTGCGTCCCTCGATCATCACGTCCGCCAGCAGC
>JBJHDC010000138.1:0-7694 GCA_050486345.1 Dehalococcoidia bacterium | reverse complement strand
ACAGAGGTGGTAGTGATCGTCGATGCTACGCAGACGTGCGAGGAGCAGACGCTGCAGAACGTGGTGGCGTTGTACCTCGGTGAGTGGGATGGAGATGACTTCGAGCCGGAGGTGCTGCCGTTCTTCACCAGTGCGGCGATCCCGGTCACGGTGCCGGCGGATGCGAGCCTGGGCGAGTGCCCCGATCCAACGGTGACGAAGGAGCCGCGTCCGGCGCACGCCAACTGGTCCGGCGGTTATCACGTGAGCCTGCCGAGAGCTTCGTGGGTGGTCACGATCGACAACAGCCACCCAGGCGCCAAGCCGCGCACGGTAGAGCTGGTGGACACGGCCACGCTGGATGGGGCGAAGCTCGACTATCGGGAGCACCACGTGTTCGTGGATGGTCCGCCCCTGAATCCTGAAGCGTGCGGGGAGGTGGTGGAGGGCACCGGTGTGACGCCTCCCACGGTGACCATGGTCTGCGAGGTGGGCGCCGGTAGCGTGCTGGAGGTGATTGTCGTCGTCGACGCGGCGCAGACCTGCGTGCCGCAAACCCTGATGAACGTGGTCGATGTCTATGTGGGCGACTGGGTAGATGACACGTTCGTACGCGACGGCGATGCGCTGGCAGTGACGTACTACGACTTCGGGGGCGACGAGGTGGTCCCAAACGGGATTGTCGGTTCGCCGGTGATAGTGCCAGCGTATGACGACCCGGCGGAGATCGGGGCAAACTGCATCACGGTGACGAAGGCGCCGGTCGCCGATGGAGCTGGCTACCAGAACGGATTCGCTACCGGGACCGGTTCGGCGCGGTGGGAGATCACGATCGAGAACGCGCATGCCGATGAGCTGGTGGTGACGCTCGTTGACGATGACGTCACAGCCCCCATCTTCATCGCCGGATGTGTGGGAAATCTCGCTACAGGGTTGGTCTGTACCGTGGACGACAGCCTCTCCTTCTTCGTGGACAAGTTCCCGGAACAGGCGTGTGAGCCGGACACGGTCGCGAACTCGCTGGCGGCGTACTTCGGCGACGAGGTGGGCCTGGACAACGAGTTAAACGTGACGCACCTCGATGTGAATGAGGGCGATACAGGCGACAGCTCGCCGATCACGGTGCCGGCGTACACGGATGGCGACGACATCACTTCTGAATGCCTGAATGTGACGAAGACCGGCGGCACGTACAACGAGTCAGAGGACCGCGTCGAGTGGACCGTCACGATCGACAATTCCCATGAGGACCCGCAGCAGGTGACCATCGTGGATGCGGTCGCCAATGGCTGGCTCGATGATGCTGATCCTGACGTGTGTAGTGCGCTTCTGAACGGCGACTTGACCGTGGAATGCGACGTGCCCGGTCTTGGTGACGGAGGTACGGTCACCTTCACGGTGTACGTATTCGTGGAATCGACGTGCCGTGGTGAGGATGTTACGAACTCGATCGCCGCGTTCTGGGATGATGATGACGCTCCGTTCCTCCCGTCCATCGAGGGCAACACGGTCAACGTCGAGGGCGATATCGACCTCTGCTCGGAGCCGCTGGTCACGAAGGAAGGCAACGGCTGGGCAAATGGCTTCGCCTCCTGGGTGATCACGGTGGACAACACGGACGCGGGCACCGAGGGGACGACGATCGAGCGGACCGTGTTCATTCGCGACGAGGGCGCCACGCTGGCGGGTACGGACCCGGAAGGGGCGTGTGAGGCGGTAGAGAACGAAGACCACCTCTGGGAGTGCCTGGTCCTGGAGGATGACACGCTGGTAGTGACGGTGACGACGGAGGCCGACGCGCGCTGCGAGCCGTACGACGTGACGAATGAGGTCTTCCTCTACCTGGAGTCTGACGGGCGGTCGATCCAGGATGACGACGCGACGCAGGTGGTGCCAGCGGACGGCGAGCTCTGCCCGACTGTTGAGAAGCAGTCGAACCCGTTCGTTCCGGGCACGGGCAACACGGGAACGGTGTCGTGGACGATCACGGTCGGCAACCCGGCCGGATACGAGCAGACGGTGTACCTGCTGGAGGACCTGGGTCTGAACGGCACCTCGGCGGCCTACGGGGACGTGACGTTTACCTCGGACGACTGCACGGTCGCCCCGGTGCCGGTGGGGATCACGGAGTGGGTGCTGCGGGTGACGTGTGATGTGCCTGCGGACGGTGAGGTTTCGTACGACCTGGAGCTGGAGATGCGCCAGTACTGTGAGCTGGACCAGGATCGGTTCAGTGACACGCTGGCTCTGCTGCACGCGCCGGTGACGGATCAAGAACTCGACGATCTTCTCAGCACCTCCGGTACCTGGTGGGCGGAGCTCGGGTCAATTGTCGAGGAACCCGCGAACTCGGACGCGTGCCCGCGGATTACGAAGAAGGGTGTGACCACGGGACCGGCAGGTCCGTACACGTGGACAATCAGGATTGACAACAGCGGGCCAGACCGTGTGAACCGCGAGAGCATCGTGATTACGGACCCGAATGTGGTGCTGGCCGACAACCCGCACTGCGTGCAGGACGGCGATGACATCGTTTGTGAGAACGTGGCAGCGGGGCAGGTCATTGAACTGACGATGACGCGGCCGTCAGGAAACCCGACCTGTACTGGCATCTTCGGGTGGAACCGGGTTACCGGTATCGAGGTTGATGGTGAGTCGCTTTCCGTGCGCGTGTGGCTGCGCTTTGTTCCGACGTTTGTGGAGGGTGACGACCGTCTCTGCCCGACGCTGACACCGCCACCGCCACCGGGGTGGACGCCCACGCCTCCAACGGAGGATGAGCCCTCGTTCGAGGGTTGCACGAACCCGGAGGTTGCGCGGGCGACGTGGAGCGTGGCGCCGAACATCCCCGGATGGACGATTGCGATCTGGGGCGGCGGTCACGTGAGTGAGTTCCCGGTGGTACTGGCGACCACCTACTGGACGCTGGTGGATGGTGAGTGGGTCGGCTATGTGCCGGGCATCGCGAGTGCTTCGCTGGATGCGGTGGTGAACGGTGCGTTCTATGCGGCGTTCCCGCCGGACGGAGAGATTCCGCCGTGCCAGGCGTTCGTGCTGTTCCACATGCCGTCCGCGAGCTGGATGATGTCGCAGCAGTAGCCTTGCCGGTAGCCGCAGATGACGAAGCGCCCGGTTCCGTTTGATGTCGGAACCGGGCGCTTCTTTGTGGTCTGCTCTGGATGGTGCTGCGGTTGAGTGTGCGTCCCCGGTGCGGGGGCCCGGCTCGAGCGTTGGCTCGGCCGGGTCAGGTACGCGTTTGCGACGTGGGCTTTCGACGTTGGCTTGCCGGGTTGGCCCGCTTCGTCAGCCCTCCACCGTGACTGTTCACGGCACCCGTCCACGTTGGGGAGCTGACCGGCGCCCCGTGTCGCCGGTCAGGCATCGCGTGCCGGGCTAGGTCGTGTGGGCCGGGGTCTTGCCGATCTTGAACATGCGGGTGCCGCAGACGGGGCAGATGCCCTCGGTCGCCGGCTTCCCGTTCTTCATGGTGATCGGGTTCGGGTTGTTCATCTCGCGCTTTTCACGGCACTTGAGACAGTAGGCTTCCATCGGTGTACCTCCTGGGTGATCCGGCTCCCCTGCCGGGCCACCAATCGGGTCTATACCCGCCCGCCACAGGCGTAAAACCCACCACTTTCATCTAGTGCTACGCGAGCGGAGAGGCCCTGTCAACGTCAAATCGCCTCTAATTGATACCGGGTTTCAGGAGGATTCGAGTAAGAAATCGCCTCTGGGCGCCTGTGAGGGCGTGCTCAGGCCGGAAATACTCGATAGGGATGCCAGGTGCCAATCGCGTGCCCAGGGCGCAGGAGCGCCAGCAGGTCGCCGCCAGGGCCGTAGGAGCGGACGCCGGGGGGCGCGGGGTTCGGGCGCACGTAGTCTCGACGTGGCAGGGCGGTGATATCCATGCCCTGACGGACCCTGGATGCATGCTGTTTGCCGAGGATGAGTGCGGGCCAATCCAGGATGACGACGTCTGGTGCGTGCACGAGGTGGTCCGTGGCGGCGGCCTCCAGCATGGCGGTGGCGTGATCGAGGGGGGTGGCGTCGTCCACGGTGAAGGGGCCGACGCGGGTGCGGCGGAGCTGGTCCAGGTAGGCGCCGGGGCCGAGGAGTTGGCCGAGGTCGTGCGCGAGCGAGCGGACGTAGAAGCCCTTGCCGCAGGTCACATCGAGGGTGAGGCGGGGGGAGGCGGCATCCGAGCGGTCGAAGGCGACCGTGGTGATGTCGTGTACGAGCACCGGGCGCGGCTCAAGGGCGAGGGGCTCGCCTTTGCGGGCGGCGCGGTAGGCGACGACGCCTTCGCGCTTCACCGCGCTGTAGGCGGGTGGGGTCTGCATGAGCTCGCCGGTGAAGCCATCGAGGGCCGCGAGCACGGCGGCCTCCGTGAGCGTGCTGGCGTCGGCCTCGGAGGTGGTGTCGCCCTCGACGTCGTAGGTGTCGGTGGCGCGACCGAAGACGATCTCGGCGCGGTAGCCCTTGATGGCGTCCATGAGCTCATCGACGAGCTTCGTGGCTTCGCCGACCGCGATAGGGAGGACGCCGGTGGCGTTGGGGTCGAGCGTGCCGGCGTGTCCGACCTTCTTGATGCCGGCGGCGCGGCGGATGCGGCGCACGACATCGAAGGAGGTGCAGCCCTGGGGCTTGTCGATGTTGATGAAGCCTCTGAGGGTGGTCATGGGGTGGTGGTCTCTGTTGAGGTGCGGGGTGGAGTGTGTCCTTCGACCGCGCTGTTCTTAATTGGCGCTACGCGCCGGGGCTCAGGACGCGCGGAGGGGGAGGGGTGGGTGTGATGGCGCTGGGCGTGACGATCTTGGGCGAGGTGTTCGTGCGTGGGGTGGGGCATGGTTAGAACTCGCGTCCCTCGTCGCGGGCGAGGTCCCGCATCATGGCCGTGAGCCGGTCGGCTTCCTCCATGCTCTGGTCGAGCTGGAAGTGGAGGCGCGGGACCCGCTTGATGTGCATTTCGCGCATGAGCTGGCGGTGCAGGAAGCCTTCGGCGCGCTCCAGGGCAGCGAGGACCTGGGTCTTCTGCTCCTCGTTGCCGAGGACGGAGACATGCACGCGGGCGTGCCCGAGGTCCGCGGAGACGTCCACGTCCACGAAGGAGAAGATGACCTCCTCAAGGTCGGGGTCCTTCACGCGGCGTGCGACGAACTCCGCGAGCATCTCGCGGATCTGGTCACCAAGCTTCTCTGCGCGGCGGCTCAGCGGATCTGCTCCATGTGGTAGGTGACGATCTCGTCGCCTTCGATGAAGGCGTCGAAGTTGGAGACCATGATGCCGCACTCCAGGCCGGCAGCTACCTCGCGTGCGTCGTCTGATTCGCGCTTGAGGCTCTCGATGACGCCCTGGTGGATGACCTGGCCGTTGCGGAGCACGCGCGCGCGGGAGCCTCGTGTGACCGTGCCTTCGCGGACGTAGCAGCCGGCGATCGAGTTACGGCGGCTGACGCGGAAGATCTGGCGGACCTCCACGCGGGCATCGTCGCGCTCCTCGTAGATCGGCTCCAGGAGGCCCTGCACGGCCTTTTCGACATCCTCGATGATGTTGTAGATGATGCGGTACTCGCGAATCTCGACCTTCTCCTGCGCGGCCAGGCGGACGGCGCCCTGCTCTGAGCCGACGTTGAAGGCGATGATCACGGCGTTCCCGGCCGCGGCGAGCTGGACATCGGATTCGGTGATGGCGCCCACGGCGGCGTGGATCACCTTCACGTTCACCTCGTCCACGCCGAGGTCCTCGAGCGACTGCACGAGCGGCTGTACGGAGCCCTGGACATCGGCATTGAGGACCAGGTTGAACTCGGTGACGTTGCCCTTGTGGATCTCACCGAAGAGGGTGTCCAGCGTGACGCCGAGGGGGCCCTCGATGCCGGCCTCGATGGCGCGGCGGCGGTCGTCCGCTTCAGCGCGGGCGGTCTTCTCATCGGGGCGCACGACGATGCGCTCACCGGCCTGCGGGACCTCGCTGAGGCCGAGGATCTCGACCGGGGTGGACGGGCCAGCCTCGAGCACGCGTTCGCCGGTGGCGCTGGTCATGGCCTTGATGCGGCCGTAGGCGAGACCGGAGAGCACGGTGTCGCCCTGGTGGAGCGTGCCGGTTTGCACGAGCACGGTGGCGACGACGCCACGGTGGCGGTCCGTTTCAGCCTCGAGGACGACGCCGATGGCATCCTGATCCGGGTTGGCACGCAGGTCCTGGAGGTCCGTAACCAGCAGCACGTTCTCCAGCAGGTCGTCCACGCCGTCGCCGGTGAGGGCAGACGTGGGGACCACGATCTGATCGCCGCCGTACTCCTCCGGGACCAAGCCGACTTCCATGAGCTGCTGCTTGGCACGGTCCGGGTTGGCGTTGGGCGTGTCGATCTTGTTGAGGGCAATGACCATGGGCACGCCAGCCGCGCGGACGTGGTCGATGGCCTCGCGGGTCTGCTGCATGACGCCGTCATCCGCGGCGACCACGACGATGGCAACATCCGTGATGCGTGCGCCGCGGGCACGCATTTGCGAGAAGGCCTCGTGGCCGGGGGTGTCGACGAACGTGATCAGGCGGCCGTCCGGCGCGGTGGCCTGGTACGCGCCGATGTGCTGCGTGATGCCGCCGGCCTCGGACGAGACGACGTTTTCCTTGCGGATGGTGTCCAGCAGCGTGGTCTTGCCGTGGTCGACGTGTCCGAGCACGGTGACGACGGGTGGCCGCGCCTGGAGGTTTTCGCCCTCGTCGACGACGCGCATGGAGGTGGAGCGGGGCTCATCCTCGTCGGTGGCGTCCAGCACGACGGCGCCGCTGCTGCGCTCTTCCTCCTCCGGGGAGAAGCCGAGATCGGCAGCGACGACGGCGGCGGTGTCGAAGTCGACCACCTGGTTGATGGTCGCCATCACGCCGTTTTTCATCAGCTCCTTGATGACGTCGATCGCGGTCACGCCGAGGAGTTCGGCGAGTTCACTGACCGCGATGGCCGGCGGGATCTGGACGGCTTGCTCCGGAGCTACATCCTGGGGCGCGACTTCCTGTTGTGTCATCTATCCCGCTCCTTCTCAATCTCAGCGGAGGTCCCAGCGGAGGTTCCGGTCTGGCGCGCCGGGTGGTCGTCGCGTCCGGCCGGAGCCGCGTCAGTGCCTTCAGTGTTTGTCTCGGTGAATTGAGTGCCGTACGCCTGTAGCGCCTGGCGGTTCGCTTCGCCGATGGTGGTTCGCAGCGCCCGCCCCAGGGGACCTGTCAGCGCTCGCTCCCAGCAGGTCGCATCGCGGCAGAGGTACGCGCCTCTACCGGGCTCCCGTCGCCGCCCCTCATCGATGGTAACCGCATCCGGGCCCTTCACGAGGCGCACGAACGAGGCTTGATCACCGGTTCGCCGGCATCCGACGCAGGTGCGTTGGGGGGCGCGGCGTGCTCGATGGTTCCCGCTCCGGGCATCGATGGTCGTGGCGCTACTCCTCGTCGAACTCATCCTCGTCGTCCAGGAAGTCCTCACCGTGGAGTGCGGCTTCGATCTCGTCCTCGTCGAACTCATCCAGCTCTACGCGGCGCGGGCTGCGCTGCGGGGTCGCCGGTGTACGGCGGGCAGGTGCAGCCGGTGCGCCGCGGCGGGTGCGGCGGCCGCGGCTGCGGCGTGCGGACTCGTCCTCGTCTTCGTCGATAACGAGCTCGCGGATCTCCTCCGCGAAGCGCAGACCGGAGTCGTCGAGTGCGTCGCGTCGTGGTGCGGAGGG
>JBJHDC010000137.1:0-7706 GCA_050486345.1 Dehalococcoidia bacterium | reverse complement strand
GCGCAATGCGGCGCTCGAACGCGCGCTGAGCGAGTATGTCGCGATGCGCAACGCCCATGCCGGCGCTCGGGCGGGGGCCGAGACCTTTGGCGCTCTGGCCGATGCCGCGGTGGCGGGCTCCGCCGTGACGGGCAACATACCCGGTGTCGTCATCAGTCTGAGCCTGAAAGCCGCGATTGATGCGGGGAACCGTTCGCTCGCGCGGGTGGAGGAGGCGCGCTTCCAGGCCACGCTGGAGCGTGGGTTGCAACTCCTCGATGAAGTGATCGAGCGGGAGCGCGACAGCAAGCGCATCCCTGGCCACGACATGTTCGTGCTCTACGACACGCACGGCCTGCCGCTGGAGTTGACCATCGAGGTCGCCCAGCAGTCCGGCTTTGAGGTGGACCGCGAGGGGTTCGAGGCCGAGATGGCCGCGCAGCGGGAGCGATCGAAGGGTGAGGCGGCGTTCGGCGGTGGAGGCGAGGACAACACCGCGCTCCGGTACGCCGCGTTGGACCTCAACACGACCTTCGTCGGTTATGAGTCGCTCGACGTGCGATCGCTCGTGTTGCACCTCGCGCGGGAGCACCAGCCGGTGGAGCGCCTCGAGGTCGGCGAGCGCGGCGAGTTGGTGCTTCACACGACCTCCTTCTACCCGGAGGGTGGCGGCCAGGTCGGTGACCAGGGCGAGATCATCACACCCGGCGGCCGTTTCCAGGTAGCGGATACCCACCGGTACGGCGACACGATCGTGCATCTCGGTGAGGTCGTTGAGGGTTCGGTCGCCGTGCGTGAGGCGGCGCAGGCTGAGGTTGACATGACGCGGCGCCTGGATACGGCGCGCAACCATACAGCGACACACCTGCTGCACTCGGCGCTCCGGCACGTGCTGGGGACGCATGTGCGGCAGGCAGGTTCCTACGTGGGCCCAGACCGGCTGAGATTCGACTACACTCACCCGGAGGCCCCCACCGACGAAGAGCACCAGCAGATCCAGCGGATGGTCAATGCCCGCGTGCGCGCCGACATCGAAAGCGCCACGATGGTCATGTCATACGAAGAGGCGATGGCGCGTGGCGCAATCGCGTTCTTTGAGGACCGCTACACGGATCAGGTGCGGATGGTCGAGTACTGTGATGATCGCGGACTCCTGCCGGAGCATGAGCACACACCGGACTGTTACAGCCGGGAGCTGTGCGGTGGCACGCACCTGCACTCCACCGGCGAGATCGGCATGATGCTCATAGTCAGCGACTCCAGCATCGGCGCCGGGCTGCGGCGGATCGAGGCGCTCACGGGCGCACCCGCGGAACGGTACGTGGAGGAGCGGTTGGACACCGTCAGCCACCTCGCACGCCGGTTCCGTGTGCCGGCGCCAGAGGTCGTGGATCGCATCGGCGCGCTGGAGCAGGAGTTAGAGACACTCCGACGGCGTGCGGAGGAGGCGGAGCGCCGAGCCGCGGCTGGGGCGGCAGATGATCTGGCCGGCCAGGCGGAAGCGATCGGAGAGGCCTCGCTCCTGGTCGCAAAGGTAAGCGTAGAGAACGCGGACGCCCTGCGCCCGATGGTGGATCGGCTGCGCGGGCAGTTGGGCAGTTCGTTGATCGTGCTAGGCGCAGACGTAGGCGGGCGGCCCGCGTTCATTGTGGCAGCGACAGATGACCTGGTGGAGCGGGGGATTCGAGCAGACGAGCTCGTGAAGGTAGCAGCGGCCGTAGCTGGCGGCGGCGGCGGTGGGCGGCCGCAGCTGGCGCAGGCGGGCGGCCGTGACGCATCGAAGATCGACGAAGCACTGACGGCCGCCCGGGATGATGCCCGGGGGCGCTTGCTCACGTAATGGTGCCCAGTGACGTCTGACCCACCCCCTCCCTCTGGCACCCCACCGTCAGGCCCGCCGCCACCGGGGTCTGGCGACCCGCTTCGAGAGTATCTCGAACGCCTGAAGGTGTTCCTGCGTGTAGCGTGGGAGCAGACCCGCGAGTTCTCCATTCGCGTGTGGAACGTCATCGTCCTCTGGTCATCTCGCGTCTGGCTGCAGATCCGCATCTGGTCCGCACGGGCGTGGGAGGCAACGCAGTACTGGTCGGCGCGTGCCTGGGCTCGCTCGCGCCTGATCGCGATTGCCATCGCCGCTGCGGTCGCAGCGGCCATCGCCTCGATGCGCGCTCGCTGGCAAGGGCGGTCGCAGCAGCGTTCGCAGCAGCGTGCGGATCGCCCCGCGCCTGAACGCCGGCGCCGTTCTGAGCGGCGTAGTCAACCGACGATGCCCAGCTCGTCGGTGATCGTCGCGCGTCCCGAAGACGACGTAGCCTCCGTCACCGGCAAGATCGACACGGCAGAGTTCATCGATGTGGTTCTCGTCGTCCCCCGTGCCGCACGCCGCCTGCGCCAGCCCTCGGCCTGGGCGCACCTTGCCGCGCATGCGCGCCGCCGAGGGATGGTGCTGCGGGTGGTGTCACCTCGCCGCGACGTCCGCGCTCACGCGCGCGCCAACGGACTCCGTGCCGTGTCCAGGTTGCGGCAACTGCAACGCACCGGCTTGCAGGTCACCATCGGCGGGCACACGCTGCGCGCTCCCCGTATCCGCTTTGGGGGGATCTTCCGGCTGGTGGCCATCGTGGCTGTCGTGGGAGCGCTTGCCCTGCTCGTGCTCTACCGGGTGCCGTCCGCAACGATCACCATCGTGCCGGAGGCCGAGGAGTTCACGACATCCCGTGAAGTCCGTGTGAGCCCGGTGGCGGACTCCTCCGATATCGAACAGAACATGATCCGCGCCGTCTCCATCCGCGAAACGGTGACCACACTGATCACCACTGCCACCACCGGCGAGGCGGAAGTCGGTGAGGCAGTCGCATCCGTGACACTCGTGTTCTCCAACACCAGTGACGAGGATGTGGACGTGCCGGCGGGGACGGAGGTCTCCGATGACGAGGAGGTTGTGACCTTCGTCACCGACCAGAGCGTCGTCGTCGCCGCCGGTTCAACCGTAGAGGTTGCAGCGCGCTCCTCGATTGCTGGTTCGCTCGGGAACGTAGAGGCTGGCGTGCTGGTGGTGGTGGACGGGTTCCCGGATGACGTCACGGTCAGCAACCCGACCGCAGCGAGCGGCGGGAGCGACGAGTTGGTGCCGGCAGTGAGTGAAGAAGACGTCGCGCGCGTGAGTGCGATTGCTGACGACGTCCTGCGCGAGATCGCGGAGCGCTCGCTCGCCAACCTGCTGGATGAAGGGGTGAGCTTCTTCCCGGAGACGCTTTCCACGGCGATCTTCTCATCGGTGCCGCTGCAGCAACTCGATGAACCGGCTGAGGTGCTGCTGGTGGAATATACGATCGTCGTATCAGCATTTGGCCTGAGTCCCACGGTCACTTCCGCGTTCGGCGCGGCCATGATTCGGGAGGAGCTTCCGGAGGGCTTCGAGCTGCTGCCCGGTACGGCGACCGTCAGCGCGGTTGGCGACATCCGCACGGAGGCCGGGCAGATGTTCGTCACACTCGAAGCCAGCGGGATGATCGCGGACGTGACCGCTGCGCGCGACCTGGCGCCGGAGCTCACCGGGCTCCAACCCGCCGAGGCCAGCGCGATCATCGAGGAACGCCTCGAGCTTCTCGGACCACCCGATATCACGATCTCACCCACAATCATTCCGTGGCGGTGGCTCCCCCGCTCCGCAGATCGCATCGAGGTGGTGCTCGCCGGTCCGGACTTCTTCGACGAAGACGAGGATGAAGAGGACGAGGAAGACGAAGAGGTGATCGAGGGGGAGGGCGAACTGCTCGAGCCGCTCCTACCAACTGTTGAACCTGACGGCGACTGACGTGCGGTGGCTCGGCGTAGATGCGGGGCTCGCCCGTGTGGGCCTTGCGATCAGTGACGAGAACGAGCAGTTTGCGGTGGGCCTCGAGATCGTCCCGGCGAACGCGGCATACCCCGCCATTCGCGGCATCGCGGCGCGGGAAGGCGTCGGCGGAATCGTGATTGGACTGCCGTTGACGATGTCCGGTAACGAGGGCGAGGCTGCCCGCATGGCACGACGGCTCGGCGACCGGGTCCAGCGGGGGCTGCAACTCCCGGTAGAATACGAGGATGAGCGGCTGACGAGTGTGGAGGCAGAGCGGCTGGGCGGAACGAAGCGCCCCACCGACGATCTGGCGGCCGTGATCATCCTGCAACAGTTCCTCGATCGTCGTCGCCGCGAGACGATCCACGCCGTGCAGCAGTAAGCATCGCGTCCAGCAACGGTCCAACGAGGAGTACGCGTATCCCTCCATCGATGTCCTTCCGGGCCCCGGGGATGGTGGTGTTGATCGCGCTGCTGATCTATTCAGTAGTCGTCATCGTCGTGCTCACGTCGTTCCTCGATCGAACCCCTGACTCCGTCGCGGCCAGCATCCGGGAAAACGCGATCGAGCCGGCAGGTCCGCCCGGTGAGCCGGTCGAGTTCACAATCGAAGAAGGCTCCGGGGCCGATGACGTCGTGCGCCAGTTGGTGGCAGCGGGCATCCTGCGTGACGGTGATTCGCTGCGAGTACTCCTGAGCCTGACGGGCACCGCTTCGGGCATCCAGGCCGGGCGCTACGCGTTAGCGGCGAACCTGCCCACCGGCGAGGTCTGGTACCGCCTCCAACAGGGGCCCAACCTGCGCGAGGTGATTACGTTCCGCGAGGGGCTACGCGTGGAAGAGATCGGCGCGATCCTCGTGGCCGAAGAGATCGCTACTGCCGCGGAGTGGCAGGCCGCACTACGAGCGGAGCGTGCAGAGCGTCACCTCGCCTTCCTCGATCTGCGACCAGAGGGCGCAGACCTCACGGGTTACCTGCTGCCAGCAACCTTCGAGATTGACGACGATACGACGGCGCTCTCATTGCTGGAGGCCATGCTCGATGCGTTCGAGGAGCAGGTGACGCCGGAGCTGATCGCAGAGGCGGAGGAACTTGGCTGGACGCTCCACGAGATCCTCACGCTGGCAGCGATCGTGGAGCGGGAGGCGGTTCACCCGGAGGAACAGGGTACGGTCGCCTCTGTCTTCCACAACCGGCTCGAGATCGGCATGCCACTGCAGGCCGACCCCACGGTGCAGTACGCCGTCTCGGTCGACCCGATTGGTGGCGAGGATAGTGTGGCGGAGTACGGCTACTGGAAGCGCGAACTCACCATCACTGATCTGGCGCTGGACTCCCCATACAACACGTATGAGTACCTCGGCCTCCCGCCGGGACCGATTGCGAACGCCGGGATCGGCGCGATCATCGCAACGATTCGGCCCCAGGTAACCGAGTACTACTACTTCGTGGCGCACCCGGACTGTGACGGACGTCATCTCTTCGCGGAGACGCTGGATCAGCACAACATCAACGTGGAAGCGTTCCGGGAGTCTGGCTGCGGCCAGGAAGATTTCTAGCGTGACCCGCCTGATCGCCTTACTCGGCCACCCCGTGTCGCACTCTCTCTCACCTGCGTTTCAGCAAGCGGCGCTCGACGCGCTCGAGATTGACGCACGGTTCGAGGCCTGGGACACCCCGCCCGACCACCTGCCGATCGCTATCGAACGCCTGCGCTCCGGCGACCTGATGGGGGCCAATGTGACCGTCCCCCACAAGGTGGATGCGATGCGCCTCATCGACCACCCGGACCCGCTGGCGGAGCAGGTGGGTGCGGTGAACGTCATCGTGAACCGGGCCGGGGTGCTGCACGCCACCAACACCGACGTCCACGGCATCCGCCGTGCACTGGAGGCAGCGGGAGCGACCATCGAGGGCGCGCATGTTCTGCTCATTGGGGCGGGTGGCGCGGCGCGTGCCGTTGTGGTGGCCATGCGGCAGGGTGGCGCGGAACGTGTCACGATCGCCAACCGCACCCCCGAACGAGCCGCAGCGCTCGCTGACCTCGGTGGGAGCGACCTCGACCTCCGCTTCGCCCCGCTCGATCCCGCGGACGCGACGTATCGAGCTACGGCTCGGAGTGCGCAGGTGATCGTGCAGTCGACGTCCGTGGGGATGCGCCACGGGCCGGATGAGGACGGCAACCCACTGCCTGCTGAGTGGTTCCAGCCGGGGCAGGTCGCATTCGACCTCGTCTACGTACCAGAAGCGACCCCGTTCCTGCGCGCGGCGTATGAGGCCGGGGCGGTGCCGGTGGGGGGGCTAGACATGCTCATCCACCAGGGCGCGGAGGCATTCCGCCTCTGGACTGGATATGAAGCGCCGCTCGATGTGATGTACGAAGCAGCGCGAATGGCCTTGGCAGCCCGTACGTAGACGGCGCTCGCAGGTCAGGTACTCGACGCGGAACACAGTTCACGGGAAACTGAGGCCTGACTGCATCCGCGTTCCGTGCCGTCGCAACCCGTGCGACAGTGGGTATCCGCGGTTGAGGATGAGGAGCGGAGCATGGGTCTCGGCCTGGCGCTGGTGATCTGCCTGCTGATCTTCATCGTGGTCGGGATCGCGATCGTTCAGGGACGCCTCGTCGCGAACCACTGGCGGCGTGTGGTGGCGGCCGGCGACCAGAGCGCGCTTGATGAGCTGCTGGACCAGACGTTCGAGGGCTGGCGCAACTCTCGGCCGCCCCGCGGAACGCCACCAGCCGATTGGCGCGCGTTGCATACGGCAGCGGTGGTCGCGGCCGACCGCGATCGCGCGCGCGTCTCGCTGCTTGTGGACCCGGATGTGCAGGTGGTTCAGGGTGAGCGCGTGGAGGTAGGAACCGCCGAGGAGGTCGCCAGGCGCGCGGCTGTGCGAATGGTGGAACGATTGATGTACGAGGTACCGTACGTCTCCTTCCAGCAAGTGCAGGTGGACGTGTTGCGTGAGTTCCGCGATGAAGAGGGCAATGTTCGGACGCCGTGCCTGCTGACCACCACAGTGGATCGGGAGACGGCAGCGTGGTCTGACTGGGAGTACGGCGAAGTGGAAGAGCTCCTGAGTGAATGGGAGACGCGGGAACGCGCACAGGGTGTAGACGTGGACCCCGATCAGATTGCGATTATCTCCGTTGCAGAGGTCGAGTCCGCCCGCGCGGTCGCGGCTGAGCAGCAGGCGGTGAGCGTTCCCCATCAGCACGAGGATCCCCGCCAATGAGCCGGTTCCGATGGCTGACAGCGGGTGAGTCTCACGGCAAGGGCTTGATGGCGATCGTGGAGGGGGCACCTGCCGGGGTCGAAATCTCCGAGGACCTGATCGCCGCGGACCTTGGTCGGCGTCAGGGAGGCTACGGGCGCGGACGGCGGCAGCAGATCGAGACGGATCGCGCCGCCATCATTTCTGGCGTGCGGCATGGCCTGACCATTGGTTCCCCTATTGCCCTCCACCTGGTGAACCGTGATCACGACAACGCGAACTGGCGCGTGCGCATGGCGACCGAGCCGGTCGGTGACGAGGTAGAGCGCGTGACGCTGCTCCGCCCCGGCCATGCGGACCTCGCCGGGACGCAGAAATATGGCTTTGACGACGTGCGCCCGATCCTCGAGCGTTCGAGTGCGCGCGAGACTGCAGCACGAGTAGCGGTCGGCGCAGTCGCCCGCGCGATGCTCGCGGCGCTGGGCATCGAGGTACGTTCGCACTCGCTGGCTCTCGGCTCCGTGCGTGCGAATCCGCCGGCCGAGATCGACTGGGCGGCTGTGGACGCCTCGCCCATGCGCGTCGCGGACCCCAGCGTGGAAGAAGCCATGATCGCGGAGGTGGACCGCACTCGCGAAGCGTTGGATACCATTGGCGGCATCTTCGAGG
>JBJHDC010000136.1:0-7881 GCA_050486345.1 Dehalococcoidia bacterium | reverse complement strand
AGGGGAGGGTGGTAGGGTCCGGTCGCCATGAGTGATGAGAGACGGCACCGGCACAATGTGCCTTCGGCGCGGCGGTTGCGTCGGGAGGCGACCCTGAGCGAGCGGATGCTCTGGGAGGTTGTGCGAGACCGTCGATTCCGAGGGCTGAAGTTTCGGCGGCAGCACCCTGTCGGGCCGTTCGTGCTGGATTTCTACTGTGAGGCGCTTCAGCTGGGATTCGAGATCGATGGTGGTGTGCATCGGAGACCCGCGCAGGCTGCGCGTGATCGGGCGCGGGAGCGGATCCTGGAAGAGTTGGGTATTCGCGTCATTCGGCTCCCAGCGGAGACGGTGGAGGCTGACCCGGTGGGGGCGCTGGAGCGCGCGATGCGGCCCCTCACCCCCGGCCCCTCTCCCACTTCGCGGGAGAGGGGAGACAGAACGTGGGAGCGTGTCACCGCTGGTCCCCACACGGTGACGAGGGGAATCGGGGAGTAGTCAGGTTCCGGCTGCTGCAGCATCGGTGGAGGCTGACCCGGTGGGGGCGCTTGAGCGCGCGTTGTTTACCCTCACCACGGGCCCCTCTCGGAATTGGCTGGTGTGTGGTGATGGAACGTAGGAGCTTGTCACCGCTGGTCCCCCACACGGTGACGAGGGGAATCGGGGAGTAGTCAGGTTCCGGCTGCCGTTCTCCCACTGGTGGGAGCGGGGATACAGACGGTAGGAACTTGTCACCGCTGGTGCCCTTCGCCCGCGTAGCGGGAGAGGGGTTAGGGCGCTCATACGAACGGCATCACGGCATCGATCTCTGTGCCGAAGGGGTTGTCCTCTGCAGTGCATTCGCGGCCGAGGAGCATGGTGGTGCGGCGGGTGGGTTCGAATGCCGGCCAGTCGCCGATGCCGTCGTGTGAGGGGTTGCCGGTGCGGGCGAAGGCGGTCCAGGCGTCCATCATGTGCGCGGAGAGTTGTTCGGCCTCCGGGCCGGTGCCGGCGAATTTGTCCTGTGTGGGGGCGTCCAGGGTGCCGAAGACGAAGGCCATCTCCAGCGCGTGACAGGCGCCGAGGGCGCCTCGACGGGCCGGTGATTCCCAGGTGAAGAGGTAGCGGTAGGTGTGCGGCTGGTGCTGGCTCTGCGCGAGTGCGAGGCGGATTGAGGGGGCAGCGAAGCGGGCTGCTGCGAGCAGCGCGTCAAGGATGTCCGTGTTTTCGTGCGGGAGGCCGGCTGTGCGGCGGCTCTCGCGCGTTGCCTCGATCATGGCGGGGGCGGCGTCCGGAGTGGCGGCGGGGATGGCGCGGAGGACCATCTGCGGGAGATCGGCGTCGGTGATCGGCTCGCGCTTGCGCTGCATGCCGGACCAGAGCTTCATCTCGTCGCGGTTCGTGCCGATGAGCAGCGGGACGTGCGCTACCAGGCCCGCCTCTACGGCCTCGAAGGGGGTGACCGGGAGGGTGACGTCGTCGCGGACGGGGCCGATGCGCCGGGGCTGATCGTTGCCGATGATTTCTTCGACGCGCTGCTGCGCTTCCAGGATCTGCTCCACCGACACGCTGCGCAGCTCCTCGGCGCGGGGGAGGTCGAGGCCGAGCGCTTCCAGGGTCATCTCGGCTTTCGTGCGGGCATCCTCGCGGCTGGCGCTGCGGCCGCTGCCGCTCTGGGAGATGGCGCGGTGGAAGAGGCCGCGCGCGGCGGGCATGGCGAGCAGGTTCATGATGAGGCTGGCGCCGGCCGATTCGCCGAAAATGGTGACGTTATCGGGGTCGCCGCCCAGGCCCTCGATGTTGTCGCGCACCCACTCGAGTGCTGCGATGAGGTCGAGGAGGCCGGCGTTGGCGGTCGCGCCTTCCAGGATGCCCTCGAACGACGTGAAGCCGAGGACGCCGAGGCGGTAGTGGACGGTGACGACGACGACATCGTTGCGCTCCGCGAGGCGGCCGCCGTCGAAGAGGGGGCGCGAGCCGGAGCCGTGCGTGAAGCCGCCGCCGTGGATCCAGAACATGACGGGGCGGCGGCTGGCGTCCGGGGCGGGGGTGAAGACGTTGAGGTAGAGGCAGTCCTCGTCCTTCGGTCCCTCGGCGGCGAAGCCCTGCATGGGGTTTTCGTACTGCGCGGAGCTGGCGCGGGTCTTCGTTGCGTCCCAGACGCCGGGCCAGGGCTCGGGGGGCTCGGGGGCGCGAAAGCGGCGCGTGCCGGTGGGCGGTGCGGCGAAGGGGACGCCGAGGAAGGCGTGGTGGCCGCCGCGGTCGGCGCCCTCGATGTCGCCGTGGGTGGTGGTGATGGTGGTCATGGGGGTGCCTCCGTGGGGGAGTGTAGCGGGGCCAGCAGGGGACTTTGCGAAGTGAGACCTACACCCGGAGCATGTGCCTATTCAGTATAGTAGTTCCTAATTGCACCCCGATATCTCGGCGGAGATTGAAAATGAGCCAGTATGTGCCACTAAGTGCCAGAGACGGTGACGACTCGCGCGACTATCAGGCACTGACCGAAGGCGTACCCCCGTGGCTCAAGCCGCACCTATTGAAATGGGTGAATGATCTATTGCGAGCATCCCGGGGCGGGTGGAACGATCGCGCCATCAAGACGATAGAGCTCGACCTGAAGCTGGCCGTCAACGCGCAGGGAGACATCCTTATGCAGCAATGCGCCGCCTCCGATTGGGTGCTCATTAACGTAGTCAACTGGCTACTCGAGGTAGCGTCGATCTCCCGGGAGAGCACGTCGGATCTGAGTTCGATGCTCGATCGGGGTGGTTCGGTCTGGAGAGTCGAGAGTGCTGCGAACGGGACTCGGCTCGTTCGTCGGGTGCTCCCAGCGCTTGTGGATCTCGCTGACCACGTCCGATCCGTCGGTGATGTGGCTGCCGAGCATCTCGGCAGAGGTTGGCGTGAGGCCTGGGGGGTCGGTGGCAATGCCGATGAGGCGTACAGCCAAGCAGTGAAAGCGGTGGAGGCCGTACTCCAACCAGCCGTTTCTCCGGCCAATGCGACCGCAACCCTCGGGACGATGATTCGAGAAATCGAGCAGGCCCCCCATAAGTTCCAGGTTCGGCTAGAGCCGAGACGTGGCGCGAACGCTGTTGATGCGTTCGTTCAGCAGTTGAAGCTGCTCTGGCAATCGCAACCGCGCCACGGTGAGGCTGATACGGTCGCGCAAGTCACAGAAGATCAGGCACGAGACGCTGTGACGTTAGCGATACAGATAGCTGATTGGATCCAGCGTGGGGCCTTTGTGCCACGGGAGGTCGCATCGAGACAGGGGGGCGCCCCGCGGTAGACGCCGTGGGGCACTCCCCTTTTGTGTGCCGTTCCTACCCGCTGCTCTCGCGGCGACGGTGGCACGAAGGCGGCCCACCGATACCAGCACAGAGGTCTCGACGCTCAACACTCTTGCCATCTGTGCGTTATCGCATGGGACATCTTGCTCGCCTTAGCGGACAGTCGCAGACGGGGCCGGGGGCAAAATCGTGGTGTTCCTCATTCCTTCCGGGCACTTCGCGGATGGCGCGATGTGGGTGCGGGAGCGGGGGTGCACAACCCTGCCCCACGCGCGGGCCCTCTGCTGACACGTGCATGTCTTAGATGATTTCGGCGAAGGTGGATTCGCCCGGGACGATGAACGCCTAGCGTATTCTCAGCGCGGCCGCTGTTCGCGAGCCGGAGATGACGAGGTGTGTGTGGATGGCCGAGCAGATGGAACATGCTGATCGGGCGCGGGGGCTCCTGGTGGGTCTCGCGGTGGGCGATGCGCTTGGGGCGCCGGTTGAGTTTCTGAGTCCCGATGCGATCGCCGGGCGGCGGGAGGAGCTGTTCGGGATGCCCGGTGGCGGGGTGTTCGACTGGGCGCCGGGGGAGTTCACGGACGATACGCAGATGGCGCTGGTGCTCGCGCGGCACCTTGAGGCGCAAGGTGGTGCGATCGATCAGCAGTTGCTCGCCGAGGAATTCGCGGCGTGGGCTCGCGATGCGGCCGATGTGGGCAACCAAACCCGATCCGTGCTGGGACGGGTCACCGCCGGTGCACGGTGGGATGAGGCGATCGTCGTGCTGCCGGAGAATGCTGCGGGCAACGGCTCGCTGATGCGCGTTGCTCCCGTTGCGCTGGTGGCTCGCGACCGTGCGGAGGCTGCTGTGCTGGCGGGGTGGCAGTCGGAGGTGACGCATCCGAACCGCTCGTGCAGGGACGCATGCGGCGTGTTTGCCTCGATGCTCTGGGACGCGCTGCACGGTGAGTTCCCCGCACTCGACGAGGTGGCCGCGAGGGCCGGCGTTGACGAGGTGCGTGAGGCAGTCACAGCGGCGGGAGAGGCCGGCACCCGGCCGCCGATGTCGGGGTGGGCCCTGCACACGTTGACCGGCGCGCTCTGGGCGGTGTCCGGCGCGGACACCTTCGCGGATGCTGTCTGGCGCGCGGTGTCGCTCGGCGAGGATGCGGACACGGTGGGTGCGGTGGCCGGCGCCCTGGCCGGTGCGAGGTGGGGGATGAGCGCGATTCCGGTGGAGCTGGTCGCTGCTCTGCAGTCCCAGCATCCGATGTTCCGTGGTGCGTACCCGGACACCCTGATCTCACTCGCCGATGCGCTCGACGCGCAACGCGCGCGCTAGCTCGGGCGTTCCGCCCGTCAGACCGCCCGCGGCCCCTCCGCCTCCGCTCGCATGCCCTCGATGATCTCTGCGAAGGTTGTCTGGTCTGGGCCGAGGAGGGGTTCGAGGCCGATGAGGGCGTGGAGGTTCTTGAGGAATTCGTCTGTGCGGTTGCGGATCATGGGGGAGTGGCAGCCGGCGATGACCTGAGGGTCGAGCTGGCGGATGTCGTTGAGGACGACCTCGATTTTGGCGGGGTCTGCCCACGCGGACCAGGGATGGTTGGCGCGGTTGAAGAGGTCGAAGCCGGCCCAGTAGTCCTGCTGCGGGATGTCGAGTGCGTCTTCGCCGAGCGTGGGGATGAATGCGCCGAATGAATCCGCGCTGAAGAGCACGCGCGACTTGCCATCGAAGATTGCGAAGGTCGCCGGGGAGTCGAACAACGGCGGTCGCAGCGCCACAAGATTGCGATCACCTACGTCGAGCATTTCGCCGGGGTTGAGGATGTGCATGCGTTCCGGGCGCATGTAGTAGGCGGTCTCCAGGCGGGCGTAGCCGATGAACTGCGTGACGAGCTTCGCGTTGGTGGCGGCGGCCATGGTCTCGATGAGGTTGCCGGAGTGATCCGCGTCGTCGTGGGTGAGGATGACCCAGCGCACGTCCTGCGGGTCGATGAGCGACCAGAGTGTCTCGAGGAAGTCCTGGCGGACGATGGGCATGCCGGTGTCGATGACGACCGGCTGTTCGCTCTCGATGAGATAGGAGTTCACGACGATGAGGCCGATGCCGGGGACCTCCAGGTAGGAGGGGAGCACCCAGGTGTCGGGGGCGGCGCGGTAGGGGGTGAGGGAGTGCATGGCGGGACTGCAACTTTCTGGCGCGCCGCAGCGGACGGCTCCCGCCCTCGGACGCCGGCTTCCGGCCGATGAGTGGCCGGATCGCGCAGATTGTGGACCGCGGGATCACCTCGGTCAATTACAAATGTTGTCCGTATCTGTAGCGTCAGTTTGCAGCCTGCATGAAGGCACCGCTGTGCCACATCCCCCTCTGCGCAGCGGCTCCCACGCCGCACCCTCAACTCGCGAGGCACCCGGCGCGATGACGCGGGTGCGGAAGGGGGGACGCAGATGGCGCTCACGCTGGTGGAGGGCGCGAAGCTTTCCAATGATGTGCTGCTGGAGGGGGTGGTCGAGACGGTGGTCTTCGATTCGCCGGTGCTGCAGCGGCTGCCGTTCATCGAGATCGTGGGTAACGGGCTGACCTACAACCGCGAGAACGTGGCGGCGTCTGCGGGGTTCTTCGAGGTGGGCGATGACTGGACGGAGAGCACGCCGACGTTCACACAGCAGACGGCGGTGCTGAAGATCCTGGGCGGCGACGCCGATGTGGATCAGTACCTGGCGCGCACGCGAAACAACGTGCAGGACCTGGAGGCCGCCGTCGTGTCGCTGAAGGCGAAGGCGGTGCAGCAGGAGTTTGACCGCGCATTCATTGAGGGTGACAGCGGCGATGATGCGGCGTCGTTCGACGGGCTGGATGCGCTGTGCGCGGGGAGTCAGACGGTGAGCATGGGCGACGACGGCGGCGCGCTGACGCTGGAGAAGCTGGACGAGCTCATCGATACGGTGCGGGGCGGGAAGCCGGACCTGCTGCTGGTTTCGCGTCGGACGCGTCGGTCGCTGAACGCGCTGGCTCGGACGGCGGGGAGCGGCGTGATTGAGCAGGACCGCGATGAGTTCGGGCGGATGGTGCAGTTTTACGACGGCGTGCCCGTGGGGGTGAACGACTTCATCGCGGACGACCAGGCCGTGGGGATGAGTGACGACTGCTCCACGATCTACGCGCTGCAGCTGGGCGAGGGCGCGGTGGCGGGCCTCACGGGGCCCGGCGGGCTGACGGTGGAGCGCGTGGGGGCGCTGGAGACGAAGGATGCCACGCGGTTCCGGGTGAAGTGGTACGTGGCGACGGCGCTGTTCAACGAACTGAAGCTGGCGCGGCTGGTGGGCGTGCGGCCGGTGGGAGCGTAGGGCGGGCACCCGATCCCGCGCCGCTTCGCGGCGTCCTTCGACAGGCTCAGGATGAACGGGATCGGGTGCCCGTTTGAGGAAGGGGGCGCAATGTCACAACTCACTCTCGATGACTTGCGGGCGCGGGTGCGTTTGGACTTGCGCGATACCGATGTGGAGCAGCAGCGGTGGGCGGATGAGGTGCTGGACCGCCACATTGAGCGTGCGCTGCGGGAGCTGTCGCTGGCCGCTCCGCGCGAGGCGACGGCGATGCTGATGACCGAGGCGGGCAGCCGGGAGATCGACATCGCAACGCTGGTGGACCGGGTGGCGATCGAGGCGGTGGAGTACCCGGTGGGGCGGTACCCGCCCTCGCTGGTCACCTCGAGCGTGTGGGGTGACGTGCTCACGCTCCAGACGGCGCGGCTGCCGGCGGGAGCCGAGGAGGTGCTGGTGCGCTACTCGGCGCTGCACACGCTGGATGCGGAGGGCACCACCGTTCCGGAGCGTCTGCACGATCTGCTGGCGACGGGTGTGGCGGCCTATGCGGCGATCGAGTGGGCCTCGTACGCCACGAACCGCATCAACGTGGGTGGCGATGACGCGTGGCGCCACTACCTGACGTGGGGGCAGGAGCGGCTCGCCGCGTTCGCGCGGGGGCTCGCGCGCCACGGCCGCGACCGGCATCTGCGGAGCCGGCGGTTGGTGGCGGGGACGCATGAGGGGTAGTGAGGGGTGAGCGCCACACTGCCCGGGATCGATTTCCCGCGCGCCCGCCGGGCGCGTCCTGCGACAGGCTCAGGATGAACGGGAAATCAATCCCTGCCTCGAGCGCGCGTCCGGCCTCGGTGTCCTGACGGTAGTGCTTGCTCCGCTCGCCCTGAGCCTGTCGAAGGACGTGACGGGCGTTTCACCAGCAATCCAGCACCCCGTCGACGAAAGGGGACACATGCTCACCGCCTCCCCGACACTCCTCGCTTCGCAGCGCCAGCCGAGTGTGGTCCCGGCACTGCGTGTGCGTGTCTCTGACCGGGACCTGGGTGTGGTGCGCCAGCGCTGGAGTCGCATCGCGGACGGCGCGGAGCCGAACGGGCCCTGTGCGGCGGCGGTAGCGGGTGATGGTGCGCTGATCCGCGCGCGCATCGACCCGGGGACGGGCATGCTGCACGTCCAGCGCATCAATGAGCCGCTCGATGAGCACGCGGACTTTGCTACCTGGTCCGGCCCGGGGCCGGGGGAGGGGGGGGGGGGGGGGGGGGGGTGCGGCAGCGGGCCGGGGGGGGGGGTGGGGCGCGGCGGCGCGGCGGGGGAAGGGCGG
>JBJHDC010000135.1:0-7898 GCA_050486345.1 Dehalococcoidia bacterium | reverse complement strand
GTCCGAGGCGTTCACAGCACAGTGGCTCCTGAGCCGGATGCGCGGACGCCGCGCGCCGGTGAAAGGGGTGCTGCTCGATCAGGCAGTGGCCGCCGGTGTCGGCAACATCTACGCCGACGAGGCCTGCTGGATTGCGCGGATCGATCCGCGCACGCCGGCCGGGCGTGTCGGGCCCCAGCGGGCAGAGCGCCTGCATGCGGCGGTGCGCGAGACGCTTCTCGAGTCACTCGGTGACCGGGGCTCCTCCTTCAGCGACTACCTGGATGGGCTGGGCAGCGAGGGTATGCACCACATCCACGTGCACGTGTTCCGCCGCACCGGCCAGGAATGCCGCCGCTGTGGTGGCATCATCCGGCGCGCGGTGGTCGCCGGTCGTGCCACGCACTTCTGCACCGGCTGTCAGCGCCGGTAGCCCCACGACAGGTGATCCGATATGCTGCCGGGCGAAGGGGAGTAGTCCCTCGCGCGTCATCGACATACTCCCTCCGCTGAGGGCGGTGGCGCGGCCCGGCTTCCGGCCAGGTGGACGAGACCTTCGACTCATACACGCGTGCTGCGCGTGGTGGTCGAAGCGTCTCAGCAATCACGCTCCCGGCCGTCACCGCAGCGCCTCAATGAAGGGACTGATGGTGACGTGTTTCCACACTCCTCATGGATCGCTCGATGGATGCCGCAGCACGTTGCGGGGTGATGCCTGATGGAGGCGCTACTCAGCGCGTTCGGCATCGTGTTCCTCGCCGAGCTTGGCGATAAGTCGATGCTCTTCAGCCTGACCGCTGCGACGCGCTACCGCTGGTGGATGGTGCTCATCCCCGTCGCGGTGGCGTCCGCGCTGCTCATGGGACTCGCGGTGCTGGTGGGGGGCGTCGCCGGGGAGCTCCTGCCGGATCAGGTGGTAGCCGTCGTGGCGGCGCTTCTCTTCATCGGTTTCGGCATCTGGATACTCCTTGCCGGTGATGAAGATGCTAGGGACGAGGACGTGACTACCTCGAACCACTCGCGGATGCGCGTGATGGTCGCTCTCGGTTCGTTCTTCTTCCTCGCGGAGTTCGGTGACAAGACCCAGGTCGCCACGCTCTCGCTCGCCGGCCTGCAGAGCGACGCAGCCGTATTCGTATGGGTAGGGGCGACCGTCGCGATGGTCGCCGTGAATGGCCTCGCCATCCTCGCGGGTACGAGGATCACGCGCTACGTCGGACGCTCACTCATCCGCTTCGCCGCAGGTGCGTTGTTCATCGGGTTCGGTCTCGCAGCGCTGATCTTCACGTTCTGGTAGCGATACCCGCGGCCTGGATGATTCGTTGCGTTCATTAGGCAATCGTATCCCGTATCGATAGAGTCTCTGGGTCAGTGACGCACTTGCCTGCCAGGCCGCACATTGGTACTGTTCCACGAGCGCCGTGGACGGGACCACCACCCGAGGAGCGGCGCTGGGCGGGGAGCACACACAACCAATGTTCTGGTTCCTCTTGTTCGTGGGAATCATCGGCGTGGCTGCGGCCACGTTCTTCCTCCTCTTGCTGGCTGACCGCATGACGGCGTCCAAACGACGGCGCGTGCAGGGCTCGCCTAGCGACCTCGATCTACGCTACGAAGAAATCCAGTTCCTCACCGTCGATCGGCTGACCCTGCGCGGCTGGTTCCTCGAGTGCCCCTCGGCCCGCGGGACCGTCGTCATCGTGCACGACTGCGGCGCCACGCGAGGCGACGCGGATCGCCGCCTCCTCCACCTCCAGCGCGACTACGTCCGCCGCGGCTACTCCGTCTTCGCCTTCGACCTGCGCGGCCACGGCGAATCGGCGGGCAAGCGCGACCCGCTCGGCTGCACCGAGTACCTCGATGTCCAGGCCGCCGTCACATACGTGAAGCGCCGCGAGCCACAGGCCCCGGTGGTCCTCCACGGCTTCGGCTTCGGCGCCGCCCTCGCCATCACCGCGGCGGCGCACGGGTCCGAGGTATCCGCCATCATCGCGGACTCCTCGTTCATGACCATGCGCGGATACCTGCGCCACCGCTGGCAGCAGCTGCCCAGGCCGCTCTTCGCCTTGACCACGTTTCTCGCACGTCGGCTCTTCCGCTCTGACATCGATGCGCTCCGCCCCATCAAGGTCGTACAGAACGCCGGCGCGCCAATTCTCTTCATCCACAACGAGCGCGACGCCGAAGTGCCGATGATGCACACGCTCAACGTCGCGGCAGGGTCGCTCGATGAGCGCGACCGCATCTGGATCATCCCGCGCGCCACCGGTCACGCGACCGGCTACCGCCAGACCCCCGACCTCTACCTGCGTCACTGCCTCGAGTTCGTCGACGAGGTCATCCCGGCGCGCGTGCTGGCCGCGCAGGCGGTCTAGGCTCCTCCCATGCCCGCGGCGGGACGCCGTGCCCGCACGGCCGTCGATGACGGCCGCGACGGCATCACCGACGTCCCCGGCATCCGCGTAGGCCACTGGACCAACCGCCGCGCCGTCACTGGCTGTTCCGTCGTGCTCTGCCCACCTGGCACCGTCGGTGGCGTTGACGTTCGAGGTGCCTCGCCCGGCACCCGCGAAACCGACCTGCTGCGCCCCGGCAATACCGTCGAGGAGGTGCACGCCGTTCTCATCAGTGGCGGCTCGGCCTTCGGCCTCGACGCTGCCGGTGGCGTGATGCGCTACCTTGCCGAGCGGGACGTGGGCATCGAGGTCGCAGGCCTGCGCGTCCCCATCGTCCCCGCAGCGATCCTCTTCGACCTCGCCATCGGCCGTCCTGTGGCACCGGACGCTGACGCCGGCTACCGCGCAGCGACACGCGCCACCGGCGGCCGCGTCGCCGAGGGCTCCGTCGGTGCCGGCACGGGCGCCACGGTCGCCAAGCTCGCCGGCCGCGATCGCGCGATGAAGGGCGGCATCGGCACCGCCAGTGAAACCCTCGAGTCAGGCGTTGTGGTGGGTGCGCTCGTAGCGGTAAACGCGGTCGGCGCAATCCGCGATCCGCGCAATGGCAGTCTCCTCGCCGCACCTCTCGATGAGGCCGGTAGGTTCATGGACGTCGAGGCACTCCTCCGAGCCGATGCCGCCACGCAGGACGAACCGGGCGCGAACACCACGCTGGCCGTGATCACTACCAACGCCGCGCTCACGAAGACCCAGGTGAACCGCCTCGCCACCGTCGCGCACGATGGCTTCGCCCGCACCATCTGGCCCGCGCATCGCCCCGCTGACGGCGACGTCATCTTCACCCTCGCCACGCAGGCGCAGCCCATCAACGAGGCGAAATACGCCGCACTTGAGGCAATGGCCACCCGCGCGGTAGAGCGCGCGGTGCTCCGAGGTGTGCAGAGGGCGACCTCACTTGCCGGAGTACCCGCCGTTGCGGATCTCGGATGAGGAGTGTGATGGTGTGGTGGGCCGTCAGCAGCGACCGTTTCTGCTATCCTGCGGGTGTGCGGAGGGATCGGTCGACCCGCAGTGGCGGCCAGAGGCACAACCGTGAATCAGCAGCGAGACTTGTCTCCCCCCAGTAGCGGCGCGAAGCCCGCGCCGGTTCCGCCTGGATCGCTTGTGACCGGGACGGAGGAGGACCGATGAGCAAGGAATTCACCCGACGCCACGTCAGCGTGGTGGACCTGCAGCGCATGCGCGATCAGGGCAAGCCCATCGCGATGTCCACGGCCTACGACTACCCCACAGCCAGACTTGCTGACGAGGCAGGCATTCCGATCCTGCTGGTCGGTGACTCGCTGGGTATGGTGGTGCTCGGATACGAGTCCACGATTCCCGTCACCGTGGACGACATGATTCACCACGGCAAGGCTGTCGTCCGAGGCACGCAGCGCGCACACGTGGTCGTTGACATGCCGTTTGGCTCCTACCAGCGCGGCTGGCGCGAGGCCCTCAAGCACGCGACCCGCATCATGCAGGAAACCGGCTGCGACTCCGTGAAGATCGAGGGCGGCCAGCGCTCGGCGGACACCGTCCGACGTCTCGTCGAGGCAGGCATCCCGGTGATGGGCCACATCGGCCTCACGCCGCAGTCGGTGAACGCCGTCGGTGGTTGGCGCGTGCAGGGGAAGACCCCGCGTGACGCCGTGCACCTGATCGCGGACGCGAAGGCGCTCGAGGAGGCCGGCGCCTACGCCATCGTCCTCGAGTTGGTCCCCACCGCGCTCGCTCACATGATCACGCAGCGCGTGCGTATTCCCACCATCGGCATCGGAGCCGGCCCGTTCTGCTCCGGCCAGGTCCAGGTGGTGCACGATCTCCTCGGGCTCTACGACGACATGAAGCCGCGCCATGCGCGCCGGTTCGCCGAGCTGGGCAACACGGCGCGCGAGGCGCTCACCGCATATCGCGAGGCGGTGGAGGCCGGCGAGTTCCCAACGGCGGACGAGTCGTTCTACATGGATGAGCGCGCCCTCGGCCTCATCCGTCAGATGACGCCATCCGCCGAGCACGACATGAGTCTCGCTGAGCAGGTGCTCCGCGAGGTCGAGGACGCTCGCCAGCCCGGCACGTAAGATCGGCACGCAGACGTTGATTGCGCTGCTGCGCTAGCCGGAGCTGACCATGTCCCCGCGTGTCGTTCGGACCGTAGCCGAGTACCGGGTGCTTCGAGGTGAACTCCCAGCGCCGGTCGGGCTCGTCCCCACCATGGGCTACCTCCACGAGGGACACCGCTCGCTCATGCGCCGCGCGCGCGAGGAATGCGCGTCGCTGGTCGTGACCATTTTTGTGAACCCGACCCAGTTCGGGCCGAATGAAGACTTCGATCGCTACCCCCGCGATGAAGCACGCGACCTCGCGATCCTCGAGGAGGAGCGGGTAGACGTGGTGTTCATCCCCGCGGTGGACGAGATGTACCCGCCCGACGCGAGCACCACTGTCAGCACCGGTCGCCTCTCAACGATCCTCGAAGGGGCCGCACGGCCCGGTCACTTCGATGGCGTCTCCACCGTGGTCACCAAGCTCTTCACCGCCACTAGCCCGGATCGCGCCTACTTTGGCCAGAAGGACGCACAGCAGGTGCGCGTCATCCGCCGCCTGACCACAGATCTTCTGCTACCGGTGGAACTCGTAATCTGCCCGATCGTGCGGGAGCCCGATGGCCTCGCACTCTCGTCGCGCAACGTCTACCTCTCCCCCGAGGAACGCCAGCAGGCGCTCGCCCTCTCCAGCGGGCTGCGGCGCGCGGAGGCGGCCTGGAACGACGGCATCCGCAACCCCGATGTCCTGCGCGGCCTGGTGGCAGGTGAGATCGAGGCGCAGCCGCTCGCCTCCATCGACTACGTCTCGCTGGCCGATGCGGAGACCCTCGAGGAATGCTTCGGGCGGGTACCGGGCGACGCGCTGCTCAGTCTCGCGGTGCGCTTCGGCGGCACGCGGTTAATCGACAACGTCGTCCTGCGCACGTAGGCACCCGCAAAGCCGCGTCCGAGTAGTTCCGAGAACCGCGCGGCGCTGGTAGCATACGAATACCTACCGCTCGCGCACCTCATCATTTCACGGTGTCACCCCGATGCACCGACGCGAGCCACGGTCGGAGAGGCCCGCGGGGCCGTTGGGAAGGATCACCCGATGTCCGGTCACTCCAAGTGGTCGTCAATCAAGCACAAGAAGGCCGCGACCGATGCGAAGCGCGGTCAGCTCTTCACCAAGCTCGCCCGTGACATCACCATGGCCGCGAAGGTGGGCGATCCCGATCCCGCGATGAACCCCAACCTCCGGCTGGCCGTCCAGAAGGCCAAAGCCGCCAACATGCCCAACGACAACATCGATCGCGCCATCAAGCGTGCCACCGGTGGCGGCGACGCGGACATGCTCCAGGAAGTGACCTACGAGGGCTACGGCCCCGGGGGCATCGCCGTCCTCGTCGATGCCGTCACGGATAACCGCAACCGCACCGTAGCCGAGGTACGACTGGTCTTCTCGCGCAACGGTGGCAACATGGCCGATGCCGGCGCGGTCGGGTGGCAGTTCGATCGGCGCGGCGTGATCACGGTCAACGCAGCCGACAGCGATCCCGACGAGATCCAGCTCGCCGCCATCGAAGCCGGCGCACTCGATGTCGAGGTCTCCGACGACGGCTTCATCGAGATCATCACGGATGTCTCAGATCTCCACACCATCCGCGATACGCTCGAGGCCGACGGCATCGCCATCGAGAACGCCGAACCCGCACAGGTACCCCAGAACCGTATCAACCTCGACCCTGCGCAGGCGGAACAGGCGCTTCGCCTCTTCGACCGCCTCGATGACCTCGATGACGTGTCACGGGTCTACTCGAACGCGGAGATCGATGACGCTGTGTTGGAGGCTGCTGCTCAGTCGTAACGGGGGGGCGCGGGTGCGTGTCGCTCCGTTCGTCCTGGACCCGTCGAAGGACATTCTGGAGGCGTCTCGTAGGACACCATCGCCTTCGGGTTCGGCCACATGGTGACACGAGCCGTCGGCGAGCGACGCGGGATGGGTGTAGGCTCCGTAACAAGGACAACATGCGGCGGGGTGTCGCAGAAGGTGTCCATGGTCCAGCGATCAACAGCGCTCCCGCCCCGGGTCCTGGGCATTGACCCCGGCCTCGCTGTGACCGGCTACGGCATCGTCGATGAACTCGGTAGCGGCGGCACGCTCGTGACCAGCGGCGTCGTGCGCACGAAGGCCGCGATGCCCCGTGCGGAGCGCCTCGGACGCATCTATGACGCCGTCCGCGCACTCATCGAGGAGTTCCAGCCCCACGAGGTGGCCGTTGAGCAGCAGTTCGTCGCGGAGAACGTCCGCTCGGCGATGGCCGTCGGCGAGGCACGTGCGGCAGCGATGGTCGCCGCAGCTGCGGCCTCGATCCCGGTCTTCGAGTTCGCCCCCCGCGAAGTGAAGGAATCAGTCACCGGGTGGGGCGGCTCCCCGAAGGAACAGGTGCAGCAAATGGTGCTCGTCCACGTTGGACTCACGGAACTGGCCGGACCGCTCGATGTCACCGATGCCATCGCGGTAGCGCTCACGCGGCTCGCCAGCGCGAAGCTGGAACGGGCGATGGCCCGATGATCGCCGCACTCTGCGGCACCGTGAGCCGTTGGGATGAGGAGACATCGACCGCCTGGGTCGATGTGCAGGGCGTGACCTACGAGGTGCGCGTGCCCGCGTTCGCCGGCGAGTGGATCACCGCCATGGTCGGCCAGCCCGACACGCGCATCTTCACCTGGTACCACGTCTCCGAGCGCAGCCCCACGCCCCTGCTCGTCGGCTTCCAGCAC
This sequence comes from Dehalococcoidia bacterium, assembly GCA_050486345.1. Lineage (GTDB taxonomy): Bacteria > Chloroflexota > Dehalococcoidia > UBA2979 > UBA2979 > JBJHDC01. Next base: position 670 of record JBJHDC010000135.1, on the reverse strand, counting down.
GAGGCTGAGCGCGAGTTCTTCCGCAAGTTCATTGAGGTCCCCGACGTCGGCCCGACCAAGGCCGTCCGCGCCCTCACACGCCCGGTCTCCGAGATCGCGCGCTGGATCGAGGCAGAGGACGTGAAATCCCTCCGCGAACTACCCGGGATCGGCCAGCGGCTCTCGCAGACCATCGTCGCCCAGCTGCAGGGCAAGCTGGTGCAGGAGGCCCTGCTCCGCGATGCCAGCGGCGAACCAGTGCTCCCCGTCGCCTCCCTCGCAGACGACCTCCGCGCCGACGCCATCGAGGCCCTCCAGGCCCTCCAGTACACCCGCCGCGATGCGGAGCAAGCTGTGAGCCAGGCCATGGACGAGCGGCCCGAACTGGACGCACTCGAAGATCTGCTCCGCGTCGTGCTCGAACAGCAGGCTCGAGGCTAAGCACTCTGTCTCCCCCTCTCCTCGAAGGAGGAGAGGGGGTTGGGGGGTGAGGTCTCATCGCCCGCGCTACACTGGATCGCACCCCCCGCGCGACACACGAGGACCGAACGTGACGACCACCGAACCATCAGCCGCGGAACAGATCCCGTTCCAGCTCGAATCCGACTTCCAGCTCACCGGCGACCAGCCCACCGCGGTCGAGGAGTTGGTGCAGCACCTCCAGGACGGCACCCGGGCGCAGACGCTCCTC
>JBJHDC010000134.1:0-7912 GCA_050486345.1 Dehalococcoidia bacterium | reverse complement strand
CGAGCGACCAGACCCCGATCACGCTGAACGGCACCAGGAGCATGCCGCCGTTGTCCCCAATGCTGCTTAACCAATCCGGCAACACACCCAGCGGGTTGGGCCTGCCCGTGACCTGCAGGGGTGAAGAACTGAGCATGAAGAGGACGGCCATGCAGGACATCATCACGAGGAACGTGGCGAACGCCCGCCTGAACCAGATCGTCGTGCATGAGCCCGACGGATAGAGATAGAGGAGCGCGATGATACCGACGAATTGCGTGACGGCCGGGATACTTTCGACCGCCTCGACGTGACGCGAGAGCGCCGCGTCCGGGAACTGCACGGCGTACCAGGTCATGAGGAAGATGAGCCCCGCGGAGACGCTCACGAGTCCCAGCGCCCATCCGACGCGATTCCCGGGCCGGTGGATCAGAACGAGTGCTGCGGCAACCGGGAAGGCCATCAGCCCGCCGACCCACGGCCAGTGCTCATCTTGATCCGGCAGGGGCCAGAAGAGGTTGAGGCCCAGGACACCAACGACCAGCGCGGTCCAGGCGAGGATGGCGTAGTTCCTGGCAGTGTGGGACATCGGCATCTACCCCGCGCCACGGCGGACGAGGATGCCGGGAGCATACCCGCCCGGCATCCTCGCGTGCGGCCTATTCGACGGTGACCTCGCCGTACATACCAACGAAGGCATGCGGAGGGCCGCCGTCGACTTCAGGCGGACCGTCAGACGATGCCTCGGCGGCGGCCATGAACTCATCCGGATCGGCGCCGGTGGGGATGAAGCAGACTAGCGCGTACCGGCCGGGTTCCGTGAAGGTGCCGTCACCCACCACCGCGAAGCTCTCCTCGTTCGGCATCGCAATCAGCACCATCGCCGGTGGCCCGGGCGCGAAGACCTCGTCCAACTCTTCGTCGGACAGTTCTAGGAGGTCCTCGATCGAGCGAGTCTCCCCGTCCACCATGCGGATGGCGACCAGTTCGTGGAGCTCGATGGATGACGCGTTGGTCAGCGTAAAGCTTGAGCCAGCAGCCACCCGTTCTGGCACGCCCTCGAATCCATAGTCAACGGCGGTGATCTCGATCGTTCCGGTCGCGGGTGCGGGCGTGTCGTCCTCATCGTCACCGCAGGCGGCAGCCAGCAGCAGTGCAGCGGCCGCTGCGAGCACGAGGGCGGAGCGCGTCGCTTGTTGGGCTCGTCGGATGTGGTGAGGCATGCGGCGGTTCCTCTCATTCGTCATTGGACATCCGTCCTCTGACCCGGAGCGGAACATGCCGGATACGGTGCTACGAGATCGTTACGAGGATCACGCGCGTATCATTACGGTTACGATCCCGGTCCAGGCCCGGACCGCATCCGGGGAAACGGATCCCTCAGTGTCGAAGTTGATCGTCTCCCTCCTCGGTCCGCCACAGGTCGAGGTGGACGGGCAACCGCTCCAGGTGGATACGCGCAAGGCGACCGCGCTGCTGGCGTATCTGGCGGTGGAGGGTCGCCCGCAGAGCCGCGAGCAACTCGCGGTCCTCCTCTGGCCCGAATCGGACGACGAAAGCGCGCGGTCCGCGCTGCGGCGCACACTCTCCACGCTCCGCGGCGGCCTGGGAGGGCGCTGGCTGGAGGCGGACCGGCAGGCGGTGCACCTCGATACGGCCGGAGTTGAGCTGGACATCACTCGCTTTCGTGCGCTGGCAGGCGCGCACCGATCGCACGCATCCGAGCCGTGCGCTGACTGCGTCGATGACCTGACGCAGGCCGTCGCCCTCGTCCGAGGCGATCTGCTCGCGGGCTTCAGTCTGCGGGACAGCCCCGACTTCGATGACTGGCAGGCAGCTGTCGCTGAAGGACTGTGCGAGGAATTCGCCGCCGTGTTGGACCACCTCGTGCAGGTGCACGTAGACCAGGGGCGGCATGGGGAAGCGCTGCTCTACGCGCGCCGCCGGCTGACCCTCGATCCGTTGCAGGAGTCCGCGCACCAGATGCTGATGCGGTTGCACGCCGGTCGCGGCGACCGAGCAGCGGCGTTGCAGCAGTACCGGGAGTGCGTGCGTGTGTTGAACGAGGAGCTAGGCGTCGCCCCCCTCGCGGAGACGACCCAGCTCTATCAGTCGATCTTCTCCGGTCAGGTCTCGAGCTCCATGCCGGAGCTCCTCGGTACCGTGCCCCAGCAAGGCAGTACCGCCTCAGGCGATCTCGAGTTCGCCGGGCGCGAGGCAGAGCTCCAGTCGCTGCTTGATGCACACGCAGCAGTCAGGTCGGACGGTCACCTGCTCGTCATCGAGGGCGAGGCCGGGATCGGCAAGACGCGGCTGACGCATGAGTTCCTCGCGCGGGTGCACGATCGCGGCGGCGTGACGCTGCACGGCTCCTGCTACGACGGCGAGCTCAATCTCGCGTACGGGCCGGTCATCACCCTCCTGCGCGCCGGGCTCACCATGCCGGATGCTTCCGCCCGCCTTGCCGGTCTGCCTGCCCACGATCTCGCAGAGGCCGCCCGCCTGGTCCCGGCCTTCGCGGACGCATCGGTGCCGCCGCCCCTCGACTCGCCGGCCGCGCGGGCGCGGTTCTTCGACGGCATCGGCAACGTGCTAGACGCCCTCGTGCGCGGCGAGCAGCCCGGCGTCGTGGCGATCGAGGATGTGCAGTGGGCGGACGAGGCAACCACCGATCTGGTCATCTACCTCGCTCACCGCCTCCACCTCCGTTCATTCATTCTGCTCCTGACATGGCGCAGCGAGGATCTCAGTACCGGTCACCGGCTGCGTGGCCTGGTGGCAGAGCGACGGCGTTCTCACGGTGCCGTGCACCTCCAGCTCGGGCGGCTCGACCAGGGCGCGGTTCGTCAGATACTCACGTCAGCCTCAATCGATCCCGGGGCGGTGGAAGCGTACGCATCCCGGTTGTTCCAGGAGACCGAGGGCCTGCCGTTCTTCGTGGTGCAGTTTGTCGCAGACCTGCTGGATGGCGCGGAAGGCGCGGACCGCACGGACGCACCGCTCCCGACCGGGATCCGAGAGCTGCTGCTGGGACGCCTCGCGCGGGTCAGCGAGGTCGATGCACAGATCCTCGGCACCGCCGCCGTGATTGGCCGCTCGTTCGACTTCGAGACCCTGCGAGCAGCCAGTGCTCGGAGCGAGGATGAGACCATCGGCGCCATCGAGCGGCTCACGCACCAGGGATTCTTCCGCGCCTCCGTGGAACGGAACGAGGAGCCCGCGTACGACTTCACCCACGAGAAGCTGCGCACCCTGGTGTACGAGGAGACCAGCGTCCCGCGCCGCCGTCGCCTCCACGCCCGGGTCGCCGCCGCGCTGGCCGGGCGCTCGTCGCGCGGTCACGGCGAGGCAGCCGCACTGATCGGTCAGCACTTCCGGCTGGCAGGCAACGACAGCGCCGCTGCGGAGTACTTCAAGCACGCCGGCGAACACGCCCGCTCGCTTGCAGCGAACGTCGAGGCCCTGGCCTACTTCCAGGCGGCGCTCACGTCCGGCCATCCTGAGGTTCGTGAACTGCACCAGGCGATCGCGGAGCTGCAGACCCTCGCAGGCGCATACCACGCGGCGCTCGCGAGCTACCAGGCCGCCGCAGCCCTCGCGGCCCTCACGATGCCGGAGCAGGCGCGCTTCATCGAGCACCAGATCGCGGGCCTCTACCTACGGATGGGCGCGTGGCGGCTGGCCGAAGAGCACTGCATCGTCGCGTCCGCCGGGCTCAAGGGTGATCTCGACGTCTGGCGAGCACGCGTGCTGACCGATCAGAGCCTCGCCGTGCACCGCCAGGGTCGTGACGAGGAAGCCGCAGACTTGGCGGCTCAGGCGCTGCAGTTGGCACAGTCCGGCGCCGATGGTCTCGCACTTGCCCAGGCACACAACATGTCCGGAATCCTCGCCGCCCATCGAGGCGACCACGACGCCGCGCTCGCGTCCCTCAACGATAGCCTGGCCGCGGCCGATGAGCTCGAAGATCCGGCACCCGGGATCGCGGCGCGCAACAATCTGGCGCTGGTCCTCAGCGCCCGTGGTGAGCTGGATGCGGCGACCGACCTGACCGTTCACGCCCTCGATCTCTGCACACGCCGGGGCGACCGCCACCGCGAGGCAGCACTGCGCAACAACCTCGCCGACCTCCTCCGCACCGCCGGCCGCATCGAGGAATCCATGGAGCAGCTGAAGTCCGCCGTCGCAATCTTCGCCGAGATCGGCGCGGACGGCGGTGAGCTAGAGCCAGAGATCTGGAAGCTCGTGGAGTGGTAGCGGCTCACATTTCGAAGGAGCACGGTCGCGGGCCCACCGTGACCGTGGGTGTCTGCCAGCCGGGGTGCGCTACGTCCGCGCCGTGAAGGTCAGCGCGTCCGCCATCGCCTCAGCCGTCTCCGGCCGCAGGCGGTAGTAGGACCACGTGCCGCGTCGGTCGCGGTCCACCAGGCCCGCCTCCAGCAACAGGCGCAGGTGGTGGCTGATCGTCGGCTGCGAGAGGTCCAGGGCATCCACCAGATCGCAGACACACGCCTCGCCGCTGGGCGCGGCGGCAATCAGCGAGAGCAGTCGCACCCGCGCCGGATCACCCAGCGCCTTGAACGCCCGCGCCGCAACTTGCGCGTCGGCCTCAGAGATCGCGCCGTCGAGGACCGCCGGGCAGCAGGCCGGGCCAGCCTCAGCGAGATCGATGGTAGCCACGGTGTTTGTCATGTAAACGAGTCTACATTGACAATCATCGATGTATCAAGCATCCTCGCTACATTGACAATCATCGATGTAGCGCGCATCTCGCCACGATGAGGGCGCGACCGGAAGGACAGGCAGTCATGACAGGTATCGAGACCCCCAGCCGGCTCCAGCTCGCGCTCAACGTACGCAACCTGGACGAGGCGATCGCCTTCTACAGCGAGCTCTTCGGCGCAGAACCGCACAAGGTGCGCCCCGGCTACGCGAACTTCGCGATCGAGAACCCGCCGCTCAAGCTCGTGCTCATGGAGCAGGCCGACGCCTCCACGGATCGCGCGCTGAACCACCTGGGCGTCGAGGTATTCGATACCGCCGAGGTGGTGCGGCAGACACAGCGCCTGAGTGCTGAAGGGATGCCGGTCTCCGTGGAGGACGGCGTGGATTGCTGCTACGCGACCCAGGACAAGGTGTGGGTCGATGCGCCGGACGGACTCCGCTGGGAGGTCTACACGGTCACGGATGACCGCCTGAAGGAACTGACGTTCGTCGACAGCAGCCCCGGCTGTTCACCGGACGGCTCCTGCGGCTGTAGCTAGCCCGCTCCTGTCCACGCCCGCCTCCCGCCCGCGATTCGAGGAGGCGCGAGGCGGGCGTAGGCGCGCCTCATGAACGGACCCCGCCCATGCTCGCGCGACGCCCGGTGGCGTGGCTGGCTCTCTGGTGGCCGGCGGTACTGCTCGGTTTCACCACCATCGGAGCCTACGGGGCGGTGTACTACTCCTTCGGGGTATTCATCGGGCCCATCTCCCAGGACACCGGCTGGACCACCGGTCTGCTCGCGGGTGCCTTCTCGCTGAGCGTCCTGGCCGGTGGCGCAGGAGCGCTGGTCGCCGGCCGCACGCTGGATCGCGCCGGATCCCGCCCGGTCCTCCTCGCCGCGCTGCTCCTGGGATGTTCGATGCTGTTCGCCGCCTCGTTGGCGCGCGAGTCATGGCAGTTTGTCATCGCTTGGACCGTGGGCGCCGGGGCGGTGTCCGGCGGGCTCTACTACCACGTCACCATGGCCGTCACCGCTCGCCTTTACCCGGAGCAACGCGCTGCTGCCTTCTCCGTCCTCACCCTTCTCGGCGCGCTCGCCGGTCCGCTGTTCTACCCGCTCGCCGGCTGGCTCGTGGGCACGCTCGACTGGCGCGACGCCATGCGCGTGCTCGTCCTCGTCCTCGCGCTCTGCTCGCTCCCCGCCGCGCTGCTCGTGCGCGCTCGTCCGGCCCCGCGTTCCGCTCCAGCAATCGAGCCCCGGCGTGGCATCCGCCTCCCGCGCGAATTGGGCGAGCGCCGCGTGCTGCTCTTCCTCGCGATGATCGGCTGCATGTCCCTGGGCAGCAGCGCCCTCACGCTCTACCAGGTGCCCGCGATGCAGGCGACGGGACTCTCGCTCGCCGCAGCCTCGACGATTGCCGGCCTTCGAGGATTCTTCCAGTTCGGCGGACGGGTGTTCCTCTCCCCGCTTACGACGTGGGCCGGCGTCGCCGGCGCCAGCGCGCTCTGCTACGGAGTCGCCGCCGGGGGCACCGCGTTCCTGGTCGCGGCCGGCCCGGTGGTCTTCGTCTTCATCTTCATCGCAATGACCGGCGTCTCCCTCGGCCTGCTCGCGCCCCTCAATGGCCTCTTCGCCGCCGAGGTCTATGCCGAGGAACGCATGGGCACGCTGATGGGAGTGCAGCAGGTAGTCCTGAACGTCACCGGCGCGGCCGGCCCCCTCCTGGGCGGCATGCTGCTCGATGTCAGCGGTTCGTACCGCGTCATGCTCGCAGTCGCCGCCGTCGTCCAGTTCCTCGCGCTCCTCATCCTCGCCGCCCAGCGCCGCGCCGACCGCTCCCGCACGTCGCTCGAGGCAGGGCGGCCGTTCGAGGCCGACGCAGCCGGCTGACGCCGGGCGCATCACGCGACCCTGCCTCGCTCGCGTCGTCCCCCCCGGACACAGCGCCGTCCGGATCACTACACTGGCGGGCGACGCCGATCAGCACCGGCGGCAGGAGGAGCGACAACGTGGTCAAGGCCATCGATATTCACGTCCACCCGGTCAACCGCCCGAGCGAGGCGGAGACCGAGCGCCAGCGGCAGATGCAGCGGTACTTCCGCGGCGAGCCCACGCCGCAGGACCCGGAAGGGTTCTACCAGTACTACAAAGAGCGCGACATGATGGCCGTGCTCCTGGTCACCGGCCCTGTGGCCGACCCACCCGATGGCGAACCGAACCACAACGACTGGTCCGCCGAACTCATGAACACCTACTCGGACACCTTCATCGGCTTCGGCGGCGTGGACCCCAAGCAGGGCAAGCTCGCCGTTACCGAGGCCGTGCGCTGCGTGGAGGAGCTCGGCCTCAAGGGCTTCAAGTTCCACCCCATCACGCAGGCCTTCGAGGCCAACGACCCCGCCTACGCCGAGCTCTGGGGCACCATTAGCGACCTCGGCGTTCCAGTCCTGTTCCACACCGGGCAGACCGGCGTCGGCGCAGGGACGCCGGGCCAGAACGGACTGAAAAACAAGTACGGCCGCCCCTACCCCTACATGGATGACCTGGCCGCGGACTTCCCGGAACTCACCATCATCATGGCCCACCCCTCCTTCCCCTGGGTGGAGGAGCAGCTCTCCATCTGCAGCGTGAAGACCAACGTCTACCTGGACCTCTCCGGCTGGTCACCGAAGTACTTCTCCCCGCTGCTGGTCCAGTACTGCAACACGCTCCTGCAGGACAAGACACTCTTCGGCAGCGACTTCCCCGTGATCACCCCGGATCGCTGGCTGCGGGACTGGGAGGGCGTGGACTTCCGCGACGAGGTGCGCCCCAAGATCCTCCTGGAGAACGCGAAGCGACTGCTCGGTCTCGACGTGTAGCGAGCACATCGTTCGATGGAACGCGGGTAGCCCGAACGGCCCGATGCGCAGTGGACGAAGTGCCCTGCCGCATCGGGACCCGGCATTGCTACGGTGAAGGCGCGCGCACGGAACTTCCACGCGCGCGTTCACGAGCACACGAGCAATGCGAGGGAGCCACAGAATGTTCAGCCGTGCACTTGTCCCCATCGATGGATCCGGTCTCGCGCTGGGAGCGCTTGATCTCTTGGCGGAGGTCCTTGATCCCTCCGGGGAGGTGCTCCTCGTCTCCGTGATCGACACGCAGCAGGAATGGCTCTCTGGCCTCCGCTCCGGCGGCATCGACTTCGAAGGGGACTCCGAGCTCTCCGAGCTGTCTGATCTC
>JBJHDC010000133.1:0-7972 GCA_050486345.1 Dehalococcoidia bacterium | reverse complement strand
TCATCACCCGCACCCTAAGCCTCTGAACCCCCTCTCCCGTGAAGCGGGAGAGGGCCGGGGTGAGGGTCCGCACCGCTGCGTACTACCACCCGACTACCCCAACAACGCCCGAGGATTCCCACCCATCATCTCCCGCACCTCATCCTCCGCCCCCCTCTCCCGCCCGCCGGGTATCCCGGCGAACAAGTGATCGCAGGAGAGGGCCAGGGTGAGGGGGCCTCCGCACCGCCGGGTGCCGCCACCCGACTACCCCAACAACGCCCGAGGATTCCCACCAGTCATCACCCGCACCTCATCCTCCGAGAACCCCGCGTCCAGGAACCGCTGCATCCACGCCCCAAACCCCTCCACCGGCGCCGGATTGTGCGTCTGCCCGTAGTCCGTCGACAGCACCACATGCGCCGCCCCCACCGCGCGCACCTCCTCCACAATCCGCGCATCCATCGACGCATCCGCCCGCGCCTGGTTCGCGCACTGCTCGATGTACGCCCCCAGCGACGCTGCCTCCTCCTGCACCTCCCGAGGAATCCCAAACGCCGTCGCATGCGTCACCAGAGTCCGGATCCCCCGACCCCGCGCCTCCCGCACCAGCGCCGCCGTCTCCTCCGGCCCCAGGTGCCCCGTGCACAGCAACGCCTCATGCTCACCAATCAGATCGAGCAGCTCATGGCACACCGGCACCAACGCACCCGCCTCATCCAGCACCCGGATCGCCGGCCCGCGACTGTGGAACCGCCCGAACACCTCCCGCGACCACGCCGCATCGAACGTCGGCATCCACACCACCCGCGTCCCCACGCGCAGCGCCGCCTCCAGCGCGTCCGGATTCAGCCCGCCCACCCCGTGGTCCAGCGCAATCGCCCCGTACACCTCAATCTCAAACCCCGCCGCCCGCACCTCAGCCCCCACCGCCCACGCCATCGCCTGCGTCGGGTACTCGTGGCTCTTCAACACCACCCCACCCATCCCCGCCTCAGCCGCAGCCAGCACCAACTCCCGAGCATCCATCCGCCGCTCAGCAAACGGATCCGGCGCAGCATGCAGGTGCATGTCGATGGAGGCGGAGAGGAGGGGGTGGGGGGTCATCTGAACGTCCTTCCAGCCGCTGGCTGATGCCCATCCAGCGGCCAATGTGTATATTCCTAGCGGCGTGGCCTCCGATGCGGATTGATATTTGCTGTGTTCCCGCAGCAGAAGGTAAGAGGTACGCAGGAACCGCCGTGCTGCTGGGCTGCTTAGCTGCTAGGCGGTGACCGCTCGCGGACATGCGGAGTCCATCGGAGGCCACGCTTGAGTCCTCAGTGGGTACCTGCACCTCATCTCGTCTCAGATCGAGCAACTTGGCGAGATCGGTTTTTCTCCCTGTCTACTACGAGGGAACTGGCCGATCTCTTAGAGGTCGAGTATCGCGACTTTGTCTGGATTGTGTTTCGAAACCGCCCGAACTACTACGTTCACTTTGAAATCCCGAAACGGGCAGGGGGCTCACGGCTCATCAAAGCGCCCACAGGTTCCCTCAAGATACTGCAGCGCAAGCTCTTGGAGATTCTCGCCGAGGTCTACCAGCAGAAGCCTCCGGTGCATGGCTTCTCCCGTGAACGGAGTATCGTCACGAATGCGATGGCCCATCGGCAAAGCAATTATGTCCTCAATGTGGATCTTGAGGAGTTCTTCCCGACGATTCACTTCGGACGAGTACGGGGCCTCTTTCGGAGCCGACCCTACAATCGACCCGACGAGGTGGCTACCGCGCTGGCGGCAATCTGCTGCGTCGACGACTGCTTACCACAGGGAGCACCCACCTCACCCATCGTGTCAAACATGTTGTGTGGGCAACTCGATTCGCAGCTGTTACGGCTCGCCGCTGCGTATGATTGTACATACACGCGCTACGCTGACGACATCACCATCTCGACGAGACGGAGGACCTTTCCCACACCAATCGCGCGAAAGGACCCGAACGACTCCGCGCATACGGTCCTCGGCGCCACCCTTCAGACCATCATTCAACAGAACGGCTTCGCCGTTAACGAGGCGAAGGTCCGCTTACAGCACCGGCATCAGCGGCAGGTCGTCACCGGTCTCGTGGTAAACGAGCGTCCGAACGTCCCCCGACGGCTCGTTCGCCAAATCAGATCGATGCTCCATGCATGGGAGCGCTATGGACTAACGGAAGCGCAGCGGGAATTCTCAGAGCGATGGGACTATCGGAGCGTTTCCCGACGCCGACCTGACACATCGTTCATTGATGTCCTCCAAGGCCGCATAGCGTTCGTTAGCCAGGTGCGAGGGAAGGGTGATCCGACCGCGAATCGATTACGCGCGCGCTACCGATCGCTTAGCCGCCGCGACCTGACGGAACATGCACAACCTAGACTGGGTCTATACGTGGCGGAAGATAGGTTATTTCGGGCACTCGATCCAGAATGGAGCACGCCCGTAGCCGAGGGGGTTGCCGATGCGGGTTCCTGACGAGATTCGCAGATGCACCGTATTCGTCGGATTCAGTACAGCAGACGGCGAGACTCGACTCGCCGGGACCGCATTCTTTGTCGCTGAGATCGAGAACGGTAAGGTCACATCCCGCTGGGTAGTAACCGCGCGACACGTACTCGAACTCTCGAGGCCGTTCACTGACGAACCCGACCAGATCCTACTCAGGGTGAATCAAGCCGACTCGGCTCACTGGATGCGACTCCCCGCGAACCGATGGATCGCACATCCCGATGCGTCCAAGGACGTAGCCGTGTTTGAAGTGACTGAGGAACTCGATGACTCCGATGCCTTGTTTTTCCCCCTCTCTCACATTGTTAACGAACAGTCCGTTGAGCGCTGGAACGTCGGCGTTGGTGACGAGGTCCTCATCGCCGGCCTTTTTCAGTCGCATTCGAACACATCGCGGAATATCCCTATCGTCCGAATAGGCTTCATCGCTGCGATGCCCGAGGAACCGGTGGCAACGAAGTTCGGGCAGGCGCTCGCGTACCTTATCGAAGCACGCTCAATCGGCGGCCTGAGCGGGTCTCCTGCGTTCCTGAGCTATGGTCCGATACGCACGCATCCGGAGACCGGGCGCTTCCGTCAGCTCTCTCGACCCGAGTTCGCGCTGCTCGGTCTGGTACATGGTCACTTTAGCGTCGGCGACCATGACGGTGTCTCCGATGCGACGCAGGACGGACTAACACGTGACGAGACTAACTCCGGGATCGCTATCGTGACTCCTGTCGACGCAATGCTAGAGGCGATCAAGCATGCAAAGGAAGACGTGCAAGCTGAGGGGGAGACGCAAGGCTCATGAAACGCATCCGCATCTACACCGGCGCCGACAACGAATCCCACATCGAGGAACTCCCCCTCGCATTCACGGAGCGCGATGGCACACGCACGGCCCTCGAGGGTGCTGAGTCGGTGCAGTTCATCCGCCGCCCCGCCGGGCAGTTCATGGACTTCCACCCCGCACCACGCAAGCAGTACGTCGTCTACCTCACCGCCAGCATCGAGATCGGCCTCGGCGACGGCACCACCATCGTCATGGAGCCCGGCGACGTCCTCCAGGCGGAAGACGCCACCGGCCGCGGCCACACCTCGCGCACGCTCATCGAGGGCATCTGCGCCTTCGTTCCCCTCACCGACTAGGGCCTACCGGAGCAGCAGGAGCACCGCGATGAAGTTCATGCGCATGTACACCGGCGACGACAACGAGACGCACTTCGAGGAGCTCCCCGTGGAGTGGCTGGAGCGCGACGGCCTGGCCACCGTGCCGGAAGGCGCATCGGGCATCACCTTCGCGCAGTACGAGGCCGGCGCCTTCGTGGACTGGCACCCCGCGCCTCGACGCCAGTACATCTTCCACCTCACCGCGCGCATGGAGGCCACCGCGTGGGACGGCTCCACGCTGGTCGCGGAGCCCGGTGACGTCGTCCTCGCCGAAGACACCACCGGCCGAGGCCACCAGACCCGCACCCTCACCACCGGCGTCGCCGCCTTCATCACGGTGGACTAAGGGCCCCGCGCTCGCTCCGCTTCCCCTTCCCCTCCGTTCCCCCCTCTCCCGCGAAGTGGGAGAGGTGGCCAGCCCGCGAGCGTAGCGAGCATTCAACGGGGTGGGGTGAGGGTCCGAAGTGCCACTCCCACCTCAGCGCACCGCCCCCGATGCGCTACACCACTCCCATGCCGCACGCCCAGACGAGCCCCGGCGCAACCACCGGCGCGGCTATAGGGAGCCCGTCGTGAAGAACGTCACAAAGTCACACAAACGGTCGAGCAACGCACACTGCTCAGGTTCAAATCGACCGCAGGAAAATTTCACTCAGATTCGAGCGCGAGGATTTCAGTACAACGATCCCTGTACACATCCCGACCGCCTAGTGCACCTCGCCCGACACCTCAGCGGAGCGCTTGAGGACCGCGTAGCGCAGCGCGTGGTGCTCCGGCCGCGCGAGGTCCGGATCGTCGTCGAGCAGCGCCTCCGCCTCCCGCCTCGCAGCATCGATGAGCGGCGCATCGAGGAGGCTGGCGACACGCAGGTTCGGGAGCCCGGACTGCGCGGTGCCAAAGAGGTCGCCGGGGCCCCGCAGTTCCAGGTCCGCCTCCGCGAGCTCGAACCCATCCTGCGTCCGTTCCATCACCGACAGCCGCTCCTCCGCCTCCGCACTCGGGTCGTCGGCGAGCAGGTAGCAGTACGAGGCATGCTGGCCTCGACCGACGCGGCCGCGGAACTGGTGCAACTGCGCCAACCCGAAGCGGTCCGCCCCCTCGATGACCATGACGGTGGCGTTGGGGATGTCGATGCCGACCTCGACCACCGCGGTCGAGACGAGGATCGCCGCACCGTTGGGGTCGTCCTGGCCGGCGGCGAACGCGCGCATCACCTGGTCCTTCTCCTTGCTGGACATGCGTCCGTGCACCATCACGATGCGGTCCGCCAGCTCCGGGAACTCCTCCGTGCGCAGCCGCTCGAACTCCTCCGTGGCCGCGCGCGATTCAACGGTCTCCGAGCCCTCCACCAGCGGGCAGATGACGAACGCCTGGCGCCCCGCAGCAATCTCGCGACGCACATGCTCGAATGCCTCACCACGTCGGTCCGGGGTAAGCCACCGCGTCTCAATCGGTGTCCGACCCGGCGGCATCTCGTCGATGACGGAAAGATCGAGGTCGCCATACGCAGTCAGCGCCAGCGACCGCGGGATCGGCGTCGCGCTCATCACCAGCAGGTGTGGGGTAATCGGACGCCCCTCGGAGCGTGCCGCCGCCGACTCGAGCCCCTTGCGTCGGAGCGCACCGCGCTGCACGACGCCAAAACGGTGCTGCTCATCAACCACCGCCATACCCAGCCGGTGGTACTCGACCTGGTCCTGGATGAGCGCGTGCGTCCCAACAATGATCTTCGCGCCCCCGAAGCGGATCGCCTGCAACGCCTCGCGACGCTCCTTCGCGCGCGTGGAGCCGGTGAGCAGCACGATGCGCACCGGCATGGGCATGCCCGGGATGGAGACGAGGCCGTGGAGTGGCGGCTCCGCCTCGCCGGACAGCAGACGGCAGAGGGTGCGGTAGTGCTGCTCCGCAAGCACTTCGGTCGGCGCCATGAGCACGGCCTGGAAGCCGGCAGCGACGAGCGACAGCATGGCGCCGAGGGCCACCACCGTCTTGCCGGAGCCGACGTCGCCCTCCAGCAGCCTCGACATCGGCCAGGTACGGGCGAGGTCGCTGCGCAGCTCATGCAGCACACGCTGCTGCGCACCGGTGAGCGTGAACTCAAAGGTATCGAGGAAACCATCAGCGATCGCGTGGTCGATCACCACCGGCGCATCGCCACCCTCCCGCCATTCACGGCGGCGCGCCTGCACGCCAATCTGGATCGCCAGCAGCTCATCGAAGGCCAGCCGGCGGCGGGCCTGCTGCAGCTGCTCCTCGCTGTCCGGGTAGTGCACCTGCCGCGTCGCATCCGCGAGGTGAAGCAAGTGGTGCCGCTCGCGGATGGCGGCGGGCAGCGGATCCTCGATGCGATCGGCAAAGGTATCCAGCAGCGTCGAGATGACGCCCCGAAGGGTGCGCTGCGGGAGGCCCTGCGTGAGGTGGTATACGGGGACCATCCGCCCCGTGTGTTGCGCGTCGCCACGGCCGAGGACCTCGTACTCCGGGTTCTGGAACTGCGGACGTCCGCGGAAGATGGTGACCTTGCCCGAAAGCGCGAGTTCGGCCCCTGCCGGGATGTTCTTCGCAATGAAGGGCTGGTTGAACCAGGTGGCGCTGATGCGGCTGCCGAGGTCGTCCGTGATCTGCACCTCGGAGGCTCGCATCCGGCCACCGCGACCCATGCGGACCTCGCGCGAGCGATCGACGGTCCCGCGCACCGTTTGCTCCACCCCCACGCGCAGGCCGCTGATGGGGACGGTGCGGCTGAAGTCGTGGTGACGGTAGGGGTAGTGTTCCAGCGCATCCCGCACCGTCTCGATTCCCAGCTTCTTCAGGCGGGTGAGGTTCGCGCTCCCCAACCGCGTGCGCGCATCCTCGATGGGCAGATCGAGGCCGGCCGCGCCGGGAGCCACCTTCGCCGCCGCGGTCGAGCGCGTGCGGGACGTGCCGCTACTCGCCTCCTTCTTCGAACTGCTCGCCTTAACAGACTTCGCTGCGGCCGAGGCTGCCTGCGACTCGGCGACCGGCCGGAGTTCTTCCTCCAACGTGAGTTCGCGGCGGACCGTCGCGATGGCACGTCGGAGCCAACGCTCGCGGTCCTCCGACGACAGCGAGGCGTAGCCGAGCGGGGGGAGCGCGGCGATCATGCGTAGCAGAGCGGAGCCGGGGGCCTCGTCGCGGGCCTGGACGCGCAGCAGCTCATCGAGCCCACCGGATACAGCGGTGTCGGCCGCGCCGTCACGCAGCTCATGCTGGAGCACCTCGCCCAGGCGGCGCAGGTCGGCGGTCACGAGGCCCTCACTCCCGCAGGAAAGCGGGGGAGCGTTCGTCTGGAGCACTGACAGCGCCGCAGCCCACCACGCCGGGGCCACCATGCACGCCCAGCACCGGGCCAAGGCGCGAGAGCACCTGTGTGGCGCCCTGATCAACGCCGCGAAGGCGGTTGGCGACGTACTCGAGCTCGTCCGGGCTCGTGGTGTGCGCGGCGATGGTGTACGCGAGCGGACGCATCTCCAGCGTGCGGCTGACCAGGTTCTCCAGCGCCCGCTGCTTGGTGCGCACACGCCCCACCGGCACCGGCTCGCCGGCCTCGAAGGTGATCACCGGCTTCACCTGCAGCAGGTTGCCGAGGACCTCCTGCCCACGGCTGAGGCGTCCGCCGCGTCGGAGGTACTCCAGCGTCTCCAGCGTGAAGAAGAACCGCGTGCGGCGGTAGGTGTCCTCTGCCACGGCGCGTACCTCGTCGAAGCTCAGTCCCGCGTCCACGGCACGGCCAGCCTCGATGACGCCGATGCCAAGTGCGAGACTGACGAGCTGCGAGTCGACGTGACGGATGGGAACGGAGAGTCCGGCAGCGCCCTGCCTCGCAGACTCCAGCGTGCCACTGATGCGGCCAGAGATGTGCAGAGACAGAATCTCCGTCGCGCCCTCCGCAATCAGACGCTGGTAGGTCTCGCGGAACGCCCCGGCAGACGGTTGCGCGGTGGTGGGAACCGTCTCCTCCCGCGCCAGGCGGCGGAAGAACTGCTCCGGCGTGATGTCCACCCCGTCCCGCAGCTCCTCATCACCAAAGATGACGGCCAACGGCACCACGGAGATGCCGGAGCGTTCGATGTACTCAGCAGGTAGATCCGCCGTGGAGTCAGTGACGATGCGAATAGTCATGCGGGGGATCATACCTGAGCCTCGCTGGCCCGCGAGTGCACGGCGATACAAGCCCGTGCGGCTACTCGATCCCCGCGATGTACGGATAATGCGGCTGCCGGCCGGCACAGAACTCATGCTCCGCGTCCGGGAAGGCCTCCGCGAGCAGGCCCCCGAGGCGCGCAGTGGCATC
>JBJHDC010000132.1:0-7992 GCA_050486345.1 Dehalococcoidia bacterium | reverse complement strand
CGCGAGTGCTCTGCGCGGCAGGGGAGGCTGCCGCTGCCGGCGAACTCGAGGAGGTCTGTCGGATCGATGCGAGGTTGTTCGCGACGAAGGCGGCGGCTGAGCTGCGTGATGCATCCACCACGACCGGGAGGCGGCTGATGCAGGAGGTAGCCGTCCACGCCGAGGCACGCGGCTCGATTTCGGCCTTCTTCGAGGCGATCGAAGCCCGCCGGACGCCCGGCACACACCCGGTCGCTTTCGCCGGAGTCGGAAGTGCGTTCGAGCTCGAAACGACGGAGCTTGCAGCAGCATCCCTGTTTGCGACGGCCAACTCGCTCTGGTCGGCCGCGATGCGGCTGCTGCCCGTGTCGCACCGAGATGCGCAGGCGGCGCTCCATCGTCACCGAGACGAGATTGCCTTGCTCGCCACCGAAACGGCCCATCGAGCGCGCGAACCGCTCACGGCGTTCCATCCATTGCAGGAGATTGCGGCGATGCGCCATGTGGACGCACCGGTGCGGTTCTTCGCCTCCTAACGCCGCCATTACACGCAGAGGACCCGATGATTGCTCACGCATCCGACGTAGGAGCACGGGGTACATGGCAGTCCACGGGGACCGCCGCTCGACGGCGTGGGGTGACCGGACACATCGATGTGGATCTCCTCGCGCGCGGCGACCGTGCGGTAGCGCGGACCTCGCGCTCCGCTGCGCTGGAGCTACGCGGGCCGTTCGGTGGTGTACCCGCCTCACGCTTCTTCCTGCGCAACGTGACCGCCGGCGTCTTCGGTGGCGACGACTACCGAATGTCGATCCGGGCGTCCGAGGGCGTCCGCGCCTCGGTGGCGCCGACATCGGCGACAAAGGTCTACGCGTCCCGCGATGAGGTCGCCCGATCAGGTACGACCGTGTTCGTCGCCACGGGAGCTTCTCTTGACTACTACGCAGGCTTGATCATCCTGCAGGGCGACGCCGACCTCGAACAGCGCACCGACCTAGTCATCGCAGCGGATGCGCAGGTTGCCTATCGGGAAGTGGTCGCCTTCGGACGGGTTGCGTCGGGCGAGCGTCTCGCCTTTCGCCGATACCGCAATCACCTCACGGTCTCGGGGCCGGAGGGTGTTCCTCGATACGACGAGCATTGCGATCTACAGCCCGGCATCGACCGAGCCTCGATCGAGGTTGCCCTCGGCGGCTACGCGGTGCTCGGTACGCTCATCCTCACCGGTGTGCACGCACCGCCCACGTTGCCTGAGTCCGGCGACACGTATGCGGGGGCATCCGCACTTCCGAACGAGGCAGGCTGGCTGGTGCGTGTGCTGGGCCCGCGTCCGGAGGCGGTCGAGGACTGCCTCGAGCGAGTCCTGCGGTGCGCAATCCCAAACTAATCCCTCACACCTCCATCTCCATCTCCAGTCGCACTCCTGCGCGAAGCTACGCGTGCAGGGTGGTTGCGACACCACGTGGCCGTCCCGGATGAGAAATAACTTCGCAACTCATCAGAAGTACTCGGGAAGCTTTGATTTCGTCCGCCTGTAAGGAACGCGTAAACATCAGGCAATGCCGCCTCCATAGCCTCACTCCTCAGTACCGGCCCACCCGGGTCGGAGGGGACTGCGAACGCACGGAGGATTCCTTTGACACCAGACCCAACTGACAGCACCGAGTTCATGGAGAGCCGGTGGTCTCGGCGACGCCTGTTGCGGACCGGAGCCGGCGTCGCCGGCGTCTCCATGATCGGCGGGATGGGATTACTGGCCGCTGCCTGCGGCGACGATGACTCGGACCCGGCACCCGGCACCAGCACGCCCCCGCCAAGCGGTACCGAGACACCCGCCACCGGGACGGCAACGCCGGATGCAGGCGGCGACGAGCCCATCGTTGTGGGCATTCTCCACTCGCTGAGCGGCACGATGGCTGTGTCGGAAGTGTCCGTGAAGGACGCGGAGCTGCTGGCCATCTCCGAGATCAACGCCGCCGGTGGTGTCCTCGGACGGCAGATCGAGTACATCTTGGAAGACGGTGCATCCGACTGGCCAACCTTCACGGAGAAGGCCCGCAAGCTGACGCAGAGCGACCAGGTCGCCGCGACCTTCGGCTGCTGGACCTCCGCAAGCCGCAAGGCTGTGCTGCCGGTCTTCGAGGAGCAGCAGTCGCTGCTGTTCTACCCGGTGCAGTACGAAGGCCTGGAGTCCTCGCCCTACATCTACTACATGGGCGCGACCACCAACCAGCAGATCGTGCCCAGCGTGGAGTACCTGCTGGAAGAGGGGATGACCAAGTTCTTCCTGCTCGGGTCGGACTACGTCTTCCCGCGCACGGCGAACGGCATCATCAAGGCGCAGCTCGCGGCCGCAGGCGGTGAAACCCTGGAGGAGGAGTACACACCGCTGGGCCACACGGACTACTCGACGGTCATCGCCAAGATCCAGGCGGCGCAGCCGGACGTGGTCTACAACACGCTGAACGGTGACAGCAACGTCGCCTTCTTCAAGCAGCTCCAGGCTGCCGGTATCAGCGCCGAAGACCTCCCCACCCTCTCCGTCTCCGTGGCGGAAGAAGAGGTGCGCGGTATCGGCGCGGACGCCATGGTGGGGCACCTGACGGCGTGGAACTACTACCAGACGGTGGAGACGCCCGAGAACGAGGCGTTCGTCGCCGCGTACAAGGAGATGTTCGGCGCGGACCGCGTCACGGCTGACCCGCACGAGTCCGCCTACATCGGCGTCCACCTGTGGGCGATGGGCGTGGAGGCGGCCGGCACCACCGAGGTAGAAGCCGTCCGCGCTGCGTTGGCCGGAATGCAGTTCCAGGCACCGCAGGGCCTCGTGACCGTCAACGGCGAGAACCAGCACATCTCCAAGACCGTGCGCATCGGCCGCATCCGCGAGGACGGACTGATCGACACGATCTGGGCGACCGACTCCCCGGTAGAGCCCGACCCATACCTCCGGACCTACGAATGGGCCGAGGAGTTCTGGGACGCGTAGCCACGAGTTAGCAGGGATCTCGTAGCGATGACGCGCGGGCAGGTCACGGGGAGACTTCATGGAGCTGTTCATCATCCAGGTGTTCAACGGCCTGAGCGTGGGCTCAATCCTGTTGCTGGTTGCACTGGGGTTGGCGTTCTCGTTCGGACTGATGAACGTAATCAACATGGCGCACGGCGAGCTGATCATGGTTGGCGCGTACGTGACCTATGTGATGCAAAGCCAGTTTGTGAACATCTTCGGGAGTAGTGGCACCAGCTACTACATCTTCGTGGCTCTGCCCGTCGCGTTTCTGGTGGCGGCGGCATTGGGAGTGGTGCTCGAGCGATTCCTGATCCGCCGCCTGTACGGACGCCCGCTTGATACCTTGCTGGCCACGTGGGGCGTGGCGCTCATCCTGCAGCAGTTGGCGCGCACCATCTTCGGCGCACCGAACGTGCAGGTGGTCTCACCCACGTGGCTGCGCGGCGGTTTCCAGTTGATGGATGGCGTCACGCTGTCATACGCGCGGCTGTTCATCATCGTGATCGCCGGGCTCTGCCTCGTGGGCGTCTACTTCTACCTGTTCCGCACCAGTCGAGGCCGCACGATCCGGGCGGTCATGCAGGACCGGCAGATGGCCGGCGCACTGGGCGTAAAGACATCCTCGGTCGATGTGACAACCTTCGCGCTGGCCTCGGGACTCGCCGGAGTCGCCGGGTGTGCGCTCTGTCTCATCGGACCGATCGGCCCTGCAATCGGCACGTACTACATCGTGGATGCATTCCTGGTCGTGGTTCTCGGCGGCGTGGGGCAGATCCTCGGCACGGTGGTAGCAGCCTTCGGCATCGGCATCTTCACGGCTGGCATTGAATATCAGACCAGCGCCTCGATTGCGAAGGTGATCGTCTTTGGCCTGGTGATCCTGTTCCTGCAGTGGCGCCCATCCGGGATCATCGCGCGGAGGGGACGATGAGCGCCGCGGCACCGGGGACGGCACGCCGATCCCCGATCGGCTCGCTGGCTGCAAACTCTCTGGTGCGGGAAGCCATCGTGATCGCAGTCGTGACCAGCGTGCTGCTCTTCGTTATTCCTGAGATCCTCTCTGATTTCCGTCTGAACCAGATGGGCCGCTACCTGACGTTCGCCATCGTCGCGATCGGCATCGACCTCATCTGGGGCTACACGGGCATGCTCAGCCTGGGCCAGGCGGTGTTCTTCGGCCTCGGCGGCTACGCGATGGCGATGTACCTGAAGATGGAGGCATCCGGCGACCGACTGCCGGACTTCATGGGCTGGAGCGGGGTGAAGGAGTTGCCCTGGTTCTGGGAGCCATTCGCCTCCCCGTGGTTCGCGATCCCGATGGTGATGATCGGTCCGGCGGTCTTGGCGTTCCTCTTCGGCTACCTCGTGTTCAGGAGCCGGATCCAGGGCGTCTACTTCGCCATCGTCACGCAGGCGCTGGCGATGATCGCCAGTGTGTTCATGGTCAGCCAGCAGCAGTTCACCGGCGGCACCAACGGCATTACCAACTTCACCAACATCCTCGGCTTCCGCGTGGGCGCAGCCTCGACGCAGTACGGGCTCTACATCGCCACAGTGATCGTGCTCCTGCTCGCCTACATTGTGGCGCGCTACATCACGCGGTCACGCTACGGCCGGCTGCTGGTCGCGGTGCGCGACGATGAAGAACGCGTGCGGTTTACGGGCTACAACGTCGCGCTGGTGAAGGCCACCGTCTTCGCCATCGCGGCTGCGTTTGCGGGGGTCGCCGGCGCGCTCTTCGTGCCACAGGCGGGAATCATCTCGCCCGCCAACCTTGGCGTCGTCCCCTCAATTGAGATGGTGCTGTGGGTGGCAGTGGGCGGCCGGGGCACCATCGCGGGCGCGGTCATCGGGGCGCTCGTCGTGAGCTGGGCACGAAGCTTCCTGAGCGAGTCGTACCCGGACACCTGGCTCTTTGCCCTCGGCGCAATGTTCATCGGATCGGTGGTGCTCTTCCCCCGCGGCATCGCCGGGATTGTGATCGATGGCGTCACCTACCTGCAGGTGCAGTTCGACCGCCTGCGCGGCCGTAGAGATTCACCACCTGAGCCAGACCACGTACGCGCCGGAGCGATTCCCACATCGACAGCGAGCGCGACGGAGACACGTACCGATCCAGTTGAGCCCGCGCAGCCGACCACCGCGAGTGGAGGAACCGTCTCATGACCACCATGGCAGCTCCCCCGGATGCGGCAACGGCGTCTGCGTCGAATCAGACGCTACCGATCCTCGAGGTGCAGCAGGCGCTCGTCTCCTTCGATGGGTTCGTGGTCATCGATCACCTGGACTTCGCACTGCGGCAGGGCGAGCTCCGCTTCCTGATTGGCCCCAACGGCGCGGGCAAGACCACGCTGATGGACCTCATCAGTGGCAAGACGAAGATGAACGCCGGGCGTGTGATCCTGCGCACCCGTCAGGGTGAGCAGGTGAAGGAGGTCAACCTGGGGCGCCGGCAACAACACCAGGTCGTGCGCCTGGGCCTGAGCCGGAAGTTCCAGACCCCGTCTGTCTTTCCGAGCCTCACCTGCTACGAAAATCTGGAGGTCGCCATCGGCTACCACGCCCTGCTCCCGCGGCTGCTCTGGCGGACGTCGCGCGACCAACAGGACCGGATTCACGAGGTGTTGACCACCGTTGGCCTCACCGAGCGCGCAAGCGTGCTCGCCGGATCGCTCTCACATGGGGAGCGCCAGTGGCTGGAAATTGCGCTGCTGCTAGTGCAGAACCCCAGCGTGCTGCTCCTCGATGAGCCCGTGGCCGGCATGACTCGCCGCGAACGCGAGCGCACCGGAGAGCTCCTGCATGAGCTCGAAGGCCAGCACACCATCCTGATCACGGAGCACGACATGGAGTTCGTCCGCCAGTTCGCACGCACGGTCACTGTGCTCCACCAGGGCCGAGTGCTGGCCGAAGGCCCCGTGAGCCACGTGCAAGCTGATCCTCAGGTGATCGAGGTCTATCTCGGCCGCTCCCACGTGACCAAGGAAGAGGTCTAGCCCATGCGTTCCTTCTTCGATCGCACGCTCCTGCCCGGTGACCGGCCTCGCGCCGGCGCAATGCTGCCGGAGCGGCTCGATCCGCGCGGCGCACGACTGGAGGTCCGCGACCTCTCACTCGCCTACGGCACCAGCGTGGTGGTGCGCGAGGCCTCCCTGGAGGCGAAGCCGGGACAGGTGGTGTGCCTGATGGGGCGCAACGGCGCCGGCAAGACCACATTGCTGAACGGGATCATGGGCGTGCACCCGACACCCGGGGCGACCGTATTCCTCGATGGCGGCGATGCCTCTCGGCGCCGTTCATACGAGCGGGCACACGCCGGGATGGGCTACGTCCCGCAGGGCCGCCGCATCTTCCCGCAATTGAGCGTGACCGAGAACCTCCTGATGGGCCTCGCCGGCGCGGGCGGCCGCGACACGGGGCAGCTCGATGAGGTCTACACCCTCTTCCCCGTGCTCAAGCAGATGGGGCGCCGCACCGCCGGCGTCCTCAGCGGCGGCCAGCAGCAACAGCTCGCCATTGGCCGCGCGCTCATGGGACGCCCGCGCCTGCTCCTGCTCGATGAACCGACCGAGGGCATCCAACCATCGATCGTGGAGGAAATCGAGGCCGTCATCGGCTCGCTGCGCGGCAAGATGACCATCGTACTGGTCGAACAGTTCCTGGACTTCGCCCTAGCGAACGCGGACCACTGCTACATCCTCGGTGCTGGCCGGATGGTCCTCGATGGCCCCCCGAATGAACTCGATGCCGACCGGCTGCGGGAGTATCTCTCGGTGTAGCTCCGTTGTGTGGGCCCGCGTTACACCGCGCGGGCGATTCGCGGCTACAGTGTCCCCTGCGTACGCGACGTGCGCGGTGCGAGGAGGGACCCTGCCTTGATCGAATCGACGCTCGACATCCACACGCGCGATGGCGCGATGGAAACCTTCGTCTGTCAGCCCGAGCGCGGGACTTTTCCTGCGGTGCTGCTGCTGATGGACGCTCCCGGCATCCGCGAGGAGCTGCGCCAGATGGCGCGCCGGCTCGCCTCGGTCGGCTACTGCGTGCTGCTCCCCAACCTTTACTATCGCGCCGGACGCGACACGATGTTCGACGAGACGGTGCTCGAGGACAGTCCGGAGCGGGAGCGCATGCGCGCGATCCGCACAAAGATGACCATCCCGCCGGTGATGGAGGACGTGGGTGCGATGCTCGGGTTCCTCGAAGGACGCGCTGGCGTGCAGCCCGGCACGATCGGTGTGCACGGCTACTGCATGAGCGGCCCGTACGCGCTTGCCGCAGCGGCCCGCTACCCGGACCGTGTCGCGGCGGCCGCTTCGTTCTACGGCACCTGGCTCGTCAGCGACGCCGAGGAAAGCCCGCACCTCACGCTCGGACAGGCGAAAGGCGAGCTCTACATCGGTTGCGCGGAGTTCGATGACCTTGCCCCGCTGCCGATGGTGGAGGAGCTCCAGGGGCTCTTCAACGCCTCGGGCAATCCGGGCGAGTTGGAGATGTACCCCGGCGTGCACCACGGCTTCGCCTTCCCGGAGCGGAAGGTATACGACCAGCCTGCCGCCGAGCGCCACTGGGAGCGACTGATAGCCCTCTACCGTCGGCGGCTCGGGTAGCCGAGGGCAGCGAGCACCTTCTCCGGGGTGATCGGGAGATCGGTGATGCGTACGCCGATTGCATCAGCGACTGCGTTAGCGACGGCCGCCGCTACTGCGGTGTTTGAGTTCTCGCCAATCCCTTTCGCCCCATACGGACCATCACCCACATCCGCGGGCACCAGCACGGTCTGCATGGGTGGCACGTCGGGTGGAGCAGGGATCTTGTAGTCCCCGAACGAGAGGCTGGTGACCCGGTCATCCTCGAAGGTCAGCTCCTCCATCAGCGCGAATCCCAGCCCCTGGACCACGCCCCCGTTGACCTGCCCCTGGTGACCAATCGGGTTGAGGATCCGGCCTACGTCATGCGCGGACGTGAAGCGCAACACGCGCACCTCGCCTGTCTCCGGG
>JBJHDC010000131.1:0-8000 GCA_050486345.1 Dehalococcoidia bacterium | reverse complement strand
CCTCCAAGATGCCTCGACCCTCAAACTGGCGACTACTACTACTGTCATCGGTCACGAGCATCACCTCCCTTCCTGCTGACGAAAGTAGAGATGTGAGCGTGGCTTGTCAAGCGGCATCGATCAGACCGGTGATCACTTCGAGATAGCCACAATTTCGCGTCGCGTCTACTCGCCGGTGACAGCGCGGACGGCAGCCACTGTGGCATCGATGATCTGGTCCACTTCGGCTTCGGAAACGACCAGCGGCGGCGCGAATAGCACGTGATCACCGATGAACCGCGTGATGATGCCGCGCTCCTCGCGGAGGTCACGGCCGACCTGTGCGCCCACGGCCTCGGATGCCTCATACGGCACACCGGCTGCGGCGTCGCGCATGAGGGTGATGCCGGCCATGAGGCCGAGGTTGCGGATGTTGTCGACGTGAGGATGGCCGCCGAGCGCTTCACGCAGGCCGTTGCCGAGGCGATCGCCCATTGCGGCGGCGCGCTCGACCAAACCTTCGTCCTCCATGATCTGGAGGTTGCGCAGGCCTACGGCTGCCGCCGTGGGGTGCGCGCTGTTCGTGTATCCATGCATGAAGCGGCCGTCGGACGGGAGATCCTGGAACGCCGCCATGATCTCGTGACTGACGATGGTGGCGCCCATGGGCACGTACGCCGAAGTGAGTGCCTTGGCGACTGAGACCAAGTCAGGCTGCACATCCCAGTGCTGGAGGGCGAACCAGCGGCCGGTGCGGCCGAAGCCGGTGATGACTTCGTCGACGATGAGCAGGATGTCGTACTGGTCGCAGAGCGCGCGGACCTTCACGAAGTACTCGTCCGAGGGTGGCCAGACACCTCCCGCGCCCTTCACCGGCTCCATGAGCACGGCGGCGACGGTTTCGGGACCCTCGCGCAGGATGGCTGCCTCCAGCCAGCACGCGCACTCACCGTCTGTGTTGGGGACGCAGTCGCACTCGAGGTTGTCTGGCTGGCCGGTGTGGACGATGCCGGGTGCGAGGGGGCCGAAGGACTTCCAGAACGGCTGGAGGCCGGTCATGGTCGCGGCGGCGAGCGTGCTGCCGTGGTAAGAGCGCTCGCGAGAGATGAGTTTTACCTTCTCTGAGCGGCCGCGCCAGTTCCAGTAGAAGCGGGCGATCTTGAATGAGCCCTCGTTCGCCTCGGTGCCTGAGTTCGTGAAGAAGACGCCGCCCATGTTTTCGTAGGTGAGGCTGATCACCTTCTCAGCGAGCTCGATGGCCGGGGTGTTGGAGAACCCCACGTAGGCGTTGGCGAACGCCACCTTGCGCATCTGCTCGGCAGCGGCGTCGGCGAGCTCGGCGCGGCCGTGGCCGACCGCGACATTCCACAGCGAGGAGAGCGCATCGAGGTAGCGGCGGCCGCGCACGTCGGTCAGCCAGACGCCCTCGCCATGCTCGTAGATCACGGGCTCCTGGTGGTCGGGGGCGTAGTGCTGCGAGTGGATCAGGTAGCGCTGATCCTTCTCCGCCAGTTCCCGGTATCCGCGATCGTCCAGGGTGGTCATCCAGGCCTCCGTATCGCCAGCGCTTACGCGCCGAATTGTTCCGCAATCAGCTCCCGGGCGACCGCCCGGTCGTCCCACTCTCGCGGGCCGTCGGCGTATTCGATGGTGGTTTCGTGCCCCTTGCCGGCGAGGATCACCATGTCGCCGGGACCGGCAACATCGAGCGCGCGTGCGATGGCTTCGCGGCGGTTGGGGACGCGCTCGAAGGATTCGCCCTCCACCGCTCCGCCGGCGAGCATGACGCGGGCGATGTCATCGATGATTGCGTCGGAGGGCTCGCTGCGAGGGTCTTCATCCGTGAGGATGCTGTAGTCGAGGAGTTCCGCAGCGACCGTACCGAGCCCGGAACGCCGGTCGACGGCACGCTCGCCGGCACAGCCAAAGACCGCGATGAGGCGACCATCGACCACCGGGCGGAGGGTTTCGACGACGTTGCGCAGGGCATCGGCGGTGTGCGCGTAGTCCACGATGACCTGGAACGGCGCGCCCGGGATGCGTTCCATGCGACCTGGGACGCCCTCGCACCCCGCGACGCCCGAGACCGCACCAAAGACATCGAGGCCGAGCACACCGGCCACAGTGATAGCGGCGGCGGCGTTGGCGACGTTGTAACGACCGGGGAGGCGGATGCTCGCCTCAATCTCGTCTTCCTCGGTCATCAGCGTGAAGGTTGCGCCGTCTGGCCAGAGCATGAGGTCGTCGACGCGCACCTCCGCATCGGAGTCGTCGAGTGCATACGTGACCACGCGTGCGCGCGTCCGCGCGGCGAGGTACTCCCAGTGCTCATCGTCGCGGTTGAGCACCGCGTTGCGTCGAGGTGCGCCGTGGGGCTGGTCGTTGAGCATCTCGAAGAGCCGCGCCTTCGCGCGCAGGTAGTCATCGAACGTGCCGTGGAAGTCGAGATGATCCGGGGTGATGTTCGTGAAGACACCGACATCAAAGTAGCAGTGGTCCAGCCGGTGCCACTCGAGGCCGATCGAGGTGGCCTCGACGACGGCGTGCGTGCAGCCTGCGTCGCGCATCTCAGCGAGCATGTGCTGGACGTGCGTTGCCTCCTGCGAGGTGAGGCGGGTGGGATTGGGCATCGTTTTCCCGGCGATGCGGGACTCGATGGTGGTGAGGAGGCCGACGGACAGGCCGCAACCCTCGAGGGCGGCAGCGGTGAGGAACGCTGTGGTGGACTTGCCGTCCGTGCCGGTGATGCCGATGACGGTGAGATCGCGGCCGGGGTAGCCCTCGTGCGCTGCGGCGACTGATGCGAGCATGGCGCGCGGGTCATCGACGGCGACGACGGGGACGCCGAGGTTGCGCAGTGCCTCGGAGCGGTTGGTGGCGGCGAGCAGCGCGACCGCACCCTGCTCGACGGCGTGAGCGGCGAACTCGTGGCCATCTGTGCGCGCGCCGGGGATACATACGAAGAGATCTCCCGGTGAAACCTGGCGGGAGTCGAACTGGATGGCGCGGACGGCGGGGAGGGCGGCACGGTCCACCTCGGACGGCAGGCCGTCGCGCCAGTCGCCGCGGGCGGGAGCGGGGGTGTCATCGTTGGTCATGCGCCCATCCTACGGTCCGCGCCCGGCGGCGTCGCGACATCAACCAGCGGGCACTGTAGTATTTCCCGCGCCCTGAACAACAACCGCGCACCGGCGACTGAGCGGCATGTCCGCGCCTCGGCTGGTGTTGCGTACGGACGGAAGGACCTGGCGATGGCCATCGAACTGACTGACGAGTGGAAGACGGCGCTGAACAACGCGTACACGGATGGGTGCCCCGTGATCTGGGCGACGGTGGATGGCGAGGGACAGGCGACGCTTGCCTTCTTCGGCACGACGCAGGCGTACAGCGACCAAGAGCTGGGGCTGTGGATGCGGACACCCGCGCGCGGGTTCCTCACGCGCATTGAGAGCAACCCGAAGGTGGCGCTGATGTACCGGAACCCTGAAACGCGGATGGCGTTCCAAATTCACGGCGAGGCACGGCGTGTGGACGACGAGGCGATTGCGCAGCAGATCTACGACAGCTCACCGGCGCCGGAACGTGAGCAGGACCCGGACCGCATCGGCGTTGCGGTGCTGGTCGACGTGACGCGGATCATCGTGCGCGGCGAGGTAGTGCAGTCGCGGGACTAGCCTCGATAGAGGTGTGGGCGATCAGGGGGCCGGTACGCCGAATTCTGTACCGCGCCTCAAGCCCACTGAGGTGCGGCGGCGGCCATCCATCTAGGACGGCGGTTACCCGCCGCCTCAAGCAGCCTACCCGGGGACGGGACCGGACACCCCTCGTCCCCCTATTTGGCCTTGCTCCGGGTGGGGTTTGCACGGCCGCCGTGTTACCACGACGCCGGTGCGCTCTTACCGCACCATTTCACCCTGACCGCGGAGCCCGAGGGCCCGCGGCGGTATGTTTCTGTTGCACTTTCCGTCGGCTCGCGCCGCCCGGCCGTTAGCCGGCACCCTGTCCGGTTGGAGTTCGGACGTTCCTCCCGTCGCCCCCTTGCGAGGGCAACCGGCGGCCGCCTGGCCCCCTGATCATGAAGCCAGTCTAGCGCATCTCGCGCTCGTTGGTTATGTCGAGAACGATGGAGCGGCGTTCCTGACGTCGCGTCACTGGCGTCGCGTTACGGCGATGCCCTCGTCCGTGACGGTGATCTCCGCCACACATTCGCGTAGCAGACGGCGATGTTCGATGAACGGGAGCTCGTCCCATTCCTCCAGCAGGCGTTCGCGGGCGACATTTGGGTCGATGGTCGAGATCTGGGCACCGGAGGCTTCTTCCTCAATCTCCAGTTGCTCGATGACGTTGGGTGCGGACCTACGCCGCAGTTCGGTCCAGGTCCATTCGCCGGCCACGTAGCGCTCCAGCATTCGGGAGAGCTCGCGGTTGAGGGCGATCATGCGCGCTTCGCCTCGATCACTCACAGCGGGTCGAGGGTGGGCCGCTACCGGGAAGCCGGCCGTGCGGCCGAGCTCCTCGCGCACGGCATGCTCGAGCTCGTCGGCGTGCCGCGTACGGAAGGCACAGAGACCCTGATTGGTCGCGGATTCGCAGCGGTAGTAGACGAGATCGCCGCCCTCCGCGGCCTCCGAGGCGCGGCGAGCGCCGATCATGCGGTTGCCGCAGGCTCCACAGGTGAGCAGACCGGAGAGCAGGTAGTCGTGCCGCTCCTGGACTGCCGGTGCGGTGCGGCGGCGCTCCATGCGGCGCTGGACCTCCTCGAAGCGTCCACGGGGTACCAGCGCCTCGTGCGCGCGTGGCACGGAGACGCCGAGGCGGCGGTAGAGGCCGGTGTAGACGGGGTTACGGAGCAGGTTGCGCACCATCCCTGAGGTCCACGCGGACCCTCGACGGGTCACGATGCCTTCCTCGTTGAGGCGCTTGGCGATGCGCCGGACACCCTCGTGCTCCTCCAGGTAGAGGCCGAAGATACGGCGGACCACGGTGGCTTCCCGCGGCTCCGGGATCAACGTGCGCTCGTGCACGCGGTAGCCGTAGGGCGGACGGCCGAGGACCTCGCCACGTAGTGCGCGGCGGCGCATGCCTTCACGGGCGCGGTCGCGTCGTTGCTCAGTGAACGGCCGCTCCTGCCAGGCGGAGCGGATGGCGTTCGCGGAGCTGGCACCATCCGCGAATCGCAGCGGAATACGGAGCGCTTCTAGCTGCAGGACACGTGCAGCCTGGTCTCGGGCTCGATCCGCGAACACGCCGATCGTCGCGACCGCGACTGCGCTGGCGCCCGGACCTGCGATACGTACGGCATCGATCATGCGGCGGAATGCGGGCCCCGGCTCATCCGGTGCGTCCACAAAGAACTCGCCCTCCCGCATCCCCTCGGCGCGACAGAGTTCCTCGAGCGCTGTCCGCTGCACGTCCACATCCAGCGGCGGATCCAGGTCCAGCCGTGCGCGGAGATAGCCGAGGGCGACCGGAGGTGCCGGCGCCTTCTGATCGTCCTGTGTATCAACCATGTATCCGAGGATAGAACGCCGGACGCCGATCTGCTCACGGTCCAGGCGACTGTTACGATAGTTCTATTCCAATTCGGAGCCCGCCCCATGCTCATCAACGTCTCCACGCTCCTCACGGAGCCGGTTGGACGCTCCCGCGAATACCTGGTCGACGATGAACCGCTCACCCTGGTGGAGAATGGTCGAGACGCTGCGATCGATCAGATGATGTCTGGTGAGCTGCGGCTGGTGCGCAGCGATCGCGGCGTACTGGTGATGGCGACCCTGTACGTGCAGCCGGTGCAGCTGGATTGCGCGCGCTGCCTGCAACCGTTCCAGACGCCCGTGTACGTCGAGTTTGACGAGGAGTTCGTCCTCGAACGAGACCCGGCAACTGGCGAGCGCATCGAATCGGACGCGGATGAGTTCCGCATCGACGCGCACCGTCATCTCGACCTCAGCGAAGCTGTGCGGCAATATGAAGAGTCGGCCCTGCCGATCCAGCCGCTGTGTAGCGAGGATTGCCGCGGGCTGTGCCCGGAATGCGGGCAGAACTTGAACGAAGGCGCCTGCGAACATGGCGCCACACGAATTGATCATCGATGGAGCGGCCTGGCGGACCTTGCCGACCAGCTCCGCACGGAGGATTCTGATGGCCGTACCGAAGCGTAAGACGCCGAGCTCAAAGCGCGACTCGCGTCGCAGCCACCACAAGATCACGCCGCCGAACATCGTGCGTGACCCCGCCACGGGTGGGTTCAAGGTGAACCACACTGCTGGTGGCGCTCGCGATCACAAGGGCCGCCCGCTCGACCGCGACGACGAGTAGCCCGCGCCCAATGATTGACCTGAGCGCGATTGCCGCACTCCCGGCCTCGCCTCGCAGCGCCTGGATCTTTCCGGGGCAGGGTGCGCAGGCCGTGGGGATGGGACGGGATCTGTACGAGCAGGTCCCGGCGGCGCGTGCTGTCTTTGACGCCGCAGATGATGCCCTGGGTGTGCCGCTCTCACAGATCTGTTTTGACGGTCCGGACGACGAACTCACCCGCACCATCAACACGCAGCCTGCGCTGGTCACCCACTCGATTGCGGCGCTGGCCGCTGCGCTGGATGCCGGATCCCTGACCCACCGTCCCACGTTTGTCGCCGGACATTCACTCGGTGAGTACGCGGCGCTGATCGCCGCCGGCTCCGTGTCGTTCGAGGATGGTGTCCGGCTGGTCCGCGAGCGTGGTCGCCTGATGCAGGAGGCGTGTGACGCCCAGCCCAGTACAATGGCGGCCGTCCTGGGGATGGAGCCGGAGGCCCTGAGCGAGGTCTGTAACGCCTCGGGCGCCTCGATCTGCAACATCAACGCACCGGGGAATATCACCATCGGCGGCACGGTTGAGGCGGTGGAGCGCGCCTGCGACGCCGCGAGCGCCGCGGGGGCGAGCCGCGTGGTGCCGTTGACGGTGGCCGGAGCCTTCCACACGCCGCTCATGCAGAGCGCGGCCGATGGCATGCGCAGGGTCCTGGCGGACGTACCGTTCAGCGATCCCGGGACGCATGTTGTCTCGAACGTGACTGCCCAGCCGATCGATGCTGGGACCGCGCTGCCGGACGAGCTGTCCGTACAGATCACGAGTCCGGTTCTCTGGCTTGCTTCGGTCGGTACCATGCAAGCGGCAGGGGTTGATGAGTTCGTCGAGTTCGGGCCGGGGCGCGTGCTCACCGGGCTCGTGCGGCGCATCGACCGCAGTTTCACCGTACGCAACGTGGGTACCGTAGAGGAGGCACAGGCGTGACCCAGCAGGACCCAGTGCGAGAAGACCCCCTGGATTCGCCAAGTGCCCGCGCGACTGGACAGCCACAGGCGGGCTATTCGCTGCATGGACGTACCGCAATTGTGACTGGTGGCGGCCGTGGGATTGGTCGGGCGATCGCCACCGAACTGGCGAGGGCGGGCGCGAACCTGATCATCACGTACCGCGAGAACCAGTCGCTGGCCGAAAGCGTCGCGCGCGAGTTGCGCGCCTTTGGCACTGACTGCCGCACATCGCAGGTCGACGTGCGCAGCGGTGCTGATCTCGAGCGCGTAGTGAACGAGGCGAAGCAGACGTATGGCGGGGTGCATATTCTCGTGAACAACGCCGGTCTGACTGCCGACAACCTGGTCATGCGCCTTTCTGAGCAGGCCTGGGACGATGTCATCGACACGAACCTGCGCGGGACGTTCCTTGCCTGCAAGGCGGCGCTGCGCCCGATGGTGCGTGAGCGCTGGGGGCGGATCATCAACATCACCTCGGTGGTGGGCCTGTCGGGCAACGCGGGGCAGGCGAACTACGCCGCCGCCAAGGCGGGCATCATCGGCTTCAGCCGGTCGCTGGCGCAGGAGGTCGCTTCCCGGGGCATCACCGTGAACGCGGTGGCGCCGGGATTCGTGCAGACGGACATGACGTCCGGGCTCTCCGATGAGCAGAAAGAGGCGATCCGACAGCGGATCCCCATGCAGCGCTATGCGGATGCGAACGAGATCGCACCACTCGTGGC
>JBJHDC010000130.1:0-8232 GCA_050486345.1 Dehalococcoidia bacterium | reverse complement strand
TGCGGATGCATCCGCCAGATCCATCGGGGAGGATCATGACATGGGCGAGTTCTTTCGCGCGCAGCTTGGCATCGTCTCCCGCGCCGAGGGCCACTCGGCTGCCAAACGCTCCGCCTACCAGTCATGCGGTCGCATGGTCGATCATGAGGGTCGCAGCTTCGACTACAGCCGCAAGGCATCCGAGCATGTCCGGACACTCATGCTTGCGCCGGCGGGTGCCCCGGACTGGGCGCGCGATCCCGAGACATTGTGGCGGGGCGCGGCGGAAGCCGAGAAGCGCGTCGACGCGCAGGAAGCGCGCATCTTGGATTTCTCCATGCCGCGCGCGATCCCGGCCGAGTTGTGGGACAACTGTGTGCGCTTCGTCTACGAACCCTTCTTGCGTATGGGTATGGTGCTCCAGGTGGACATCCATGACAGCCAGGCAAGCGATGGTGGCCGCAACATCAACGGGCACGGACTGGCGACATTGAGGGAGATCGACGGCGACGGATTTGCTGCCAAGAAAAACCGCGCCTGGAACGACGTCTTCCGCGAGCGTAGCGGCCGGACCGTCCGGGAGGAATTTGCCGGACGTCTGACTGCGTTTTGCCGCCAGCACGGCATCGACTACGAAGGAGATGCTCGTCCCAACTCCGAGGCCATCACCGCGCTTGCCTACTAGCTTGGCGCCGACCTCCTGCCCATCTGCGAGGCGGAGCCGTGGATGTTCTACTCCCACGACCGCGCCGGCAACGAGATCACCCCGTACCACCGCTACGTCGTCACCATGCTCATCGACCAGGGCCACGAGACTATGGAGGGCGCCTCCGGCGACGACTGGATCTCCGGCTCACAGTCGATGCGCGGCTACATGCGAGGCGCGGAGATCGCAGGCATCATGGCGGCGCACTGCCGCCGCATGGGCTACTCGTCACGGTCGCACTCAAACGCCGATTCGCAGATCCTGCACAACCCCGCCATCCTCCTCTCCGGCCTCGGCGAGATCAGCCGCATCGGCGACACGCTGCTCAACCCGTTCATCGGCCCGCGCTCGAAGTCGGTGCTTGTCTCCACGGACCTGCCGCTCGAGATCGACCTCCCGATCGACGCCGGCGTGCAGCGCTTCTGCGAGCAGTGCAACAAGTGCGCTCGCGAGTGCCCGTGTAACGCCATCCCGTTCGGCGGGCGCGTGATGTTCAACGGCTACGAGACGTGGCGCATGGACGCGGTAAAGTGCACCAGCTACCGCATCACCAATGAGAAGGGCTCCTTCTGTGGCCGCTGCATGAAGATGTGCCCCTGGAACACGGAGGGTCTCGCCCGCCACCGCCTCGCCGGCTGGGTCGCCCGCCGCGTCCCCGGCTCGCACGGCCTGCTGGCGAAACTCGATGACCGCGTCGGCAACGGCTCCCGCAACACGGTGAAGCGCTGGTGGTTCGACCTCGACGTCGTCGATGGCGTCTGCGTGCCGCCGGGCCAGGGCGCCAACGAGCGCGACCTCAACCTCGCCAACGTCGCCCGCGCGGACAAGCAAAAGATCTCGCTGATCCTCCCGGAGCACTGGCCGGCCCCCAACGAACCGGGCCTCGTCCCCATCGACCGCCAACTGGCCACAAAGTCGTACGAGGAGGCCGAGACACCTGCTGCCGCACGCCGGCGCGTGGCGGCGAAGCGTTCACGCCGGCCGGAACGGGAAGTGGTCGGGTAACGCCCGACTGCCCTAGCCACGAGTCTCCCGCTCCACTCCCCTCGCCCCGCGTGCGGGGAGAGGGGCCGGGGGTGAGGGGTCCGCCCGCTTGTCCGGCCTCGCCCCCGCTCCTACCATTAGATGATGAGCAACCTGCAGCGGCTCACCGTAGTAGTACCGTAGGCGGTGCGGACGCCCCGAGGTCGGGGCGCGACGTACCGCCCATGCCCCGCACCGGCGGGGCTTTTTCGTGCCTGACCCGCCACCTCTCCTGATCAGCACCGAGGACGCCCGATGACCACCGATGCCCCGTCGATCGACCCGCGCGACATGGCCCCCGCCTACGACGCCTCCGAGGTGGAGTCGCGGCTCTACGAGTGGTGGGAGGCACAGGGCTTCTTCAAACCGAACGGCAAGCCCGGCCGCCCCCCGTTCACCATCATCATGCCCCCGCCCAACCTCACCGGTGAGCTGCACATGGGCCACGGCCTGACCAACGCCGTGGAGGACGCCCTCACCCGCTGGCATCGCATGCTGGGCGACGACACCCTGTGGCTGCCCGGCGTGGACCATGCGGCGATCGCCGTCAACGCGATCATCGAGCGTGAGCTGGCGGCGGAGGGCATCTCCCGCCACGACATCGGCCGCGAGGCGTTCCTCGAGCGCACGTGGGAGTTCGTGGCTCGCAGCCGCGATCGCATCAGCACGCAGCACCGCCGCCTCGGCGCCTCCGCGGACTGGAGCCGCGAGGCGTTCACCATGGACAAGCCGCGCGAGGTCGCCGTCCGCACCACCTTCAAGCACCTCTACGAGGATGGCCTCATCTACCAGGCCGAGCGCCTGATCAACTGGTGCGTGGACTGCGGCTCTGCCATTAGCGACATCGAGGTGGAGTACGAGGACGAGCCCGGCTCCTTCTGGCACGTCCGCTACGCGATCGCGGACGCCGACGGTAACCCCACCGGCGACGACATCACCATCGCCACCACGCGCCCGGAGACGATCCCCGCCGACACCGCCGTCGCCGTGAACCCCGAGGACGAGCGTTACGCCCATCTCATCGGCCAGTTCTGCATCGTCCCCGCCGGCGGGCGCCTCGTGCCGATCATCGGCGACAGCGCCGTCAGCCTCGAAGCCGGGTCCGGGGCGCTGAAGGTGACGCCCGGCCACGACCCCACCGACTTCGAGATCGGCGAGCGCCACGGCCTCGAAATCCTCAGCATCATGAACCCGGACGGCTTCCTGAACGAAGCCGCCGGTCAGTACGCAGGCCTCGAGCGCTTCGAGGCGCGCAAGAAGATCGTCGCCGACCTCGAAGCCGCCGGGCGCATGGCGCTCATCGAGCCGTACACGCACGCCGTCGGCCACTGCCAGCGCTCGCGCACCATCGTGGAGCCGCTGATCTCGCTGCAGTGGTGGGTGGACGCGCGCACGTTGGCCGGGCCAGCGATCGAGGCGGTGACGAGCGGCCAGATCCGCTTCGTCCCGCAACGCTTCGAGCGCACTTACCTGCACTGGATGGAGAACATCCGCGACTGGTGCATCAGCCGCCAGATCTGGTGGGGCCACCGCATCCCCGTCTGGTACTGCGACGCCTGTGCTCACCTCACCGTAGCGATCGATGATCCCACCGCATGTGAGGCCTGCGGATCCGCTGAGATCCGCCAGGACGAGGACACGCTGGACACGTGGTTCTCCTCGGGCCTGTGGCCCCACTCGACGCTCGGCTGGCCGGAGGAGAGCGACGACCTCAAGCGGTTCTACCCCACCCAGGTCATGGAGACCGGCTACGACATCATCTTCTTCTGGGTGGCGCGCATGATCATGATGTCGCTCTACAACATGAAGGGCGAGGTCCCGTTCGACACCGTGTACCTGCACGGCCTCGTCCGCGCGCCCGATGGCCAGAAGATGTCCAAGTCGCGCGGCAACGTGGTGGATCCGCTGGACTCCATCGGGCAGTACGGGACGGACGGCCTCCGCTTCGCCCTGCTCTCCGGCACCAGCCCCGGCAACGACCAGCGCATCACTGATGATCGCCTGGAGGCCGGGCGCAACTTCGCCAACAAGCTCTGGAACGCCAGCCGCTTCGTCATCTCCATGATCGAGGACGGCGACGATCTGGCCCCGCCCGCCCCCAACACGAACGCGCCGATCGAGGACCGCTGGGTCCTCAGTCGCACGGACCGGCTGGTCACCGAGGTCGACGGCCTCTGGCAGCGCTACGAGCTCGCGGAGGCCCTGCGCCAGGTGCGCGACTTCTTCTGGGACGAGTTCGCCGACTGGTACATCGAGGTCGCAAAGGTGCGCGTCCGCGCCGGTGACCGCACCGCGATCCCGGTGCTCGCACAAGTCCTCGACACCTCGCTACGCCTGCTACACCCGTTCATGCCGTTCGTGACGGAGGAGATCTGGCAGCGACTCAACGTCCTCCGCCCGGACGCAGACGGCGCGCCGGGCCTGATCGTCGCCGCCTACCCGCAGCCCGTGACCGCGCACGAGGACCTCGCCGCTGAGCGTCAGTTCGAGGCCACGCAGGAGTTCGTGCGCGCTATTCGCAACATCCGCGCGGAGAAGCGCGTGGACGCGGGCCGCTGGGTGGAGGCCTACATCGTGGCGGGTGACGCCGCCGAGGCCGCACGCCAGCTCCACCCCGCCCTCGAGCAACTCGCCCGCGCGCGCCCGCTCCACATCGTGGACACCGTCGCGGAAGCGCCCACCGAAGGCGCGGTGACCGCCGTCCTCGACATCGGCCAGGTCGCAGTCCCCATGGCCGGCCTCTTCGACGTCGATGCAGAGCGTGAACGGCTCCTGAAGTACATCGGCGAAACCGAGAAGAACCTCTCGGCCCAGGAGGCAAAGCTGGCAAACGAACAATTCACCGCACGAGCACCAGAGCACGTAGTGGCACAGGAGCGCGAGCGACTAGAAACAACCCGCGCCCGCCTCGAGGGGCTGCGCGCCTCACTGGCGGAGTTGGGGTAGGGCGAAATGCCAACACACGACCGCCTCACCACCTACCTCGCACGCATCGGTTACGAGGGCCCCGTAGCACCGACGCTCGATGTCCTGCGCGGCATGCACACGGCGCACTTCTACACCGTGCCGTTCGAGAATCTGAGCATCAGCCGCGGTGAGCGCATCGAGATCGACCCGGCGCACAACTACGAGAAGGTTGTGGAGCGGCAGCGCGGTGGGTTCTGCCTGGAGCTGACCGGGCTCTTCGCGTGGGCTCTGCGCGAGATCGGTTTCCGCGTGGACCTCCTCGGCGCACAGGTCGTGCAGCCGGACGGCAACCTCGGCTACGAGCGCTCGCACATGGCGTTACGCGTGCACGTGCCCGTCGAAGGTGCCCCCGGCGCGAATAGCACGGAGCCCTGGATCGCGGACGTCGGCTTCGGCGGGATGGTGGCCGGCCCGCTGCACATGCACCACGTGCCACCGCAGCTCATCGAGGGTCGCACCTACACCGTCTCGCAGGACGGCGATGTCTGGTCCGTCTCATGCGATGAACCATGGCAGGTACAGGGCGCGGCCACGTATCGCTTCGCACTGGTGCCCCTGGACTACGACGGATTCGAGGCAGTCTGCGACTGGCTGCAAACCTCGCCCGATTCCCGCTTCACCGGCGGCGACGTGGTGAGCCTCGCGCTACCCGATGGCCGGCTCACCTACTCGGACGGTCGCCTGATCAGCAGCGGCCGCGCGGGCCGAACAGAGACTCCCGTGCCAGCGGACCAGCTCACCGCCGTGCTCCGCGAGCGCTTCGGCATCGTCATCTGATCGCTGGCGCGCCCCCATCCGCTTGAGATCACAGACTGTGATCTCAAGTGGGATCCAGCACCCATCAGTCGAGTGCGGCAGCGAGCAGCGGATGTCGTGTCGGCGCAAAGGGGTTCACAACCGTCACACCGCCCCACGTAAATCCTTCATGGAGATCTTCGGAGAGCAGCAACCGACACTCGGCCTCGGCCGATACTGCGACGATGACAGCGTCCCAGATGGAAAGCGAGCGGTGGGCCGCAATCTCCATGCCACGGAGCGCTGCCGCTGCAGACGTATCGACCAGCGGAAACGCGTCGTGCCAGCGCAGCAACGCCTCCAGTGCCTCATCACGCGAACGCCCCGCCTTGCGCACGAGGACGTTGAAGAGCTCCCCAGTCACCTGCGCGGGTATGACCACTTCGTGCTCACTGAGCTGGTGCAGAACAGTAAGTGCCTGTTCGTGGTTCGCGGCACCGTTCACACCCTCGGCGTAGGCAAGGACATTCGTGTCGACCGCAATCCTCATGCACCGTCCTCATAGAGCTCGTCCCTGGTCCAGGGACCGATGTCTACGATCGGCTGGCGCTGAAGGTGGCTGAACAGCATCTCCCGCGCCCGTTCCCGGTCTCGCACGCCATGAGCAGCGGGCAGGATCCGTGCCACCGGCTTCCCGTGACTGGTCACCACGTAGGATTCACCTTCACGGACCCCACGAAGCACCCGTGAGAAATGGCGGTTTGCGTCCGCAGCGGAAATCATCTGCTCCATGTACGACACCTCGCGTACTAATTGTAGTGATAGTACGAAGATATCAGATAGCCGTACCCGGTGACTGCCAACGCGCAGCGGGCACCCCAGGGCCTGCTCTACGACACAGCGCCCGGCCCGCGGTAGCCAACCTCGATGCGGGCGGCTTCATCGAGTTCTGCAGGGGTCAGCAGCGGCGTCGTAGTCACCGTGGCGAGCCCACTCGAACTAATCGCAAGTGCGATCCCCGCTGCCGTAACCGCGTCAGGGAGGTCGGCAATCGCAATGGCGTCGCTGTCGCCAAAGGTGAAGTAGAAGGCCTCCTGCGTGCCACCGTGCCCGGCGATCATGTCGCCGATCGCCTGCTCTCGACTGCTGCCACCTTCGGTGATCAGCCCCTTCACGCCCGCGGGTGCGGTGTACTTCGCGGCGAACAAGAACTTCGGCATCATGGTCCTTTCGGCAGGCGTGAACATCACGACAGGAGCGTCGTGTTTTCGCCAGCCGCGGGAACATAGCACGTCCGGGTGAGCATCAGATGCCATCGTCCAGGATGAGCCACGCCTCGCTGCCTGCCCTGATCCTGTACCATGAGCCGTGCCGGCGGGCGGGGGTGGGATGGACGGCCGCCGTGGCAGACGAGACTGCCCTGATCACCGAGGTTGAAGATTCGATCCGCCTGATCCGCAGTACGCGGGTAATGGTGGACGCGGACCTCGCCGCGCTCTACGGCGTGGAAACGCGCGCCCTCACCCAGGCTGTGCGCCGCAACGCCGACCGCTTCCCGGACGACTTCATGTTCCAGCTCACGGACGAGGAGTTCGAGGCCTTGAAATCACAAACTGTGATCTCAAGTCAGTGGGGCGGACGACGCACCCGACCTTATGTATTCACCGAGCAGGGCGTCGCCATGCTCTCCAGCGTCCTCCGCAGCGATCGCGCCGTGCAAGTGAACATCGAGATCATGCGTGCCTTCGTGCGCCTGCGCCGCATCCTGGCCTCGAACGCTGAGCTGGAGCGTCGGCTGGACGAGCTGGAGGATCGCTACGACCAGCAGTTCCGCGCCGTCTTTGACACGATCCGCGAATTGATGCGGCCGCCGCAGGAGGTCCTGCCCGCGCCCAAGGGGCAGATAGGGTTCCCGATCCGGCGCGATTAGCCCGGCCCCGCGCTACGCTGCCGCCATGGCCCACACTGACACACCACCCGATCCCATCGCCCTCCGTGATCTCGCCATCCGCGCTGCCGAGGCCGCCGGAGCGCTCCTCATGGACGCGTTCCTCGGCGAACGCCAGGTACTGACGAAGACCTCGCCCACGGACCCAGTAACAGAGATGGACCGCGCGGCGGAACAGCTGATCGTGGACATCGTGCTTGCGGAACGCCCACACGACGGCGTGCTGGGCGAGGAGGGCGGCGAGCGCGCAGGCACCTCCGGCGTGCGCTGGGTGCTCGATCCCCTCGACGGCACCGTCAACTACGTCTACCGCATCCCGGCCTTCTCCGTCTGCGTGGGCGTCGAGGTCCACGGTGAGGCGGTCGCCGGCGTGGTGTTCGATGCGCCGCGCGGCGAGCTCTACGCAGCCGCGCTGGGCGCGGGCGCGACCTGCAATGGCGAGCCTATAGGCCCCACCGACGCCACCGAGCTGCCGATGTCTCTGATCGGCACGGGCTTCAACTACACCGCCACCGAGCGGGCACGCCAGATCCGCGCAGTCGCCGCGATCCTGCCACGGGTCCGGGACATCCGCCGGGGCGGCTCAGCCGCCCTCGATCTCTGCTGGGTGGCGCGCGGCCGGCTGGACGGCTACTTCGAGCGCGGTCTGCACCCGTGGGACTCGTGCGCCGCCACGCTCATCGTGCGGGAGGCCGGCGCGGTGGCGGAGCAGCTGTTTGATGAGACCTGGGTGGCTTCGAATCCCGCGCTCATCGGACCGCTCCGCGAACTGGTAGTGAGCGCGATCCGAGAGTCGGAAAAACCCGCGTAAACACTGGAGGTCGCGTGCTGCATGCCGTTCGTGATGCGCTCGATCGCGGATGCCTGAATGACG
>JBJHDC010000129.1:0-8545 GCA_050486345.1 Dehalococcoidia bacterium | reverse complement strand
CAGGAGGGCAATGCGTTGCACAGGTTGTCCATTCTCCGTGGGGCGGGATCGATCTCAGTTTACCGTCTGCACTGTTAGTGTCGTCCCGGGCGGAACTGGCCCGGGGAGTGAACTTCCATGATACGACCACAACCGGAGCGGCCACGAGACGAGCTGGGTCGGCCGCTGCCTGCCGGCTCAGAGACACGGCTGGAGCTTCCGGACTTTGATGCCATGTCACTGGAAGAGTGCCACGAATCCGCCATCGAGTGTCTCGATGCGGGGAACTACTTCGGCGCGCACGAGGGGTGGGAGACCTGCTGGCGGCTGGCACGCG
Organism: Dehalococcoidia bacterium; assembly: GCA_050486345.1. Classification (GTDB taxonomy): domain Bacteria; phylum Chloroflexota; class Dehalococcoidia; order UBA2979; family UBA2979; genus JBJHDC01. Next base: position 8,229 of record JBJHDC010000129.1, on the reverse strand, counting down.
GGACCGAAGAGGAGGAGTTCTTCAAGGGACTCGCGCAGCTCGGCGCCGGGTATACGCATTGGGCGCGAGGGAACGCGCACGGGGTGGTGGCGCTGCTGGGGCGCGCGCTGGAGCGCATGGGCGCGCGCGGGTCGCCGTATCGCGGCATCGATATCGAGCATTTCATCGCGGTGACCTCGGATGTGCGGGAGCGGGCGAGGCGGGCAGAGGCTGCGGGGGAGAGGCCGGGTGCGCTGGGTGGTGTGCGGGTGCCGCGGGGGTGAGGGCGCGTTGTTCGGTGGTGGTTCAGTTGTCGACCTCGTGTCGAGCCGGGTCTGGCACGTCCTTCGACAAGCTCAGGACGAACGGATGGGTGAGGTTCGGACGGACGGAACGGCGGGGAATCGGGCGCTACGTGTCTTCGGTCGGTGACGGCGCGAGCCGCGTGACGACGGCGTCCGCTACGCCACGGCCGTCGAGGCGGGTGACCTGGATGCGGACATCCTCGTACTCCACAACCTCGCCGACTTGCGGAGGGCGTTCGAGGAGGGCGAGGACGAGGCCGCTGACGGTGTCCACGTCCTCGTGTTCGATCGTGCAATCGAGTTGCTCGCCGAGCTCATCGAGGCGGACCGTACCCGCCATGTGCAGGCGGCCGCTGGCATCGCGGAAGATCTCGCCGGGGGTCTCGCTTTCCGCGACGCGCCCGAGGATCTCCTCGCTGACGTCGTCGGAGGTAATAATGCCGGCAGTCCCCCCGTGTTCATCGAGGACGACGGCGAACTGGACGGCGTGCTCTCGCATGCGCCGGACGGTGGACTCCAGCGGGGTGGATGCCGGGACGTAGGGCACCGTGGAGGCGTCGTCCGCGGTGAGGGGCGCCTGGTTCATGAGCAGTCCGGCCAGGGTGCGGACGTGTACGACACCGATGATGTCGTCCAGATCCTCGCGGAAGACGGGATAGCGGGTGTGGGGGTGGTCGCGGAGCATCCGTGCGATGTCCTCGGCCGGGGTATCCACACGAATACCGAACACCTGCACGCGAGGGGCCATGATGTCCTCCGCGGTCAGCTCGCCGAGGTCGAAGAGCTCACGCAGCACGTCCCCGGAGCCGCGTTCGATGAGGCCGGCGTGGAGGGATTCCTCGACGACGAACTCGAGTTCCTCCGGGGAGTAGTACTGATCGGCGTTGCCCTGGGAGCGGTCGATGCCCATGACGCGGAGGATGCCGTTGCCGATGGCGTTCAAGGTGATGACCAGCGGGTACATGATCGCGCGAATGAGCAACATGACGGGGGTTACCTGCAGGGCGGTGCGCTCTGCCTGCTGCAGGGCCAGGGACTTGGGCACCATTTCGCCCAGCACGATGTGGAGGTAGGTCATCGCGGTGATGGCGAGCACCGACGCGAGCGTGTGCGCCGCGAGCCATGTGGGGATCGGAGCGGGATCGATTCGCTCCCCGATCCAGTGGGCGAGCTGGTGCTCGCCGTACATGCCGAGGCCGAGCGTGGCGAAGGTAATGCCCAGCTGTGCAGTGGCGATGTAGCGGTCCTGGTTACGGGGGTCACGCAGGATGCGGACCACGCGTGCTGCGCCGCGATGCCCCTCAGCCGCGCGTCGCTCCAGGGTGGCACGCGGGGCGCCGACGATCGCGAACTCAGCCGCAACGAAGAGCGCGTTGATGGCAATGAGTACGAAGACTATGAGGGTGGGGAGGAGTGCGCTCATCGCGATGCCCCCTCGGGTTCGTCTTCGGCATGTAGGTCTGAGGTGCTGATCGGGCGCACGAGGATGGTGGCTACGGCGAGCTGCTCAACCGCTTCGACTTCTACCTCGACGCCGGAGATCTCAGCTGTCTCGCCGGGCTCCGGGATGCGGCCGAGGTGCTCTGAGACGATGCCGCCGAGCGTGTCGCTCTCACCGCTCCAGACGATGCCAAGCCACTCATGCGCTTCGTCCACACGCATCCGCCCGGGCAGGCGGATACGACCGTCCGGGAGGCGTTCCGGCGCCTGATCACCGTTCTGCCATGGGTCCACGGCACCCAGGACCTCCGCGAGCAGATCCTCCAGCGTGACGAGTCCCACGATGCCGCCGTGCTCATCGATCACGATGGCCTGCTCCGAGCGCTGCCGGCGGAGCTCGGCGACCAGGCGCTCGGCGCGCATGGATTCGGGCACGCTGGCGATGGGGCGCATCATGTCGCGCGCCCGCAGGTTGATCGCTCCCCCTGCCAGCCGCTGAGCGACTTCTTTCGCGTGAAGTACGCCGACGATGCGTTCCGTGGAACCGTCGTAGACCGGCAACCGGGTGTAGGAGGAGGAGAGCAGCGTTGCCTGGATTTCCTCGAGCGTGGCGCCGGCATCGATGCCGACGATATCGAGGCGCGGCACCATCAGGCGGCGGACGGGAAGGACGCTGAGGCGCAGGGCGCGGGTGAAGCGCTCCTGCTCGTCCTCCGAGAGCAGACCGCCATCGCGGCTTTCGGCGATGAGCAGGGAGATTTCGCTGGGTGAGTGGATGTGACGATGGCCAGCCGCGGGGCTGCGGAGTACGCGGAGGATGGCAATACCGCTGCCATTGAGGAGCGCGATCAGTGGCCGAAAGAGCCACAGCGAGGCGCGCATGGGAATCGAGGTGTAGAGCACAGCCTGCGTGGGGAACTGGAGAGCGAGCGACTTCGGAAGCAATTCACCGAGCACGACCTGTGTGGAGGTGATGGTGATCAGGAGCACGATGGCTGCGGTGCTGATCGCGGTGACGTCCCCGAGGTCGGTCCGGTCACGGAGCGCATCCGCGAGAACCGGCGTGAGCGCCGCCTGGGTGTACGCGCCCAGGATGATGCTGCTGAGCGTGATGCCGATCTGGCAGCCCGCAACGTAGCGGTCCAGCTGCGCTCCATCCTCGACGATGCGCAGCACCCATCGTGCGGCAGCGTTTCCGCTCTCGGCAGCCTGGCGGACCCGGGTGTGGCGCACAGAGACAGCGGCGAATTCACCTGCGACGTACAGGGCGTTGAACGCCAGAAGGACGACGATGATCAGGAGGGGGACGGTCATCCACGTGCCTTCACGGAGACCGTGAACGGTAGCTTCGTATGGCTACTACTGGCAGGCGGATCGTCGGAGGGGGTGCTCATTCCAGCGGGAGTCTAGCACGCTGGTCTGCGGCCTCACCACTTCTTGAATTGCCTGCGGCGGTGGCCGGGGGGACCACCCCGGCGTCACGGAGCACCTGGAGTCCGCGCTGCACATCATCGTCAGATTCACGCTGGTCGATCTCGAAGGTGCGGGCGGCCAGCGGGTTGGCGCCGTTGATGCGGCGTGCGAGCCAGGCGAAGTCGACGTCGCCGTTGCCCGGCGCCCGGTGATCGACGAGCCCGCGCACATCGTGCAGGTGTAGCGCGACGAGGCGGTCGCCGAGGTGGTCGAACCAGGCATCGTGATCCGTGACGCCGAGGCGGTGGTGCACCTCGGCGTGGCCGACATCGTGCACGTAGCCGACGAGGGAGCGGTCGTAGGGTGCAAAGAGGTCCACGGCTTCGTGAGGAAGCGGGATCTCGTGGTAGTGGAGGCGGGTCTCGATGCCGAGTGTCACGCCGCGCGCCTGGGCGGTCTCGGCGAGTTCTTCGAGGCTCTGCCGCGCGCGCTCCAGCCACGGAGCGGCGATGGCGGCTCGCTCCTGGACCGTGGCATCCACGGTGGCGCTCCACTCGTCGCGCAGGTGATCGCGCCGGTCGTACATCGAACGGAGGCGGCGCTCGCCGGCGAGCAGATGCTTGTTCACGCCACCGAGGTGGACGACGACGACCTGCGCACCGGCGTCGGCGGCGAGGTCGATCGAGCGGCGGTGGAAGTCAACGGAGATGGCGCGCTCGGCGTCTTCAAGCGCAGCGAGGTTCATGGCGCGGTTCCAGCCGTGCGTGGTGTGCCGCTCCAGCGGGGCAGGGGCGTGGACGTTGGTCACCGGGAGCGTGCCGTAGCCGAGGATGGCGCCGCAGTGCTCCGCGGTCATCGAGTGGTTGATTTCGACCGCCTCGTAGCCGAGCTCCTGTGCGCGCTCCATGAATGCGGCCAGGTCGTGCTCGAAGCGCGGCTGCACCGCCCACATGGTGGAGAGGGCGGGAGGCGGTGGTGTGGTGTCGGTGGTGGAGACGGGCGGGTCGGCCGTCATGCGTGCTGCTTCTCCGCGATGACCTCATCGAGGAGGGTCTTCGTGGCATCGAGGACGGCGTCGTAGGGGAAGTGGCCCACGGTCTCCTCGCCACGCTTGAGATTCACGCCCAGCGGGCCGCACCAGAGGCCGATATCGGCGTCGTCCGTTTCGCCGGGGCCGTTCACGCGGCAACCCATCACGGCGATGGTGATGCGGTGGTCCTTCGCGTACTCCGACATCTGCTTCACGTCCTGCGCGAGCTCCACGAAGGCGTTGTTCTCCACACGGGAGCAAGAGGGGCAGGAGATGATGTTGAGGCCCTCGCCGAAGTTGGGGGGCACGGAGCGGAAACGGCCAGCCTCGATGTCTGCGAGGAGCTCGCGGCCGACGGTGATCTCCTGGCCCTTGTCATCGAAGGGGAGGGTGAGGGAGACGCGCAGGGTGTCGCCAATGCCCTCCGCAATGAGCTGCTCGAAGGCGATGCGGGTCTTGATGATGCCGTCCGGGGGCATCCCGGCTTCGGTGACGCCGAGGTGGAGCGGGACGTCCGGACGGGCAGCAGAAAAGCGGCGATTGCCCTCGACGACCTTGCGCCAGTCGGAGTCCTTCAGCGATACGACATAACGATGGAAGCCGAGGTCGTCGAGCATCTGTGCGTGATCGAGGGCGCTCTCGACCATGGCGCCGACGTCATCGTCGCCGAACTTGGCTGATTTCTCGGGGTCGACGGAGCCGCAGTTCACGCCGACGCGGAGGGCGATGTCATTCTTCACGGCGACGTCCGCAATGAAGGCGACCTTGTCACGTACGGGCTTGTTGCGCTCGTGGTGGTGGAGGTGGCCGGGGTTGTAGCGGACCTTGTCCACGTGAGGCGCGACCAGTTCGGCGAGACGGTAGTTCTCCTGCAGATCGACCGAGAGCGTTGCGCCGAGGTCGGCCGTGCGTGCGCGCACCTCGGCGAGGGCCTCTACGTCCTTGCGGGAATCGACCGCGATGCGGATGACGTCGGCGCCTGCGGCGTGAATGAGCTGCACCTGGCGGACGGTGGCGTCGATGTCCTGCGTGCGGGTCGCCGCCATCGACTGCACGGCGATGGGGGCCCCGCCGCCGATCTGGACGGCACCGACCATGACAGCGCGGGTGGGCTTGCGGCGGATGGGGGGCATGCGAGGTCGCTTTCTGTGGTCGCATGAGCAGTATCGCACGCCGGCATCTCGCGGTCGTTAGCATTCGGTTGACCCTGAGTGGTCTGGTATCCTTACCTGGATTCCTTACGTAAGGGGTAATGCGATGACGAACCAGGCAGAGGCAAAGGATTCCCCGCCGATCAGACGGGAAGTCGAGGTGGTTGGTCGATCCCGGATCACGAGCAAGGGACAGATGACCATCCCGAAGGCGGTGCGTGATCGCATGAGCATCGGCCCCGGGGACGAAGTGGAGTTCGTGCTTGACGATGATGGCCGGATTCGGGTGCGGCGTGATCCGCGAGCGCTCAGGGAGGCCATCGAGAAGTGGGGGGGCGCAATCCACGACCCTGATCTCGATGCAGTGGATGTCGATGAGTGGCTGGATGAGGTTCGAGGTCGTTGATCACAGCCATCGATTCGAACGTACTCTTCGATCACTTCCTCGCGGGATCATCCCGCCGTCACGATGCCGGCCGGCTCCTCGGCGAGGCGGGTGAGGCAGGCTCGCTCGTCATTAGCGAGCCTGTCTATGCGGAAATCGCAGGATCCTTCCCCCAACCGGCGCGGCTCGATGAGTACCTGCTCGACATGGGGATCGAGCTGCTGCCCTCTTCCCAACGCGCATTGTATGTCGCGGGGGTGGTCTGGCGTCGGTACGCGCGCCGTCGGCCGGATGGGCTGCAGTGCGCACGCTGCGGCACGGTGCGTCGCCTGACGTGCGAGGCGTGTGGTGAGGCCTTGAGCGCACGGCAGCATGTGGTCGCCGACTTTCTTATTGGCGCGCATGCGCTGGAGCATGCTGACCGGCTGCTGACGCGCGACCGAGGGTTCTACGCGGCGTACTTTCCGGAGCTGGTGCTGGCTTGAGCGGTATCGATGCGCATCTGGCGCGCGTCGAGTGGCTGCGTGTGGGTGTTGCGCTGCTCGGGGGCCTCGTGGCGGGGGTTGCGGCGAAGTGGGCGGATGAGGCCGGGATCGGGGAATGGGCCGACCTGGGGACGTATGCCGGGGCGTGGGTGGTGGCGATCACGCTGATCGCCGCGTTCAGCCGTCGATGGCTGGACGCTGTGCTACGCACCGTGGCGTTCATGCTGACGGCGCTGGTCGCCTACTACGCCTACGCCGTCTGGGTGCTCGACTTCAGCGTGCCATCGAGGCTTGTGGTCGGGTGGCTCGCGCTGGCGCTGATCCTCGTGCCGCCGTTCTCGATCATCGCGTGGTATTCGCGGCGGGGTGGGTGGCTGGCGACGCTGGGTGTGGCGGTGCCGGTGGGGGTGTTGCTGGCAGAGGCGTACACGTTCGTGCGCGTGTTGCCGCTGCACCAGGTGCAGTTCGTGTTCAACCTCGTGAGCGCGGTGCTGTTGCTGGTGATTCTGGCGCGCGGGCACGAGCAGCGGTTGCGCACGCTGGTGCTCGTGCTGCCGGTTGCGATCGTGGTCGCGCCGATCCTCGATCGCATGTGGTCGGTCGTGGCTCAGTACATCTAGCTCGGGGCGGACGGCCCCGCTAGCGGAAGACTGACTCCCCGGCGGCGATGCGGCTGATGTCCATGAATGTGATCACGAGCGCCAGCGTGATGAACATGACGAACCCGGCGAGGTGGACCATCGCTTCCCGCTCTGGCGCGATGCGTTTGCCTCGGCGGACGACCTCCAGCAGCAGGAACATGATGCGGCCGCCGTCCAACATGGGCAGTGGTAGCAGGTTGATGACGCCGAGGTTCAGCGAGAGCAGCGCGGCGAGCTGGAGGAGCGAGCCGATCGCGGTGGTGGTGCTGTCCGAGGCGCGGGCGACCTCGCCGGTGGTCTGCGCGATGCCGACCGGGCCGGCGAGCTCCGGGCCGCTGGAGCCGCGGAACCAGCCGATGATCTCGTTCCTCACGAGGATGACCGTATCCCATGTCTGCTGGGTGCCCTGCGGAATCGCCTCCCACGGCGGGAGGGATCGAGTGACCGTGTAGGGGCGACCGTCGACGGGGTTCACCACCTGCGGCTGAATGAGAATGCCGGTGGGGCCTTCGCCCTCCGGTGGTGTCCAGCGCGGCTCGACTGGGACGACGATCGTCTCGCCGCCGCGCTCTACGACCATATCAACCTCTTGCCCGAGGAAGAGGCGGATGAGGCGGCTGGCCTCGCCCATGTGGCTCGCCTCGCGCCCACCGATGGAGATGATGACGTCGTCGGCCTGGAGGCCGGCTTCTGCGGCGGGGCTGTTGGGAAGGACCTCCGCGATCACGGCGCGTCCCTCCGGGATCTCGTGCGGGATCATGAGGGCAATCGAGAAGAACACGATAGGCAGCAGCAGGTTGATGACGCCGCCGGAGACCAGGATGATGAACCGCTTCCAGCGGGCGGCGGCGGCCAGTGAGCGGGGGTTGTCGGGGTTTTCTTCGCCCTCGAGCCGTACGAAGCCGCCGATGGGTAGCCAGTTGAGGGTGTACTCAGTCTCGCCGTAGCGCTTCCCCCAGATGCGGGGCGGGAAGCCGATACCGAACTCGTGCACGTAGACGCCGAACAGCTTCGCGGTGAAGAAGTGACCGAGCTCGTGCAGCACGACGAGGACGACGAGGATGAAGATGAACAGCAGCGCGCTGTTCATCGCGTCCGGCCACATCACATAGCCCGCGACGATTCCCAGCAACACGAACACTGCGGTGAGCAGGCGTTGAGCGTTGAAGCCGTGCGGAGGGGGCTCTTCGCCGCCGCCGGCACTCCCACCGCTCCCGCCGCGTGGTGGGACGGCGCCCGGATGCGAGTCACTGGATGCTGCGCGCTGATCGGCGTCGTCGCGCCACTGGTCGTTCATGCCACCCCCGCCGCTACGACCTCGTCCACGAAGTGGCGGCCCCACGCCTCGGCGGCCAGCAACGTGTCCAGGTCTGGTGATGGGGTGGGAGCGTGTGCGTCCA
>JBJHDC010000128.1:0-8612 GCA_050486345.1 Dehalococcoidia bacterium | reverse complement strand
GGTTGGGACTGGAGCCCGAACACTACCCGACCGACCCTGAGGACCAGCAGGACCTCATCCTCGGCCCGCTGGTGCGGGTGATCGAGGAGGCAGCGATCGACGCGCCCTGGGCGCTCATCGGAGCGGCCGCCGTCCGACTTCAAGGTGTGGACGCCCACTCTCCGAACCTGGAGTTCATGACCTCCGAGCAGGTTCTCGAATCGATGGGGGAGATGCTTCGGCTCACCTCGGATTGGGGCCAGGGCACACACCTTGCTGCCAACCGCCTCCAGTTCATGCGCCACGAGGTCCCCGTCTTCGTCTTCGGTGACCCGGTCTTCCACGGCAGCTACGACTCCATCGCACCACGAGACATCCCCTCCCTCTGGGACGCACGTGTTCGCATCGACGTCCACGGCGCCAATGTGCTCTGTACCCCCCTGGAATGGGAGTTCATCCTCGCGGTCATTCTCGGTGCGGCCGGTCGCGTAGAAGCGATCCGCGCGCGGATGCTCGACATCGGCTTCGACAGCCGGCTCGTCGTACGCCTGCTCCGGGAGGGCCACGTCTGCCTCGAAACCGAGGAGGCCGTATGGGAAGTCCTCGAACGCGACAAGTAACGGTCCTCGCTTCCTCGGTACGGCGCCCAAGCCCGGTACTCCATTCTCACAGTCCCGCTCCGCTGCCCAGCCGGTGCTACCATGCGCGCGTGTGCGGACCCCCTGGGGCCGCGAGCAACTGATCGACCGCGCGTACCAGCTGCGTCTCGAGCGGTGAATTCCAGGTCAATCTGGAGGAGGGAACGACCATGGCAATGAGTGTGGGCACGTTCGTGGGGATGGATGGCATGCACGGCGTTGGCGAACGCGCCGAGCGGCTGGAGCGCCTGGGCTACGACTACGTCAGCATCGGGGAGACGCAGCACAACCCATTCCTTCCGCTGGTGCTGGTCGCGGAGCACACCGAGCAACTACGCTTCGGCACCTCGGTCGCCATCGCCTTCCCCCGGGTGCCGCACATCACTGCCAACATCGCGTGGGATTTGTCGAACTACTCCGGCGGCCGCTTCGTACTAGGACTGGGCACGCAGGTGAAGGGCCACAACGAACGCCGCTTCTCTGTGCCATGGGCACCGCCGGGACCGCGCCTGCGTGACTACATCAACTGCATGCGGGCCATCTGGGACTCGTGGCAGAACGGTACCAAGCCTGACTATGAGGGCGAGTACTACCAGTACAAGCTGACCAGTCCGTTCTTCAACCCCGGCCCCATCGAGCACCCGGACATCCCGGTCATCATCTCGGCCGTGAACCCATTCAACGCCCGCCTGGCCGGCGAGGTTTGCGATGGCATCGCCATCCACGGCTTCAGCACCTTCCGCTATATCCGCGAGGTGCTCATCCCCGCGGTTCACGAGGGCGCCCGCCGCGCCGGCAAGGACCCGAAGGACCTCCAGATCCAGGGCGGCGGCTTCATCGTCACCGGCCGAAACGAACACGAGGTTGAGGAAGCGAAGGAGCGCACTCGTCGCCAGCTCTCCTTCTACGCATCCACCCGGTCCTACGCCAATGTCATGAAGCTACATGGCTGGGCCGATGAGGCTGCCGAGCTGCACCGCCTCTCCATCGACGGTCGCTGGGACGACATGGTGGGCGTGATGACCGATGAGATGCTGGAGGAGTTCTGCGTCATCGGGACGTGGGACGAGCTGCCGTGGCGGATGCGCGAGAAGTACTCCGGCATCAACACGCACATCAACTTCAGCGCGGAGCCGCAGAACCCGGACGAAGAGGCGCAGATCAGCGAGATCATCGAACAGCTGCGCACCATCCCGACGGTAGGCGAGGACGTGCCGGCGCTGGCATAGCCTGGGCACGTCCGGGTCGAAACCGCTCGCCCTTCGACAGGCTCAGGGTGAGCGGTTTCTTCGCTTCCTCGAAACGACGTTATCGTCCGTCCTTCAGGCGCCGCGCGGCCTCGCGTCCGATCTGCTGCCACCGTTTGCGCGCATCCGCGTGCACCGAGTCGATGCGCTTCGTCTCGCTCGCCATGCGCACAAAGAGCTCTGCGAGGCCATCGATGTCGCCCAGGTGCACGGTTTCGGCCGCGATCCGACCCCGGGGTCCGGCATTGTGATAGTTCCCCAGCGCCACGCAGGCTGCACCCGTGTCCAGTCCCATGAAGTCGTAGGCCGTCGCCTCGGTCGTCCCACCGTCCATGAGCTTGCGCTGGTAGCGGAAGTTCGAGTTCTCCGCCGCCATCTCGCGTGCGACCTGGGTCATCCAGAGCGTCATGCGACTGCTGAAGATGTGCTGCACGTCGCCCACACGGATGATCGGTCCACCACCCTGCTCGGCTCGTCCACCGGCCATCGAGGAGCATTCCACCGCTACCACAAGGGCATCCTCCGGCAACGCATCCCCTGACCTCGCGAGCGCCGCGGCTCCCAGCAGGCCGACTTCCTCGGCTCGTGTGAAGAGACCGATGATGTGCGCATCAATACCGCGCGCCACCAGTCGATCGATCGCCGCGAGGACCGCGACCGCGCCGATCAGATCGTCGCACTGACGTGCCTGCACAATCTGGCCGCGAATGCGGCACTCGGCGACGTCCCACAGCGCGAGGTCACCCACCTCCGCCGTAGCACCATCGACCAGGCGCGCCTTCGCCCCCGTCAGCCGCCGCATGCCGCGCGCCTCGATTGAGGTGACCGAGGTGATCTCCGCCACCCCCCGCGTTCCGCCCTCGGCGTCATAGATGCGCACGCGCTCACCGTGACCGTAGTCGGCGGAGAGGCCTCCGCGGAACTCGAGGTCAATGCGACCGCGCTGGGCCGCGGTGACGACGAACCCCGGGTGATCCGTGTGCGCACCCAGCACCAGCGGACGCGTGCGGCGGCCACGACGGTACTCGATGAACCCATTGCCGTGGCGGTCTTCCCGGTACTCAAGGCCCCGGGCCTCGGCGAAGTCCCGCAATGCGGCGTGCACCAGGTATTCCCGGAAGGACACCGTGGGAATCGAGACGATTTCGCGGGCAAGTTGGTCGAGCGGCACCTCGGTCCGGGATGTCGAGGCGTGCATGCGGCGGCGGTTGGATGCGGCTGGCATCGGCGGGCTCCCACGGCATTCAGGGTGGTGGCTCGATCCTAACGGAGCGGCGGTGCTCGCGCGCCTGACGGTGCGCACGTAACATCGATGCATGACCACTCTCGATGTCCCCATCATTCCCACCACCGTCGTCCCAGAACCGGTGCCGCAGCGCAAGCGCCGCAAGGACTCGCGCCTGCATGACCGGCCCCTGGTGCCTATTGAGCTGGACCTCACCGGCTTCGCGGCTGGCGGGAAGGCGCTGGGACATGCTGAGGACGGCCGCGTGGTCTTCGTGGAGTACGGCATCCCCGGCGAGCGGGTAATCGCGGAGATTACCGCTGATCACTCGACTTACCTCGAAGCGACCGCCGTGCTGGTGCTCCGCGCCTCTGAGCACCGTGTGGAGGCCCCGTGTGCCTACTTTGGGCGCTGCGGTGGCTGCCAGATGCAGCACATCGCCTACCCGGAGCAGATTCGCCTGAAGGCGGAGGTGGTGCGCGAGCAGCTGCGCCGCATCGGGCGCTTCGAGCCGGACGAGGTGGAAGCGCTGGTCCGTGACACCATCGGCATGGCGCATCCGTGGGGCTACCGCAACCACGTGCGCTTCACGGCGCGCCGCGATGGCCAGATCGGCTTCATGCAAAAGGGTACCCACCGCTTCATGCGCATCGAGCAGTGCCTGATCGCGCACGACCGCGTGAACGAGATCCTCGGTGCCGTGCAGGACCGCACGATGCAGGCGCGCCAGGTGGCCATCCGCGTGGGGGAACACACCGGTGATGAGATGGTGCAGCCGAAGCTCAACTGGCGTCCCGGGCGCCACGGCTCCCGCGTATCCAGTGGCCAGAAGATGTACCGCGAGCGCCTGCTGGGCGTGAACTACCGGATCTCCGGCCCCGCCTTCTTCCAGGTCAACTCCCGCCAGGCCGAGGTGCTACTGCAGCTGGTCATCGACCGCGTCCTGGAGCGCAACCCGCGCGTGGTCGTGGACGCCTACGCCGGCGTGGGCACGTTCGCCGCCCAGCTAGCCGGTGCAGCCGATCACGTGGTGACCATCGAAGAGTCCGTGGCCGCTGGCGACGATGCCGAAGTGAACCTGGACGTCTTCCGCAACATCACCCGCATCGTCGGCAAGGTGGAGGACACGCTTCCCGGGATGACCCCCTCCCCGGACGTAGTGGTCATTGACCCGCCGCGCTCTGGCCTCTTCCCCTCTGTGGCCGAAGCGATCCTCGCGTCCGATGCTAGGCGCGTCGTGTACGTCTCCTGCGACCCCAGCACGCTCGCCCGGGACCTGCGCATGTTCGTGGATGGCGGCTTCAAGGTCCGCGAGGTTCAACCCGTCGACATGTTCCCGCACACGCAGCACATCGAGTGCGTGACGGTCCTCGACCGGTAGATGCTCCCCGTGAGCACGCCTCGCATCATCCTCGCCTCCGCCTCGCCGCGTCGGCGTGAGCTGCTCGCCTACCTAGGTGTGACGTTTGAGGTCGTCCCGGCGGACCTCGATGAGTCCACAACGGAGACCGACCCGACGCGCACCGCGGAAGAGCTCGCGCTCCGTAAGGTGGAGGCCGTCGCCCCCCGATTCCCTGACGCCATCGTGATCGGCAGCGATACCATCGTGGCTCTCGAAGGCCAGATGCTCGGCAAGCCGACCGATGCAGACGAGGCCCGCACCATGCTCCGTGCACTTCGTGGGCGCACGCACGAGGTGCTCACGGGAGTTGCCGCCACCCTCAACGACCGCAACCTCAGCGCGGTTTCTCGGGCCACCGTCGAGATGCGTCACTACTCGGACGATGAGATCGAAGCGTGGATCGCCTCGGGTGCCGCTCACGACAAGGCCGGCGGGTACGCGAGCCAGGACCCCGTCTTTCGTCCCGCGCTGCACGTCGACGGCTGCGCGTGCGGCGTTATCGGCCTGCCGCTCTGGACCCTGCGCGAGGTGCTCGCGAACCTGAGCGTCGAGGTCACGCCGCCCGAACTCGACCGATGCATCACCTGTCCAGCGCGCAACGAAGAATAGGATGCGGGTCACGCTCGGCAAGCGCTGGTTCGCACGCGTGTATAGCTGGGTCGACCGCCGCCAGCGCGTGCATACGGCGCCGATCCGGCGCGCCCTGCTCAGCGACCTCGAGGGCGACGTACTTGATGTCGGCATTGGCCCCGGCACGAACCTCGAGCACTACGGCACTGGCGCACGCGTCATGGCGGTCGATTACAACGAACACATGCTGGAGCTTGCCCGCCGCGACCTCGACCGCACCATCGCGCAGGTCGAGTTGCGGCAGGCGGACGCTGGTTCCTTACCGTTCCCGGACGAGTCATTCGACGCTTATGTCACCACGCTTGTCCTCTGCTCGGTGCCCGACCTCGAACGCGCTATCGACGAGGCCTGGCGAGTGCTTCGGCCCGGCGGCGCGCTACGCATCTTCGAGCACGTGCGGTCCTCCAGCAGATGGAAGGCGCGCGCGCAGTCGTTGCTGACCCCGCTCTGGGGCATCTTCGTTGATGGCTGTCACCTCGACCGAGACCCTGCGGCTACGATCCGCGCTCGTGGGTTCGCGGTTACGGAGGAGTCCCATCCGCGGGTACGCGCTGAGCCGCTGCCGCTGCTCGTGCTCCACGCGGTGAAGCCTCGTACCGGTGCCGCGGTCAGTCAGCAGATTGAATCACCGCAGCCTCTCCAACAACCGTGGAGAGCCTGAGTCGCAGGCAACGGGATGCTGCGTCGTAGCCCTCGGTGCGGGCTGCGACATCACGGATCACCCCATCCTCACGAATACCGAACACGTTCACAGTGCCGATGAAGCTTTGCGCCTGGACATCCAGCGCTAAGCCCTCGGGCGCGCGCACACGAACGGCGCCGATCCAGCAGAGCAGGGTTAGCTCCGTCTCACCTTCGGGCAATTCGGCATCACGCAGATCCAGGGTGATGTCACCGAACATGGTGCGCACGACTGCATCATCCAATGACCATTGCTCCGCCGAGCGGACGTGACCGAACGTGCGGCTGAGCCTTCGGGTGAAGTGTCGTACCCGCAGCGCAGCGAGGAATATGAGGACTCCCAACGCAACCAGCGCCAGCCCAAACGCACCGAGAATCAAGCTCCCCGCGCCCAGCGTGTGAACTCCCGTGGAATCAACCAGGAACAGCGCACCCAGCGCGATCAGGTAGAGCCCAACCGTTACCCCGAGCACGTCGCGCAGGCGCGAGGTCACACATCCACCTCCGCGCTTATCGCCGCTTCCGGCTGCTGCGGACCCGGTCAGTGACGATCAGCAGCCCGAGCACCATCAGGACCACGGGCCAGAAGCGAACGAGCGTAACCCCCTCGATCAGGTCGAGCGAGTCGATGAGGAAGAGCGCGCCAATGAGCATGAGAATGATGCCCAGTGCCATCGATAGCTCCGCTTGAAGCAAACCCGTGCCTAACAGTGTAGGGTCCCCCGGACACCCATCGGGAACCTTTCAGGCATGTGTTGCGTTCGAGAACAGACGAGTGCGCAGCGTCTGTGACGCCCTTCACTTGACCGCAACTGCGGCAAGGTTTCCAGTAGTATGCGGAGATTTTCGGCGGCTGGATGCGGTCAGCCGGCACGTGAAATGAGGATCGTGTGAGTGAACCGATCATCCAGCTTCGAGGCCTGGTGAAGACATACGACACCGGAGCAGTTCAGGTGCAGGCGCTCAGGGGCGTGGACCTCTCAGTCCCCAAGGGCGAAATGCTCGCAATCATGGGCCCGTCCGGGTGCGGCAAGACCACCCTGCTGAACTGCGCATCTGGTATCGACGACCCCACTGAGGGTGAGATCGTCATCGAGGGCACCAACATTGCCACGATGGACGACAACACCAAGACGTCGTACCGGGCGAACCGCATGGGGTTCATCTTCCAGTTCTACAATCTGCTGCCCGTGCTCAGTGCGGTAGAGAATGTGGAACTCCCCCTGCTCGTGTCCGGGTCCAAGCCTTCCGAATCGCGCGAGAAGGCGATGCGCGCCCTGGAGCGTGTGGGGCTCAAGGATTGGGCCACACACCGCCCCGCTGAACTCTCGGGCGGCCAGCGGCAGCGAGTCACGATCGCTCGTGCTCTCGTCAACGATCCCGCGATCGTGTGGGCGGACGAGCCGACCGGAGACCTCGACTCGAAGACGGCTGACGACATCATGGAGTTGATGCAGGAACTCAACCGCGAACAACAGCAGACGTTCGTCATCGTGACGCACGACCCGAGCATCGCCCAGCGGTGTCACCGAACGGTGCACATGCTGGACGGGCTCATCGACCGCGAGGAAACGAACAGCCATGGATAACCTGTTCGGCATTCCACTCAGCAGCTACCTCATCGCCCTCTCAGGGCTGGTCCTGCTCATCCTCGTCTTCCTGGCCTGGATCTGGTGGCGCAACCCGCTGCTGGTGAGGATGGGGTTCCGCAACCTGCTGCGCCGCAAGACCCAGACCGCGCTCATCGTAATCGGACTGATGCTCTCTACGCTGATCATCAGCGCGGCCTTCTCGACCGGCGACACGGTGGGCTATTCGATCACCAACACCGTCTACCGCGAGTTCGGTGAGGCGGA
The DNA here is from genome assembly GCA_050486345.1 of Dehalococcoidia bacterium. Lineage (GTDB taxonomy): Bacteria > Chloroflexota > Dehalococcoidia > UBA2979 > UBA2979 > JBJHDC01. The sequence goes on along the minus strand of JBJHDC010000128.1, from coordinate 954 downwards.
CATCGTGGTCGCCTTCGACTCCGACGTCGCCCCGCCGGGCATCACTGAGCTCGCCGATGCCGACGTAGCGGGGCTGGCTCAATTCCTCGCGGGCGACGAGAACCTGGCCGGGGTTACGGGGATCAGCCAGATCCTGGTTCCCGCAATCAATACCGGAGATCAACGAGCGGAACCTCGCGCCACCTTCGCCGGCGTCGACCCAACGACCGTCGCAGCGTTCAACGGACTGCGTACTGCCGATGGCGATGTGCTGGATCCGGCGGAATTGGGCGGGGATCGCATCTACATCACCGAACGTCTGCGTGACCAGATCGGCGTGGACGAAGGTGGTCAGTTCACCATCTTTTACGACAATGAACCAGTGGTGTTCACCGTCATCGGCGTGGTGATGGACAATGCGCTCACCAGTCCAGCCAGCGAAGAGGCGGGCTTCACCACCGGCGGCATGGTCACTACCCTCGAGCGCTGGCGCGAGGTGACCGGTGACGCGGGCCGCATCGACCTCATTGCCGTCTCAGCCATCGGCGGTGTGCGCGACTCGCTCGATCGCATTGATCCCCTGCAGGACCGCGTCGAGGAGTACATCGAGACCTCCGGCGCGCCGATGCAGGTCGTCGTCACGAAAGCGGAAGCGGTCGCGCTAGCGGAGCTGATCGGCTCCGTCTTCGTCACGATCTTCATCGTCTTCGGTCTCTTCTCGATCGCCGCAGGTGTGATGCTGATCTTCCTGACCTTCGTGATGCTGGCTGCAGAGCGTCGGTCTGAGATGGGTATGGCGCGCGCCGTGGGCATGAAGCGGTCGCACTTGACCCAGTCGTTCGTCGCGGAAGGCATGGCCTACAACCTGGGTTCTGCCCTCATCGGCGCACTCCTCGGCGTTGGGGTGGCGGCCGCAACCTGTGATCGTTTTGACATAACCGTGCAACCTGCCGCAACCAACCGCCTGTTCAGAGC
>JBJHDC010000127.1:2813-8627 GCA_050486345.1 Dehalococcoidia bacterium | reverse complement strand
GCCGGGTGCGCGGGGCGCACCGGTGCGAGGCTCGTTCACCCGTAGCGAGGGTGTCGTCGCCGCGGGTTCGCCCGCGGGCTCCGGGGTGGTATCGCCGCGCTGCCGGCTCCGGAACTTGCAGCACCTGCGAGGCAGACCCGGTGGGGAGGCCTCGAGGGTTCCGGTCTCTTGAGCCGACGCATCGCGCGGGACGTGTCCCCGTCAGCGCTCGTCTTCGCACACCGCAGAGGGTGTACGCGTCTGCTGCGCACGATCATAGATCGTCACGACGCTACGTGGGTGATCAGCTGGGGGCGTCGGGCAGGGGAATGGTGGGGAGATGGTGGGCGGTACTGGATTCGAACCAGTGACCTCAGCGATGTCAACGCTGCGCTCTAACCAACTGAGCTAACCACCCGCATCTGTCGTCTCTGAGGCCGGTAGGAGGCCACAGAACCGGTCGCGATCATGATATCGCACCGGGAACCGGTTGCTTGCGGGGCTACCCCGTGAGCAAGGAACTGTTAGACTAAGAGAGCAGCGAACTCCCGTCAAAACGTCGTCCCCGACGTTGCGTCGATCGAGTGCCGGACGATATTGCAAATTCGTTGACAGGCGATCGGGCCGCTGCTACTTTCAGCCGGGCCTCTAGCTCAATGGCAGAGCAGCTGACTCTTAATCAGCCGGTTCTGGGTTCGAATCCCAGGGGGCTCACCATACTGGCTGGAACACGGGAGGGCGCGGATTTCCGTACGTCTCAGGCACGATTCCAGATTCCCGGATTGACATCGCACCGCCTAACAGGTAGGCATGTGGGTTAGATTCGGTGTATCGATTGTTGATGGGGTGTCCGGCCGGGGAGCGGATGCGCCACCACGGGGAAGTGTCGGAACTGGCAGACGAGCGTGACTTAGGATCACGTGCCGCGAGGCGTAGGAGTTCGAGTCTCCTCTTCCCCACCAGTGCCAAACCGAGCAATCGGGGCGGATGTCGCGAGTCTGGGAGTACCTGAGAAGGGGTCGCGCACCAGCGCGAAGGGAATCCATGGCAAAACTGCTTGAGGTGAATAACCTCCGTACGTATTTCTTCACCGACGACGGGGTCGTGCGCGCCGTCAACGGCGTGAGTTGGTACATGGATGAGGGTGAAACCCTTGCCCTGGTGGGAGAATCGGGGTGCGGCAAGTCCGTGACCGCGATGTCGATCCTCCGTCTCATCCCGAGTCCGCCCGGACGCATCGTCGAGGGTGAGGTCATCTTCGAGGGGCGCGATCTCCTGAAGGTCACCGACGAGGAGATGCGGAGCATCCGGGGTAACCGGATTGCGATGGTCTTCCAGGAGCCGATGACCTCCCTCAACCCGGTGCTCTCCATCGGGCAGCAGCTGCGGGAGTCGATTCAACTCCACCTGGGCATGAACGAGCGCGAGGCGAACGCGCGCGCGGTTGAGCTGCTGGAGATGGTGGGTATTCCTGAGGCTGAACAGCGCCTGAAGGATTACCCGCACCAGTTCTCCGGCGGTATGCGCCAGCGCGTGATGATCGCCATGGCGCTCTCCTGCAACCCGAAGGTCCTCATCGCGGACGAGCCGACGACGGCGTTGGACGTGACGATCCAGGCGCAGATCCTGGAGATCATGGCGCGCCTCTCGCGAGAGCTCGGCACTGCGGTCCTGGTCATCACCCACAACCTGGGTGTGGTGGCCCGCTACGCAGACCGAGTCAGCGTCATGTACGCCGGCGAAATCGTGGAGAGCGGGACCGCGAACGACATCTTCAAGAGCCCCCGCCACCCGTACACGGTGGGCCTGATGGCCTCCGTGCCTCGCCTGGACGCGACCGAGAAGGTGCGACTGGCAACTATTGAGGGCCAGCCCCCGCTGCTGATCGAAGAGATCGTCGGCTGTCCGTTCCTGCCACGTTGCGACTGGGCGATTGACCTCTGTGCGACGGATCACCCGGAGCTGGAGGAGAAGGAGCCCGGTCACACGGCTCGTTGTCACCGTAATCCGCAGGTTGATGCTCCCACCAAGCAGCGCGAAGACGGCATGGCCGCGGCGAGCTAGCGGACGAGGCGAGAGAGGCTCCGAACATGACGACTTCCACTGCCCCTGTCGATGGACAGCGCACCGGCCGGAACGAGACCCTGGTCGATGTCAAAGGGCTGAAGATGTACTTCCCCGTGACGGCGGGGCTGATCTTGCAGCGCAAGATCGCCGACGTCCGCGCGGTGGATGACCTGAACTTCCACGTGAATCGCGGTGAGACGCTTGGCCTGGTGGGCGAGTCCGGTTGCGGCAAGTCCACGACCGGGCGGGCCGTGCTGCAGCTGTACCGTCCCACCGAGGGCACGGTGAACTTCGATGGCACGGAGCTGACGGAGCTCAAGGGTGGTCAGCTGCGACGCTTCCGGCGCCGGATGCAGATGATCTTCCAGGACCCGTTCTCCAGCCTGAACCCGCGCATGAGCGTGGGTCAGATCATCGGTGAGCCGATGGCCATCCACGGTCTGCACAAGGGTGCGGAGCGCCGCGAGCGTATCCAGTACATCATGCAGGCAGTGGGTCTGAACCCAACGTTCGTTCGACGTTACCCGCACGAGTTCTCCGGCGGTCAGCGCCAGCGCATCGGCATCGGTCGCGCGCTGGCGGTTGAGCCGGACTTCATCGTCTGCGACGAGCCGGTCTCCGCGCTGGACGTGTCCATCCAGGCGCAGGTGATCAACCTGCTGGAGGACCTGCAGGAGGAGTTCGGTCTCACCTACCTGTTCATTGCTCACGACCTCGCGGTGGTGCGGCACATCTCAGACCGCGTGGCGGTGATGTACCTGGGCAAGATGATGGAGCTGGCTGACCGCAACGAGCTCTACGAGAACCCGCTGCACCCGTACACGAAGGCGCTGCTCTCCGCGGTTCCGATTACGGACCCGGAGGTGGAGCGGAGCCGAGAGCGCATCATCCTGACCGGCGACGTGCCGTCGCCGATGCGGCCGCCTCCGGGCTGCGTGTTCAACACTCGCTGCCCGATTGCGGTGGATGAGTGCCGCGAGCGTGTGCCGGAGTGGCGCGAGTTCTTGCCGAATCACTGGGTGGCCTGCCACCGGGTGTAGCCGGGGCCAGCGTTCAAGCCCTTTCACGGAGACCCCGCCCTGGCGGGGTCTCCGCTTTCCCGCCAACGCGCCGGCCGAGGAGATCTCTGGTGCTTCCTCGGCACGTAGCTCTCCGGATCGCTAGGATTGAAGCGTGGACCACTCGCACATCCGCAACTTCGCGATCATCGCGCACATCGACCACGGGAAATCGACCCTGGCCGACCGCATGCTGGAGATGACCGGCGCTATCGATGCGCGCGACATGCGCGATCAGGTGCTGGACTCTATGGAGCTGGAGCGCGAGAAGGGGATCACGATCAAGGCGCAGGCGGTGCGCATGGACTTCACCGCCGATGACGGGCAGCAGTACCAGCTCAACCTCATCGATACGCCCGGTCATGTGGACTTCGCCTACGAGGTGTCGCGTGCGCTGGCGGCGTGTGAGGGAGCGTTGCTGCTGGTGGATGCCGCGCAGGGGATCCAGGCGCAGACACTGGCGAACGTCTACATGGCGATGGACCTGAACCTGCAGCTGATCCCGGTGGTGAACAAGATCGACCTTCCGTCCGCGGAGCCGGAGCGGGCCGCGCAGGAGCTCATCGACATTGTCGGGTTCGATGATGATGACGTCATCTTCGCTTCTGGCAAGACTGGTGATGGGGTGCGCGAGGCGCTGCAGGCGATCGTCGACCATATTCCGCCACCGCGAGGTGATGTGGATGCGCCGCTGCGAGCGCTGGTCTTTGATGCGAAGTACGACTCGTTCAAGGGTGTGATGGCGTATGTGCGCGTCTTCGATGGGCGCGTGGATGGCAAGCAGCGCCTGCGCCTGATGCAGGAGGCCCAGCGCTTCGACCCTGTCGAGGTGGGCTATTTCCGGCCGGGGCTGCAGCCCGGCGAGGCGCTGGAGGCAGGCGAGGTCGGCTACATCGCGACGGGGCTCAAGGGCGTCGCGCAGACCCGCGTTGGTGACACGATCACGACGGAGAGCGCGCCCGCGGAGCAGGCGCTGGCCGGCTACCAGCCCGCAAAGGCGATGGTGTTCGCCGGGATCTATCCGACCGATGCGGAGGACTATCCCGACCTGCGCGATGCGCTCGAACGGCTCACACTCAACGATGCCTCGCTGCAGTGGCAGCCGGAGAGCAGCGCCGCGCTGGGGTTCGGATTCCGCTGCGGCTTCCTGGGCCTGCTGCACATGGAGATCATCCAGGAGCGGCTGGAGCGCGAGTTTGATCTGGACCTGGTGGCGACCGCGCCGTCCGTTGAGTACGAGGTCACGCGGACCAACGGGGAGGTGATGGTGATTGATTCACCCGCCGAGCTCCCGGTCCCCAACGAGGTCGAAGAGATTCGCGAACCGTGGGTGCAGGTCTCGATCACGGTTCCCGCGCGCTACATCGGCGCGGTGATGGGGCTGATCGACGAGCGGCGCGGTGAGTTCGAGCGGCTGGAGTACCTCGATCACGCGGCGGACGAGGGTGATTCGCGTGTGCTGGCCGTGTACCAGATTCCGCTGGCTGAGATCCTCGTGGAGTTCTATGACCAGCTGAAGTCGCGGACTTCGGGATATGCAGCGCTCGACTACCACCTGCAGGGGTACCGCCCCGCGCGTGTCTCGCGTCTCGATATCCTCGTGAACGGTGACCCGGTGGACGCGCTCTCGGCGATTGTGCCGACGGAGCAGGCTGCGCCGCAGGGGCGGAAGCTGGCGCTGGCGCTCAAGGAGCTGATCCCGCGCCAGATGTTTGATGTTCCCATCCAGGCGGCGATCGGCGGCCGGGTGGTGGCGCGCGAGACCGTGAAGGCGATGCGCAAGAATGTGCTGGCGAAGTGCTACGGCGGCGACATCACGCGGAAGCGGAAGTTGCTTGAGAAGCAGAAGGCCGGTAAGAAGCGCATGAAGATGCTGGGATCCGTGGAAGTGCCCCAGGAGGCGTTCATGGCGGTCCTGAAGGTGCGCGACTAGGGCGGGGTGCCTGATTCATCATCATTGATGATTGCCGTGTGACCGCAGTGCGCTCCACTGCGCCCGACCGCGACGGAGGGCAAGCGGCCGGCGCGGGTGCCCCCGGTGGTCGCTGGGAGGGAAGACCGGTATGCCAGAGGAAGTCGTTGAGGCACGTATCCGTGGGTTCATCTCGCTCACGGCGCACCCGGATGGCTGTGCTGCGATGGTGCGGCGACAGATCGAGGTGGCGCGCCAGGACACCGAGGGTGAGCTGCGCAACGCGCTCGTGATCGGCTCCAGCACCGGGTACGGACTCGCCAGCGCCCTGGTGGCGTGCTTTGGCTACGACGCTCAGACGCTGGGTGTTTGCTTCGAGCGGGAGCCGCAGGGCGACAAGCCCGCGTCTGCCGGGTGGTACAACGTGGCCGAGGCACATCGCACGGCGGAGACCGAGGGCCGCACCTTCGAGACAATCAACGGTGATGCGTTCTCCGTGGAGGTGAAGCAGCAGGTGGTGGCGGCCCTCAAGGACCGCTTCGGACCGCTCGACCTCGTGGTGTACAGCCTCGCCGCTCCGCGCCGGGTGGACGCGGATGGCAATACGTGGAACAGCACGCTCAAGCCGATCGGCCAGCCCTATCGTGGCAAGAGCTTTGACCTCCGCAACAACACCATCATGGAGGCGTCGCTAGAGGCGGCTACGGACGAAGAGATCGAACACACCGTGAAGGTGATGGGCGGCGAGGACTGGCAGGACTGGATCGAGCTGCTGCGCGACAAGGAGCTCCTTGCTCC
>JBJHDC010000127.1:0-2803 GCA_050486345.1 Dehalococcoidia bacterium | reverse complement strand
GCCTACTCCTACATCGGCCCGGAGCTGTCGGCCGCGATCTACCGCCACGGCACCATCGGCCGCGCCAAGGAGCACCTGGAGGCAACTGCCCACGACCTGCACGCGATGCTGGAGGATGTGCACGGGGGCGGCGCCTGGGTGAGTGTGAACAAAGGGGTTGTGACGCAGGCCTCGAGCGCCATTCCCGCCGTGCCGCTCTACATCAGCGTGCTGTTCCGGGTGATGAAGGAGCAGGATGTCCACGAGGGCACGATCGAGCAGATCGCGCGTCTGTTCCGAGACCACCTGGGTCCCGGCCGTACGCCGGAGACTGATGAGGAGCGCCGCATCCGCATCGATGACCTGGAGATGGCCCCCACAGTGCAGGCTGCCGTGAGTGAGGCGTGGGAGGCGATCTCGTCCGAGAACATGAACGAACTCGCGGACTACGACGCATATCAGCGCGAGTTTCGCAACCTGTTCGGGTTCGACGTGGAAGGCATCGACTACTCGCAGCCGACGGAGCTCGACCGCCCGATCGCGTAACGTCCCGCGCGGTGCGGTACCGCACCGCTCCTTCCGAGGGCGTACGTGAGCGGGGGGTTGGCTGGAGGGTGGTGACGGCGGGCTATGCCTCGCTGTTGGCTGTCTCCGTGGACACGTCAGCATCTCCGCCTGCCGGGTCGTCGAGGGTGCCGGCGTCGTCGCCGTGTTCAGTAGCGCCGTTTGCCGAGGGCGCGGCCGTCGCCCCAAGGGCGTCCTCGGGCGGCTCAGCGGTCCCCAGCAGGTCATCCAGCGTGACGAGTCCGTTGGTGGTTGCGATGCGCTCTCGGATCGCCGTCAGCGTCTCGTCGGATGCGCCATGCAGCGCCGCGATCACGGCGGCGAAGAGTGTCTGACCGGTGATGAGTGCGTAGCCAACGGCCTCCGAGGCGACGCGCAGTGAGTCCGCGATCTCGCGCTTGCGCTCCTCGGGCTTCGTGGTGCGCTGGCCGTTGGCGATTACGAGCCCACGCTCCGCGCGGGCGCGGCGTTCGAGGATGGCGTCCAAGCGCTGACGCAGCCGGTAGTGAGGCACCATCTCCACGGCCTCGTTGGAGGTGGCGGTGACGAGGTGGATGCGGGTGCTGCCCTCAGATAGCACGACATCGCCCTCTTCGTCCTCGGTGACGGCGAATCCAAGCAGCTCCGCGCAGCGCTTTGCTGCACGCTGGATGCCGACGGCGTGTGGCGCCCAGAGGAGGTCGCGAATCATCGCGGCCTCATCGACGGCGGTGCGTGCGGCCTCCACGGCTTCTGTGGCGCGCTGGAGCTCGGCTTCGGCCTCCTGGAGGATACCCTCGCGGCGGGGGAGGCCGGGGATCTCGATCTGGCCGACCCAGCGGGGGCGGTCCTCGTCCGGGCCGGTGCCGAGGAAGTTGCGCGCGGCCGAGACGATGGCCTGTCCCTCCGGGCCAGCGAGCGATTTCGTCCCCGCCTCGCGGGGTGTGGGGAGGAATACCAGGTGGCCGTTGAGCACCGGGAACTGGACGCCCAGTGGCGCGCCGCCAGTGGAGCGGATGAAGACCTGTGCGTGGCGCGCGAAGCCGGGTGCGCGGTCGTTGAAGTAGGCCCGGTAGGCCAGGTCGCGTCGGTACGTCTCGAAGACGGGGACCATGGGGTGGTCGTAGTCCACGACTGCAGCGGACGAGCCTTCGCCGCCCTTGATGGTGGTGGAGTCCCACGCCATGCCTTCTGGCGCGGGGAGCAGGAAGTAGCGGTCGTAGCCCTGGAGGCCGGCGACGCCGCCGAAGCGCGAGATGGGCGCCAGGTAGACGATGACGACCGCGCCGCGCTCGAGTGCGCGCTGCATCTCCTCGCGGCGGCGCTGGAGGATGTCCGCGATGCCGGCGGTGGCGTCCACGGTGTCGCCGTTGACCACCGGGACGAAGGTGTGAGTCTGGAACTCCTGGCGGCCCTCGGCGGCGGCGCGCACGGATTCGAAGACGCCCGCGACGTCGAAGACGATTGCGTCGTAGTCCGCGAGGTTCGGGGCGTTGAATATCGAATGGTTGTCCAGCAACCGGTTTTGCATCCGATGGCTGAGCGAGAGAACGCGCATGGCAGGCTCCTGAGTATTGCGCATTAGCCTACCTGTTGCGCCCCGCGCGCGCGATGGGGGGAGCTGGAGAAGCGTGCCGGAGCCGGTGACCGGGGTCTTCACCCGGGGCTTCCACCCGAGAGTTGGTCAGCTGCTCGCGTGCTTGCGTGTGCGCCGAAACGGCGGGTGAGGCCCCGAGGTGCTGGGGCCCCACCCGCCGTTCGGCTGTGCGAGTTCCGGCGAACCGGACCCCGCAGTCTGACTATCGCTCGCCCGCTCGGCCTCGCTTGGCCAGTGCGAACACGGCGGTGAGTGCTGCCAACAGTCCTGCGAGGGAGAACGCTGCCGTCTGTGCGGCCGACTGTCCCTGCGCGGCCCCTACCAGACCGGCGTTTCCGGACGATGCTGGTGGTGGCGGACTTACTTCAGGATCCGCTGTGCCAGGTAGCTCATCCTCCGGGCGTGGCTCAGCGTCGGCGGTGCCCGGAAGCTCAATCTCAGGACCAGGCGTTGCGGTTGGCGTCGCGGTTGGCGTCGCCGTGGGCGTTGCGGTTGGCGTCGCCGTGGGTGTCGCGGTTGGCGTCGCCGTGGGCGTTGCGGTTGGCGTCGCGGTTGGCGTAGCCGTGGGCGTTGCGGTTGGTGTCGCCGTGGGCGTTGCGGTTGGCGTCGCCGTAGGCGTTGCGGTTGGCGTCGCCGTGGGCGTTGCGGTTGGCGTCGCCGTGGGCGTCGCGGTTGGCGTAGCCG
>JBJHDC010000126.1:0-8706 GCA_050486345.1 Dehalococcoidia bacterium | reverse complement strand
CGACGAGGTGACCTTCACCGGCACCAAGCTGTTCGTCTCTGACGCCAACGTGGCGGACTACCTGGTGGTGGTCGGCCGCTCCGGCAAGGGCGTGACGCTGGGCATCGTGGCCACGGACCAGGCTGGCGTGAAGGTGTCGCAGCTCCAGACCATCGCGCGCGACAAGCAGTGCGAGGTGATCCTGGACAACGCCACCGGCCAGCTCCTGGGTGCGGACGGCGCGGGCTGGAGCATCATCGAGCCCACCCTCCAGAAGTACACGGTCGCGGAATGCGCCTACCTCGTTGGCCTGGCGCAGATGGACTTCGAGATCTCCGTGGACTACGCCAAGGAGCGCGTCCAGTTCGGCCGCCCCATCGGCTCGTTCCAGGCCATCCAGCACAAGTGCGCGGACATGGTGACAGACGTGGATGGCTCCCGCTTCATCATGTACAAGGCCGCCTGGTCCATCGCCTCGGGCCAACCTGACGCAGACACGCAGATGGCCGTGAACATGGCGAAGGCGTGGACCTCCGAGGCCACCCGGCGCGTGGTGGCCCACGGGCAGCAGATCCACGGCGGCATCGGCTTCACGAAGGACTACAAGATCCAGCTCTACTACCGGCGCCAGAAGCGCTCCGAGCTCGCCTTCGGCGACGCGGATCACCACCGCGAACTGGTGGCGCAGCAGCTGGGACTGTAACGCGCGTAGCCGGCCGACTACGAACAAGCGCCGCCCTTCGAGGCGGCGCTCTTCTTGCCCCAACGTGAGAGTATCCCCCTCGATGCGACCGCGGGCACTCCTCAGGCGGCTCCAGCAGGGCCAGATGCAGAACGTGTCCTTCCGGGACGCGGAGGCACTGCTACGGGCCCTGGGATTCGAGGCTCGCGATATCGAAGGGAGTCATCGCACCTACTTCCACCGGGAAGTCGACGAGCTCGTGAATCTGCAGGAGCGGCAGGGTGAGGCAAAGGACTATCAACTCAGGCAGATCATCCGGCTCGTGGAACGCTACGGCCTGAGAATCGATGACTAGGCGTGCAATCACCACGTGACCATCCGGGCTATCATGACGGAAGTACCTCACCTGGGCTGGCACCACACCGTGTCGGATTCAGTAGGGAGATCAGGTTCTGGACTACCACATCATCATCTTCTTCAGCGAGCCGGATGGCGGATACATCGCGGAGGTCCCCGATCTCCCCGGATGCTCGGCGTTCGGCGACACGCCCGAAGAAGCGCTCGAAGAAGTACAGATCGCAAAGCAACTCTGGCTCAAGACCGCTCACGACGTTGGGAAGGCGATACCCGAGCCGCGCAACCTGGCCGCGCTCCGGTAGCTGGAACGTCTCAGGTCCAACACGGATCCGACATCGCGAAGCTGCACGACGACGGAATGCTCCTCCATGAAGCGCATCCTCGTGCGCTCTTAGCACTTTCCTCACACGAGCCCCGCTAAGCATCGGATATTATGGTGAGGAACACCATGTCCGGGAGGAACCATGAACAACCTGAAGACCGTTGTCATGCTGGCCGCGATCAGCGGTCTGCTGATTGCGATCGGCGGGACACTGTTCGGACTCGGCGGCGTCATCATCTTCGGCATCATCGCCGCGGCGATGAACATGGGGTCGTACTGGTTCTCCGCTGATATCGTGCTGCGCTCCTCCAGGGCGCAGGAGATCGAGCGGAACCAGGACCCGCAGCTGTTCGCCATGATCGAAGAGGTCGCCCAGCGCGCCGGGATGCCGATGCCGCGGGTGTACGTCATGGACACCATGCAGCCCAACGCCTTCGCCACCGGCCGCAGTCCCAAGCACGCCGCCGTCGCCGTCACCACGGGCATCCGCCAGTTGATGACCGAGCGCGAACTCCGCGCGGTACTCGGCCATGAGATCGCGCACGTGAAGAACCGCGACATCCTCACCTCATCGATCGTCGCGACGATCGCCTCTGCGATCTCGATGATCGGCTGGATCGGGCTCTTCTTCGGCGGCCAGCGCAACGCCCTTGCCAGCATCCTCGCGATCGTCATTGCCCCGATCGCTGCCACGCTGATTCAGCTCAGCATCAGCCGGTCGCGTGAGTACCAGGCGGACCTCGATGGCTCGCGCATCGTGAACGACCCGGAGGCGCTCGCCTCCGCCCTGCGCAAGCTGGAGATGGGTGCGCGCCGCGTGCCGATGCAGGTCTCCGAGTCCACCGCGCACCTCTACATCGTGAACCCGCTCGCGGGCCTCAAGGTGGGGGGCCTCTTCGCCACCCACCCGCCGACCGAGGAGCGCGTACAGCGCCTGCTCCGCGAAGCTGGCCGTGTGGAGTCGAGCCGGGAGTAACTAACTAGCCTCGCAACTGATCGATTCTGGCTCTGACACGAAACGGCCCCTCAATGAGGGGCCGTTTCGTGTGGTCCGTTGTGGTCGGGAGCTACGACTCGTCGGCAGTCTCCTCCGCCTCGTCCTCTTCAGCCTCCGCAACCGGGTCGTGCACATACGCCAGCAGGCGCTCTTCACGCTCCACGAGCATCGCGAGGCGGCCCTCGGACTCCTCGGCGCGTACGTAGCGCGGAAGGGCCGCACCGTGACCGCGCACGAGGAAGGTCTCGCCAGTGAGGGCGAAGCGGCGGTCCGCAACGGTGATGTAGTACGGCGGTGGCGCGGGCGCTTCGTTCATGTTGAGAACGAACACGTCTACGTCTCCCTCGGTGTCCTCCGCTGTGAGGACATAGAGATCATCGAACGTCACGGTGATAGCGGTGGTGTGCTCGTCGGTCATCGTCATCGCTGCCTCCTGCGCGCCCCCGATGATATCGGCGCTCCGGCGCGCGGGCTACTGCCGCGCCACCGCGGACCTGTTCAAGCTAGCCCGCCTGCGCTTCCTCGGCCGCCAGTCGAGCCAGCTGATCCCGCCGCGCCTGGGTGAAGTCTGGGATCGCGAGGATGAAGATTCCGGTCACGAGCACCGCCGAGGCCACGCACCAGATGCAGATGGCCTCCAGGACAAAGAACTCCAGGTAGGTGAGGTACGCCGAGTACAGCACCCCGCTGAGCGCCAGCGCGAAGGTCCACACGCCCAGCAGCGGCCGCTCTATGAACCACCGCCGGACAACGACCAGACCGAGGAGTCCCGCATACATCGCGAGGCCGAACGCGGCGATGGGGATCCCGAGAATCTTGGCGTACTCCGACGACTGCACCTCGCTGCAGCTCCCGATGCCCGAACAGAAGGGGTCCGTGTCCGTGGCGAACGCCACCCACGTGAGGTAGACCGCCATGGCGACACCCGCAGCAGAGAGCGCGACGAGTCCGTTCAGCCGCACAGTCGCTAGTTGCCTTCCTCCGCCAGCTCCTCATCGATGATCTGTCGGAATACCTCGATCGGCTGCGCGCCGGCCACCAGCGTGCCGTTGACGAGGAACGACGGTGTACTGCTGATGCCGGAGTTCTCCGCAGCCATGCCCATCTCGATCACAGTCTGACGCTTGGTGCCAGAGTCGAGGCACGTCTCATACGCCGTGGTGTCGAAGTCGTCGAAGTGCTCGGCCAGCTCGCCGCCATAGCTCTTGAGGTCATTCATGGAGAAGCCTGACCCCTGGCGCAGGAACAGCAGGTCATGCATATCCCAGAACCGACCCTGATCCATCGCACATTCAGCCGCTTCCGCCGCACGAACGGACGCCTCACCCAACACGGGTAGGTGGTGGAACTCGATGGAAACGAGGCCGGTTTCGACGTACTCCTCCAGCAGGACGGGATGCGTCTCCTCCGCGAAGGTTTTGCAGTGCGGGCACTGGAAGTCGGAGAGGTCAACAATGCGCACCGGCGCGTTGGGGTCACCCTCAATGCGCCCCTCCACCTGGGAACGCGGCGTAGGCTCAAAGTCCCCGCCGCTGGACCCACCCGGCAGATTCAACGCGACGAGCACCACGACCACGATCACCGCACCGGCAACTGAACCGACAATCGGCAGGCCACCCCAGCGATCGATGGTGCGCCGCCAGCCGGGGCGCTGCGGGGGTCGTGGCGGTTGGCTGCCACCTCCCGCACGACCGCTTCCCGTGCGCTCACCCTCGGGCTGCGCTGCGCGATCCTGCCGGCGCTGCTGGAGCCGTTGCTGCCGTCGATTCCGTCCCACGCCTCATCCTCTCGAATCGAACAACGAATACTGAACGGGCCAGCGCTCCCATGAGCGCCCTATCCGGTGACGCCGCCCCGGAGGCCCGGCTCCGGCGACCGGTTACGGTTTGTCTGGATGAACTCCCGCAGCAGATCCTGATCCACCGATCCCTCGATCTCGATGCGACGGCCCCAGGAGAGGATGAACAGCGCCGACCGGTTGTCCGGTCGCGGCGAGACCACGACGTCGTTCGAGTACTCACGGGCGACCGCCATCATCGCCTCGCGGTCTGCTTCGCTGATGAGATCTGGGTTGTAGGAGAACCAGATCATCCCGTGCTCCAGCGAGTGGACCACGTGGCCGTCCGGCACTATGTCATCATAGATCCCCTCGCGCATCGGCTGATTAAAGTGCGGGCCGCCCGCCGGCGGCAGACCGGGCTGGATGTCCATGAGCGACTCGTCAGCGATATGCGTGGCGCTGGTCATCGGCACCTCGTCGCCCATCAGATCGGCGTCGGAGATCGGTACGCCGCCCGGCAGGTTCTGCCAGACCAGCACACCCAGGACTACGAGTACGACCACACCACCGCCCACCATCGGCAGGCCGCCCCACTGGTCGATGGTGTGACGCCACGCTGGCTTCGGCTTGCTGCTGCGACGAGGCGCCGCGCCGGCGCCGTTGCTGCTTGCCGCGCCGGGCGCACTACCGGAAGTCGTGCGCTCCTGCCGGCGCTGCCGTACGCGCTGCTGCCGTCGATTTCGTCCCATGTTCCGTGCCCCTCCGAGCGCAATCGCACTTCCACTAGCAGCGATTCAGACGCAGGCAAATCCTGCGCGTCAACCTCGCCTCCGAGCCGCAAGGTCTCTCCTTCTAGAGTGACGCATCACAGCGATGTGTGCACGGTCACCCACGCTCCGGAGTGATGCGTCCAACCCCTCGGTGGCGGCCCTGCCCTGCGTCTGATCGTTCTATCGTATCCCTGCAAGCGTGACCCACCGTAGGACCAAAGGACCCGGACATGACAGGATCTCCGCCCCAGGACAGCCCCCGCCGCGTGGGCGTCCTGCTCTTTGACCGCTTCCAGCTCCTCGATGTCTACGGGCCGCTGGAGATGCTCGGCGCGCTGCCAGACCACTTCACGCTCACGCTCATCGGACCGCAGGCCGGTCCCGTCGCCAGCTCCTGGGGCCCGCGCACCGATGTCGACCACGCCTACGCCGATGCTCCGCCCTTCGACATCCTCTTCATCCCCGGCGGCATGGGCACACGCCCGCTCGTCGAGAACCGCGCATTCCTCGACTGGCTCCGCGAGCGCGGCGAGGCCGCTGAGTACGTCACCTCAGTCTGCACCGGCTCGGCCGTGCTCGCCGCTGCCGGTCTGCTCGATGGCTACCGCGCCACCTCGAACAAGTTCGCCTTCAACTGGGTGCGGGAGCAGGGCCCTCAGACGGACTGGGTCGCCGAGGCACGCTGGGTCGAGGACCGTAACCGCTGGACCTCCTCGGGCGTCGCGGCGGGCATCGACATGGCACTCGCGTTCATCGCCCACCTCCACGGGGAGGAGGCAGCGCACCAGATCGCAGACCGCGCCGAATACGAGCCCCACACCGACGCAGGATGGGACCCGTTCGCCGCGAAGAATGGGTTGGTTTGAAGCATCCCTATCCACTTATTTCACACCTTGAACAGCTGTTGGGGACAGATCACCCACTTATGTGGTTGATCCGTGCATCGTCCCTTGGACAAATAGGCGATCGGTCCGCGCCTCGGCGGGTACTGTTCTCCTGAGGTCTTTGACCTGTGAGCGCGACATTTATCCCGAAGTTACCAACCGCGCTCAAGGAGAGGTTCCACGGGATGCCCGACGACTACGCGGTGAAGCACTACAACGGCTACGTCGAGGCATTCTTGAGCCTGGACGAGGGCTATCAGCGCCGTGTGACACGATTCCTCACCCAGCTCAAGGCAGCACCGAACAACCATCCCGCTGCAAAGCGGCTCAAGGGTGCGTACTCGGATCTGTGGCAGTTCCCGGTGACGAAGGCACATGGCGGCTGGCGGCTCATCTACCGCGTGGATGTTGACGCGCGGGAGGTCTTAATCGAACATCTCGGTCCACACCCGGAGTGGTCCCGCTCACGCGACGGCGAGAACCTCTAGAGATTGAGGGGCTGGTACGCCTTCGGCGCTCGAATGCGTGCGACGAGCTCGGGCTGGGCGTCGAGCATCGCGGTCGTCTCCCACGCGTCAACCGTGTCGACCAGCGCGCGCATGTTCTCCTCGCTCGGATCGACGGCGCAACGCGCGAGGACTTCCCACAGGTCGCGCACGAACAGGCGCTGGTGAAGCTCCGAGAGTTCGGGCACGAATTCTAGCGACTTCGGTAGGGTGGGCGCCCTGAAGTAGGCTTCCGCATCTCGTTTGATCTGTTCGGGTGCTGCCGTGACCATCCGGGCCTCACTGGTGCGCTACGTCGGTGCCGGGGACCAATCTTAGCATCGTGGTCCCGCGGGGATTCGGCTACCTCGATCCCCGCGCCTCGCCTGAGCGCATCAAGCCTCACACGGTGGCGAGGCTCGACGCGTTCTTCGCCGCCACTGTCCGCCCCCTACCCCACCGCCACCTCCGCATCCACCACTTCCTCCGCAGGCTCGCCGGGGGTGGTGGTGAATGTGAGGTCGTTGCCGTCGAGGTCCACGGTGACGCGGTCGCCGGCCGTGATCTCGTGCGTGAGCAGCTGCTTTGCGAGGACGTTCTCGACCTTGCGCTCGATCAGCCGCCGCAGCGGGCGGGCGCCGAAGTCGGGGTCGTAGCCCTCGCGGGCCAGCTGGGCGCGGGCTGCGTCCGTCACCTCGAGGCCGATGCCCTGCTCCAGCAGCCGCTCCGCGACCTCTGCCAGCTCCAGCGTGGCGACCTGCTCGATCTCGGTCTCCGTGAGCGGCTCGAAGACGATGATGTCGTCGAGGCGGTTCAGGAACTCCGGGCGGAACGCACGCTTCAGCGCAGTCTCAATCTCACGCTGCTGGCGTGCCGCGTCCGAGTCGTCCGAGGCGCGGCGGAAGCCCAGTGACTCCTGCCGTGCGCCGGTCCCGAGGTTGCTGGTCATCACCAGCACCGTGTTGCGGAAGTCTACGGTGCGGCCGTGGCTGTCCGTCAGACGGCCATCGTCCATCACCTGCAGCAGCGTGTTCCATACGTCCGGGTGTGCCTTCTCGATTTCGTCGAAGAGGACCACGCGATACGGGCGGCGGCGGACGGCCTCGGTGAGCTCACCGGCCTGGTCGTAGCCGACGTAGCCCGGAGGCGCGCCGAGCAGCCGGGAGACGGTGTGCCGCTCCTGGTACTCCGACATGTCCACGCGGATCAGCGCGTCGGGGTCATCGAACATGTACTCGGCCAGCGCCTTCGCCAGGTAGGTCTTTCCGACGCCGGTAGGCCCGACGAAGATGAACGATCCGATGGGCCGGCGCGGGTCCTTCAACCCGCTGCGCGCGCGGCGGATGGCGTCCGACAGCACCTCGATGGCGCGGTCCTGGCCGACGACGCGCTGGTGGAGGAACTCCTCCATGCGCAGCAGCTTCTCAGACTCGCCCTCCAGCATGCGGTCGACCGGGATCCCGGTCATCTGCGCGATCAGCGCCGCGATCTCTCGCTCCGTGACCTCCTCGCTGATGCCGTGCTCCGCCTGCCACTCGGTACGGCGCTCCTCGTACTCCGCCTGGATCTGGACGACCTCCTGCTTGATGCGAGCGGCCTCCTCGTAGTCCTGGCGTTCCGCCGCGGCATCGACGCGCGCCGAGGCTTCGTCGAGGCGCTGCTTGAGGTCGCGCAGGTCTGGCGACATCGATTCCGCCTCGATGACGTGCTTGGATGCCGACTCATCGATGAGGTCGATCGCCTTGTCCGGCAGCTGGCGCTCCGTCAGGTAGCGCGCACCCAGGTGCACCGCCGCCTCCACTGCGCCGTCCGTGATGCGCACGCCGTGGTGCTCCTCGTACTTCGGCCGCAGACCGCGGAGGATCGCGATGGCATCTTCCTCAGACGGCTCATCGACGTAGACCGGCGAAAAGCGCCGCTCCAGGGCGGGGTCTTCCTCGATGTGCTTGCGGTACTCGTCCAGCGTCGTGGCGCCAATCACGTGTAGCTCACCACGCGCGAGCGCCGGCTTCATCATGCTGGAGGCATCGATGGCCCCATCCGCACCGCCGGCGCCCACCATCTGGTGGATCTCGTCGATGAAGAGAATGATCTCCCCGGCGGACTGCTTCACCTCGTTCATGACGGCCTGCAGCCGCTCTTCGAACTCGCCGCGGAACTTGGAGCCCGCCAGCAGCGCACCCATATCCAGCGCCAGCACCCTCCGGCTCTTCAGGCGATCCGGGACGTCGCCCTCCACGATGCGCTGCGCGAGTCCCTCCACGATGGCGGTCTTACCGACACCGGCCTCCCCGATCAGCACCGGGTTGTTCTTCGTGCGCCGGACGAGGACCTGGATCGTGCGCCGGATCTCCTCGTCGCGGCCGATGACCGGGTCGAGCTTGCCGTCCCGGGCGAGCGCGGTGAGGTCACGCGCGTACCGCTCCAGCGCCTCGTAGGTCGTCTCCGGG
>JBJHDC010000125.1:0-8801 GCA_050486345.1 Dehalococcoidia bacterium | reverse complement strand
TGTCCCCCCCCCCCCCCGCGGGCCGGGCGCGTGCTCATCCCCCCCCCCACTCCCCCGGGGTGGGGCCCCCCCCCACCCCCCCCCCCCCCCCCGGTGGGGGGGGGCGGGGGGGGGGGGGCCCCCCGCCGAACGCGCTTCGACAGGCTCAGCACGAACGCAGCAGGTTGCTCACCATCTCTTCAGTCACCTGATCGCCCTCCATCTATACGGAGGAGGAACGGCTTCCCGCTTACTTGCTAACGTACGGCAGTTCACCGTCCGGCAATCGCCCGGACTCGTGGTGGAACCGCTGTGCTTCCGGTGATTCCGGGGTGCGAACGGAGGTCACATGCGCGCCCCGAGCGAGGGCGATGCGACCGGTGCGCACCATCTCGCGGATGCCGTATGGCCGCAAGTTCTCAATCAGCGCGTCCAGCGTGTCCGCCGCCGCCGTCAGCTGCACAATCAGCGAGGTCGGCGCCACGTCCACCACCTGCGCGCGGAAGATATCGACGATGTCGAGGATCTCGCGCCGCTGGTCTGGCCGCGCTGCGACCTTGATCAGCGCCAGCTCGCGCACCACGGACTCGCGATCCGTCAGGTTCTCCACCGTGACCACATCGATCAGGCGGTCCAGCTGACGCTCCACCTGCTCCGCAATCTCCAGGGGCCCATCCACCACGATGGTCATGCGCGACAGCCCCTCCTCCTCCGTGGTCCCCACAGCAAGGCTGTCAATATTGAATCCACGCCGCCGAATCAACGAGGCAACGCGATTGAGAACGCCCGGACGGTCTTCAACCAGGGCAGCAACGGTATGTTTCATCTTCTTCTTCCGTACTCTGTCTCCCCCTCTCCTCGCCTGCCGGGTATCCCGGCGAAAACGGCAAAGGAGGGGGGCCGGGGGTGAGATTCTTACCCCGTCACCCGCTCGGGCTCCTCGATGGTTTCACTCAGCGCCGCGCCCGCCGGCACCATGGGCCAGACGTTGTCGTCCGCCACGACCTGGAAGTCGATGAGCACCGGGCCGGGATCGGCTGCCGCCTGCCGGATCGCCTCGTCGACCTGGGACTGGTCGGTCACGCGGATGCCGGTGATGCCGTACGCCTCCGCCAGCTTCAGGAAGTCCGGCTGCGACATCGCCACCGAGACGTAGTTGTTGTCGTAGAACAGCTCCTGCCACTGGCGCACCATGCCCAGGAACCCGTTGTTCATGATCGCCATCTTCACGGGCAGCCGCTCGTCGATCATGGTGGCGATCTCCTGGAACGTCATCTGGAAACCACCGTCGCCACAGATCGTCCACACCGGTCGGTCCGGACACGCCACCTGCGCACCCATCGCCGCCGGCACCTCGAACCCCATCGTGCCCAGGCCACCCGAGGTGATCAGCTGCCGCGGGCGCGAGATGTTCATGAACTGCGCGGCCCACATCTGGTGCTGCCCCACGCCGGTGCACACCACCGCCTCTGAGCCGGCGAACTCCGCGATCTTGGAGACCACGTACTGCGTCGTCAGCTCGCTCCCCGGCGGGACCGACATTGAGTGCCGGTGCGTGTCGCGCAGGTCATCGATCCAGCGAATCCACTCCACGTGCGAGCGCCGCTCCACGGCGTCCGTCAGCTGCTCCAGCACGTGCTTCACATCGCCGATCACGGGGACTGTCGCCACGATGTTCTTGTTGTGCTCGGCGGGGTCGATGTCCACGTGGACCACCTTCGCCGTCGGGTTCAGGTCCGCAAACCGTCCCAGTGCCCGGTCGTCCATGCGCATACCGAGACCGATGATCACGTCCGCGTTGCTGGCAGCGTGGTTCGCCCAGAACGAGCCGTGCATCCCCAGCATCCCGTACGCCAGCACGTGATCCTGCGGAATGCTCCCCAGGCCCAGCAGCGTGTTCAGGATCGGCGTCCCGGTTCGCTCCGCAAAGCGGCGCAGCTCCTCGGTCGCGTCACCCAGCAGGATGCCGTGCCCCGCAAAGATGATCGGCCGCTCCGCGGCATCGATGATCTCCGCAGCGCGGCGCACATCGGCGGGCTCAGCCGCGCCGGGCACCTCGTACCCCCGGATCGTGATCTCCTCCGGCCAGTGGAACTCCGCCTCCTCCAGGAACACGTCCTTCGGAATGTCGATGTGCACCGACCCCTTGCGCCCGGTCGTCGCGATATACGCCGCCTCCGCGAAGGTGTAGGCGAGGTCCTCCGCGCGCATCACCAGGTAGTTGTGCTTCACAATCGGCGTCGTGATGCCGGTGATGTCCGCCTCCTGGAAGCCGTCACGCCCCAGCAGGTTGCGCGCCACATTCCCCGTGATGAACAGCGTCGGCACGCTGTCCATGTGCGCATTCGTGATCGCCGTCACCAGATTCGTCGCACCAGGCCCGGAGGTCGCCAGCGCCACGCCCAACTTCCCGGAAGCACGCGCGTAGGCATCGGCCGCGTGGCCGGCGCCCTGCTCGTGCCGTACCAGGATGTGATGCACATCCGGATAGTCCGGCCAGCGGTCGTACAGCGGCAGGACCACCCCGCCCGGGTAGCCAAAGACGTTGTCGACGCCCAGGCGCCTCAAACTCTGCAAGACGATGTCCGATCCGGACATGCGGGTGCCGTTCGGCGCGACTTCGGTGGCAGGATTCATATGCGATTCTCTCTCGTGCAGCGACGTGCCTCCCGGCACGCCATCATCGGCGGCTGGAACGCGACTCGCCCGACACGCGGGCGACAGGCGACGACTGCGTAGCGCAGCGTCGCCTACCTAAGTACGAGTACGAGAAGTACCCCACGCAGCGGCGCGGGGGTCAAGAGGGTGGCGGCGGAGGAGATAGTGCTCGCCATAGTGCCCCCAGTGTGCTGCGCCGAAACCGTTCCGTCAACCATTTGACGAGACATATTCAGCATCCCGGCAGAATGCCCTGATCACTCCCCATTTCGTTCGCCCTGAGTCCATCCATTCCCTTCGTCCTGAGCGTGTCGAAGGACGTACCGAACCCCGCGCAGTCCGAGGTCCTCCACGGCACCCCGCCGACGCCCGCCCCGCCCACCAACCTCACGCCAGGATTACCACCTCCCGCGTCGCAATCGGCGCATACAGCCGCCGCCCTGCGAAGTTCGCGAGGTCCGCCACCGCCGCAGGCTGCGAATCAGCCGCCGGCGCGTTCCCCGCCAGCTGGTCCGTCTCCGCGTTGTCCCACCACGACTCCGCGATGCCATCCACGGCCGGCTCCCGCTCCGTGCCGTAGAGCTCGGGCAGCGGGTGCGCCTGCACGTAGCGGCGCATCAACGTCAGCCCCTTCACCACCATCGGCGCGTGCACGTCGTGCCAGTACGCCTGGAACTCGGCCACGCTCATCCCGTCCTTGCGCATCAGGAAGCCCATCCGCTTGATCATCCCCTCCCGCTCGCTCGGCTCCGGAAGGTGGTCGATGACCTGCTTCTCCTCCGCAATCACGCCGCGCCCGCCCGCGCCCAGGAAGTTCGGCACGTCCGCCGTCAGCGCCTCCCACTCCGGCGCAGCCCGCGCCGCATCCAGCGCCTCCAGGCTGTCGAAGTACAGCTGCGCCACCCCATCAAACGCGGGCGGCTCCTCGGCGTCGTAGGTATCGAGGAGCGTGTGGCACTGGATGTAGCGGCGCAGGCCGGGGACCCTCAGCACCAGCGGTGCGTGCACATCGCGCCAGTAGGCGTGGAACTCTTCGGGCGACATGCCCTCCTTGCGAACGGCCAGCCCCATCGTCTTGATCATCCTGCTCCCCTCCCTGCTCCGCGCACCCAGCTACCCGAGCGCGATCTCCGCCGCAATCGCCAGCGTGTTGCCCTCGGTGTCGTTGAAGAACGCCACCCACAGCTCGTGTCGGTCGTCCCGATGCACTACGTGTGGCTCGCCGCGGAACGCGACACCTTGCTCGCGCAGCGCAGTGTACGCGTGCTGAATGTCCGGCACGCGGAAATAGAGGATCGAGCCCGCATGATCGAATTCGCTCGTCTCCGGCCGGCTGAGCAGCAGCCGCACGCCATCGAGGTCAAAACAGGCGAGGTTGTCCGTGCTGAACAGGAACGTCGCGCCGAGCCCATCCCGGTAGAACTCGACGGCACGCTCGATGTTCCCGGCGCGCATCGAGACCTGCATCACCGATGACAGCCGCACCGTCGGCTCCTGCGGTTCAAGCGTCACTGCGGTCCTCCTCGGGGTGTGCTCCGGTCGTTAGTCTTCGCAGCACGGTAGGCCCGATGTGGCCTCGGTACCGCGCGGGTCATCAGTACCACGCGTCGATCGCGTTCCCCCACTGGAACGGTCGCGTCAGCACGTGCCCCAGGCCCCGCTCCCCGGCCAGGTGCCGCAGCGCCTGCTGCACCGGCTCCGTCAGCTCCAGCCGGTAGCCGATGCTCTGCGCGTAGCGCGGATCGTGCCACGTATCGAGGTAGACGATGCGCCCGCTCCCAGCAGGCAATCGATCGTCTGTCTCCGCCGTGGCCACCCGGATTGCCTCGATCACGTCCGCCATCGATCGCTGAGGCCGCAGGCGGTGCGCAGCAACGCTCGCACCGATCGAGGGCACGCGCAGAGTCACCGGAGCCAGCTCATCGGTGTGCTCCTCCCCGGCCACCTCGAAGCACGGTGGACCAAGGTGCGTCTGCACCCACGCATACGCACAGACCTCGGTCAGCACGTCCTGCACCGCCGCGTCGCGCGCGAGGTCGCCCCCACATGAGGTCTCCCCGTGCGCGGAGTGCAGGCGGGCGCGCACCGTCTCCGTCGCACCTCCGGTCGCCACGGCATCGAAGGCGCGCCCGAGCCAGTACAACGGCGGATTGTGCTCCGCGTCGCGGGTCATCGTCTGCGCGATCCAGCACGGATCGCCGCCCCACCCACCGTCCGGACGAGCGGCAGGCGTGATCTGCGGGAAGAGGTCGAGGAGCCAGTGGGCGATCGGGCGGGCCATTGCCCCATGGTACGGCCGGACGCCCGTATGTCCGGCAGGGGCGGTTCCCCTCGACGGCGTCCGCGCGCGGGCATAGCCTCAGCGGATGGACGCATCCGCTGGCGAATATCTCCGCGCGATCGTTCTCGGCGTGATCCAGGCGCTGACGGAGTTCCTCCCCGTCTCCTCCTCCGGTCACCTCGTCATCTGGGGCGAGCTCATCGGCGACGACCTCAGCTCCCTCACCTTCGATGTCGCCCTCCACGTGGGCACGCTCTTCGCAGTGCTGGTCTACTTTTGGCGCGACTGGTGGCGCATGCTCATCGAGGCCCTGCGAGACGCCCGCACCCACCACGTACGGGTCCAGCACTGGAGCGGCCACGCGCGCCTCGCGTTACTGATTGTGCTCGGCACCATCCCCGCGGTGATCGCCGGCGCACTCTTCGAAGCGCCGATCGATGATCACCTCCGCACCCCGTGGGTCGTCGGTGCAATGCTCATCAGTGTGGGCCTGCTCATGGGCGCGGTGGACCGCTGGGGCGCGATGGCGCTCCGGCTCGCCGATGTCACCCCCGCGCGATCGCTGGTGATCGGCGTGGCGCAGGCGGTGGCGCTCATTCCCGGGGTCTCCCGCTCCGGTATCACCATCACCGCCGGGCGCTGGATGGGCTTCGACCGCGCCTCAGCCGCCCGCTTCTCCTTCCTCCTCTCCGCTCCGGTCGTCTTCGGCGCGGGGGCGCTGCAACTGACCTCCGCGATCACCGGGGGCGAGGAGATGCTGTGGGGCCCCACGGTAGCTGGGGCGGTCGCAGCGGGGCTAGCGGGCCTGCTGGTGATTCGAGGGTTACTCGCGTTCCTCCAGACCCGCAGCCTGGCGGTGTTCGTCTGGTACCGGTTGGTGCTCGGCGTCGTGGTCCTCGGGCTCGCCGCCGCAGGCGTCCTGTAGGCTGGGACCACGGGAACGCGAGGCACGCATGACCAACACGAACGAGTCGGGCATCGACCTCAGCGGCAAGCGCGCGATGGTCGTGGGCGCAGAGTTTCCCGCTGGCGGCGCCATCGCACGTGCGCTCGCGGCTGCCGGTGCCGATGTCGCGCTCTGCGCGCTCACCCCGGACGAGGCGGTGATGCGCTCCCGTCGCGTGCGTCGCGACGTCCAGGCGCTCGGGCGGCATGCCTCGGAGTACGTCATGGACGTCACACTCGGCCGCAACGTGCAGGTCACCACACGCCAGGTGGCGAAGGAGATGGGCGGCCTCGACATCGTCGCCAGCGCGCCCGATCTCTTTCTCGAAGGGCCGCTCGGCAAGGTCTCCGACACCGATCTCGCGCGCGCCATCCAGGTGAACTTCAGCGCGCAATTCTTCGTGGTGCGCACCGTCGCCGATGAGTTCCGCCGCCAGCAGATCCCCGGTCGCATCATTCTGGTCACATCGGTACTGGGCAGTCGTGGTCACGCAGGCGCCGCCGCCTACGGCGCAGCCCACGCCGCCGTGCAGCAACTCGTCCGCGCCGCAGCCGAGGAGCTCCGCGAGGACGGCATAGCCGTCAACGCAATCGAGGCAGGAACCGGGGCGGGCGTGCCGGAGTCGGTGGACCTCGAACAGATCGGCGCGCAGGCGGTGGTGCTCTCTCGCTCGGACGGGCCGCTGGTGACGGGACGAATCCTCGGCGCAGGCGACACAATCTGATCGGAGCGAGGAGAGCGCGGCCGGTAGGCAGTGCTCTCGGGTAGGATGGCCGGGCCGCTAACGGCGGACAATGCTCTGCTCTGAACACACACACGCACGGGCTGGGAGGTACGCGCATGGCCGGGATTCGAGACCAGTTCGATCTGAGCGGGCAGGTGGCGATCGTGACCGGCGCCGGTTCCGGCCTCGGTCGCGAGATGGCGCTGGCACTCGCCGAGGCTGGAGCGGACGTCGTCGGCGTCGGCCGCCGTGCCGAGCCGATCGAGGAAACCGGCGAGATCATCCGCGCGAAGGGTCGCCGCTACCTCGCTGCCTCCGGGACGGACGTCACCGACTCAGCGCAGGTGAACGAGATGGTCGCGCAGGCGGTGCGTGAGTTTGGCACCGTCAGCGTGCTGGTGAACAACGCTGGCCTCGGTGGCACCGGGCGCGGCAAGACGCTGCCGGAGCTGACGGACGAGGACTGGCACAGCGGCATGGACTCCAACGTCTCCTCGGCCTTCTTCTGCTCCCGCGCCGTCGTGCCGCACATGCTGGACCGCGGTGGCGGGCGCATCATCAGCGTCGCCTCCGGCTGGGCCTTCCGAGGCGGCCGCAACAACTTCATGTATGCCATCGCAAAGGGCGGCGTGGTCCAGCTCACCAAAGTCCTCGCCATGACCTACGCCCGAGACAACATCCGCGCCAACTGCATCGCCCCCGGCCTCTTCCCACGCACCGACGACGAGGAGCAGCTGACGGAGCTCGGCGCGCGCCAGCCCGCGGGCCGCACTGGCTTCATGCCTGAGATCGGCCCGCTGGCCGTCTTCCTCGCCAGCCCGGCCTCCGAGTACATGAGCGGCGAAACGGTCCTGCTGGACGGCGGCGCGATCGCGGCCGGGCTCACCCCCGCCGGCGTCACCCCACGATCCGAGAGTTAGCGACTCATGGCCCCAGTATCCTCATCTCCGTTCATCCTGAGCCTGTCGAAGGACGCCGCGCACGCGGCGCGGAGATGGGGATGCTGGGGTCACTCAGGTCACGGTGTTCGCGGGTGCGGTCAGCGTGCCATGCCAGCCTGTGCTGAACCGTTCGCGCGGCAATTGGACCGCTGAGAAAGGCCTACTGATGTCCCCCTTCTTCGATCTCTCCGGAAAGCACGCACTCGTCGCCGGCGGCACCACCCCGCTCGCGCGCGCCCTCGCGGTAGCGCTGGCGGAGGCCGGCGCGGACGTCTCCCTGACCACGCGCGAGGCCACGCCGCAGGACGAGGTGCAGGCGAACTCCATCCTCAACGAGTGCTGGGCCGCCGGCGCACAGGGTGGTGCCGTGAAGACCCTGGACCTCACTGACGCCGCAGCCGTCGAGGCAGCCGTGGAGGCGTTGGAGCGCGAGGTCGGCCCCATCGACATCCTCGTCAACGCCTCGCACGAGGCCAACATCAAGCCGGTGCTCGAGGCCTCCGCGGAGGAGTGGCAGCGCGAGCTCAGCCGCAACGCCACCACGGTCTTCGTCGCCTCCCAGGCGGTCGGGCGGCGGATGGTGGAGCGCGGCAAGGGACGCATCATCAACCTCGTCGCCGGCGTGCACGACCGCGGCATCCCCAACTGCGCCATCTTCGG
Source organism: Dehalococcoidia bacterium (assembly GCA_050486345.1). Lineage (GTDB taxonomy): Bacteria > Chloroflexota > Dehalococcoidia > UBA2979 > UBA2979 > JBJHDC01. The sequence continues at coordinate 612 of JBJHDC010000125.1, read as the reverse complement.
TGCCTCGCAGGCCGCCGTGCTCGGCTTCACCCGCTCACTCGCCCTCGAATGGGGGCGCGGTGAGCCGCTCGTCGAGGACCGCGTGACCGTCAACGCCATCGGCCTCGGCTTCCTCGCAGACGCCCCCGGCCCGCAGGCCGACCCCGAGCTCGCCTCAGTGCTCGAGCGCTACATCCCCGTTCGACGCCTGGGAACGGCCGCCGACGTGCAGGGTGCGGTCGTCTACCTCGCGTCGGATGAGGCGAACTTCGTGAACGCGGAACTGGTGCTCGTGGATGGCGCAATCGCCGTCCACGGGTAGCGGGGAGTAGCGATATCGAGGGTCCGGATCGAACCTGACGTACACTCCGCATACATTCAGATCGGGTCGCCCGCCGGGCGGCCCGACTTGCACGGCGCGCCAGAGTCCTGAGGAGCGGCACCGGTCATGACGACATCCAGCTCCGGTGATCCGTCCGGCGAACCGCCCGAGGGACGGGATGAGGGGCGGCCGCTGCCCTGGGGCCCGGATGCGCCGATCGAGCCTCCCCGGCCCGAGGTCGACGCCGAGACACAGCCTGAGCCGAAGCGCGAGTACGACCCGCGCTTCGGTGAACCCGGCCTCCGCTGGCG
>JBJHDC010000124.1:0-8813 GCA_050486345.1 Dehalococcoidia bacterium | reverse complement strand
GCTTACTACTGTATCGAGTGAGACACGGCTGCGCTCGACGTCCACGCTGGAGACGGTCACCGTTGCGGTCACCGTGTCTCCGGCCTTCACCGGGGCGCGGAACTGCAAGTTCTGTCCCAGGTAAATCACCACCGAATCCGGCGCCAGCTGCGTGCCGATTGCGGCTGAGATGATGCCCGCGCCCAGCATCCCGTGCGCGATCGGCTCGCCGAAGCGGGTGCGCTTTGCGAAGGCGGCGTCCGTGTGTAGCGGCTGGTCGTCACCGGTGACGCGGGCGAAGCCCTCGATGTCCTCTTGCGACACGGTCTTCGTGAAACTGGCGCTGGTTCCGACTGTGAGGCCCTCGACTGAATCGGTCATCGTGTACTCCCGGCGGCTGCGCGGATGCTGGCGTTGAGCGGGATCGTACGGTGGAGGCGGTGGCGGAACAAATGCCACGAACTCTCCAACCGCCCCAAAGCGGGCCACCGAGCAGGGCGTTAGGTATGGCTAATGCACCGTACTAGCGGAGACTAATAATAGTATTTAGTTCTAATAATATGCAAAAAAGGTTGACATTGGCACATCAGCGAACCTAACCTCGATCTCGAAGGCACCACATGCCGATGCCACATTCGGATGAGGCACTGAGGTGGATGGTGCCGGAATCAGGATGGTTGTGATGGAACGCACACGCGATCAGGTTGTCCGGTTGCTCCACGAGCGGGGTGAATGCTCGATCGCGGAGCTGGCGGAGCTGATCGGCGTTTCGAGCGGCTCCATCCGCCGCCACGTGGACCTGATGGTCGCCGACGGGCTGCTGGAGGCGCGGCTGGAACGCCAGCCTCGAGGACGCCCGCTCACCCGGTACTCGCTGAGCGAGGCGGGCGAGGAGCAGAGCTCCGGCGAGCACTACCAGCGGCTGCTCTCCCGGCTTTCGCCGGCGCTGGCGGCGCTGCAGGCAGATGAGGTGGCGGGGGCCGATGGTCCGGGCATTGTGAGCCGGATCTTTGACCACGTCGCGGAGTCCGTGGCGGCCGAGTACCGGCCGCGCGTCCACGGGGACACGCTCGGTGAGCGGGTCTACCAGGTGACACTGGTGCTCAGCGAAGAAGGCATCCTGGAAGAGGTGGAAGACGCGGGCGATCACTACCGGCTACGGAACGTGTCCTGCCCGTATCGCTCCACCGCTGTGGAGAATCACGCCTGCTGCGATGCGGACCGACGGACCATTGAGTTGCTGCTCGGTCAGCCGGTGGAGCAGGTGAAGACGGTAGCCGGAGGCGGCATGACCTGCGAGTACCTCGTCCCCAAGGACACGGGGCTGGCGGTTGGCGCCGAGGCAGAAAAGCATGTCCGCGACGACGATGCGGGGGCCTCAGGCCTGCTGCCGGTCGTTGCTCAGAAGGGGACGGCGAGAGCGTAATGAGTGAACCGATTCTTGAGCTGCGGGACCTGCGGGTCTCGATTACGGCACAACCGGAGATCGAGCTGATCCGGGGCGTGAGCCTGACGATTCAGCCCGGCGAGACGCATGCGCTGATGGGGCCGAACGGCTCCGGCAAGAGCACGCTCGCCAGCGCCATCGCCGGCAACCCCGCGTACACGATTACCAGCGGGCAGGTGCTCTTCAAGGGCGACGACATCACGGATGCTCCCGCCGACGAGCGGGCACGCGCCGGGGTCTTCCTCTCCCTCCAGTACCCCACGCCGGTCCCCGGTGTGACGATGGTGAACCTGATGCGGGAGGCGCTGAAGGCGCGCCGCGGCGAGGAAGTGCCCGCACGCGAGTTCCTCGCGGAGCTTCGGGAGACGCTCGCCACGCTGAAGATGAGCGAGGACTTCGCCCGCCGCTACGTGAACGATGGTTTCTCCGGCGGCGAGAAGAAACGCGCGGAGATCCTCCAGTTCGGCATGTTGAAGCCGGACCTCGCAGTCCTTGATGAGACCGACTCCGGCCTAGATGTGGATGCGTTGCGAACGGTGGCGGAGGGGGTGAATTCCCTGCGCACGCCGGAGATGGGCGTCCTGCTCATCACGCACTACGAGCGCATCCTCAACTACATCACGCCGGACGTGGTGCACGTGCTGGTACAGGGTCAGATTGTTGCCTCGGGCGACGCGAGCCTGGCCAAGCGCATTGAAACTGATGGTTACGACCCGATTCTTCAGGAGTTGGGTGTTCTGGAAGAGGTGGCAGCGTCATGACGACAGTGAACCCGTCTGCACGCGACACCGTTGGTGAGTACCAGTGGGGCTTCCATGATGATGAGAAGCCGCTGTTCATGGCCGAGAAGGGCCTGAACGAGGACGTCATCCGCGGCATGTCCGAGATGAAGGGCGAGCCCGAGTGGATGCTCGAGTATCGCCTCGATGCGTATCGGCAGTTCCTTGAGATGCACAACCCGCCGTGGGCGGGGAGCGCGGAGCTGCTGGATGCGATCGACTTCGACAACATCCACTACTACGTGAAGGCGACGGACCAGAACAGCACGGACTGGGACGACGTGCCCGAGTACATCAAGGACACCTTCGACAAGCTGGGTATCCCGGAGGCTGAGCGCCAGTTCCTGGCGGGCGCCGGGGCGCAGTACGACTCGGAGGTCGTCTACCACAACATCCGCGAGGACCTGCAGAAGCAGGGCGTGGTGTTCCTGGGCATGGACCAGGGGCTGGAGGAGTACCCGGAGCTGGTGCAGGAGTACTTCGGCACCGTAGTGCCCTCCGGGGACAATCGCTTCTCCGCGTTGAACTCGGCGGTGTGGTCCGGTGGATCGTTCATCTACGTGCCCAAGGGCGTGAAGGTGGACATCCCGCTGCAGGCCTACTTCCGCATCAACACGGAGAACATGGGCCAGTTCGAGCGCACGCTGATCATCGCGGACGAGGGTTCGCAGGTGCACTACGTGGAGGGCTGTACGGCCCCCATCTACAGTACGGCGTCGCTGCACTCGGCGGTGGTCGAGATTGTGGTGAAGAAGAACGCGCGTGTGCGGTACACGACGATCCAGAACTGGTCGAACAACGTGTACAACCTGGTCACCAAGCGGGCCCAGGCGTACGAGAACGCGGTCATGGAGTGGGTGGACGGCAACCTCGGGTCCATGCTGACCATGAAGTACCCGTCCGTCTTCCTGATGGAGCCGGGCGCGCACGGCGAGATCCTCTCGCTGGCGTTCGCGGGTGAGGGGCAGCACCAGGACGCCGGCGGCAAGATTGTGCACGTGGCGCCGAATACGACGAGCACGGTGATCTCCAAGTCCGTTTCGCGCGGCAGCGGGCGCACCTCCTACCGCGGGCTGCTGAAGGTGTACCCGGGCGCGACTGACGCAAAGGCGACGGTGCGCTGTGACGCGCTGCTGCTGGACGAGCACTCGCGCTCCGACACGTACCCGACGATGGAGATCGACGAGGAGCAGGTGAACATCGGTCACGAGGCCTCGGTCTCGCGACTCGGTGAGGACCAGCTCTTCTACCTCATGTCGCGCGGCATCGATGAGGAGACCGCCGCGAAGATGGTGGTCAACGGCTTCGTGGAGCCGATCGTGAAGGAGCTCCCGATGGAGTACGCGATCGAGCTAAACCGCCTCATTGAGCTGCAGATGGAAGGATCGGTCGGCTAATGACCGAGACGGCACTGCAATCGATCACCGGCGAGTTCGCTGCGGCGTTCTACCAGGAGCGGATCGCGAACGAGGCGCTCCTCCGTGGTGAGCCGGAGTGGCTGGTGGAGGCGCGGGGCGAGGCGTCACGGGCCTTCGCGGCTACGCCGATGCCGACCACGCGCCTGCGCCCGTGGAAGTACACGGACGTCAGCGACCTGGAGATCGCCGCATACGAGCCGGAGGCGTTCGTACCCTCCGTTACCGGTACCGCCCCCACGGGTGGATTCGCCGGCACCCTGCAGGCGGCGCTCCAGGATGCGACGGAAGCCGAGCGTGTGCGTGAGCACCTCGGCTCTGTGGTGACTGCGACCGAAGGCAAGTTCGTCGCCGCGAATGCCGCGCTGTGGACCGACGGGCTCTACGTCCGCGTGCCACGCGGGCAGGCGCTCGAGGAGCCCATCGTGGCGTCGCTCGAACGACCCGCATCGACGGCGGGGGCGGTGTTCCCCCGCGTGCTGATTGTCGCCGAGGCACAGTCGGAGTCGACCGTGGTGCTGCGCTGCAGCTCGGATGATGCGGCGGATCTGCTGGTCTCCGGGGCGATTGAGATCGTGGCTGGTCAGGCCTCGCAGGTCCGGCTGCTGCTCGACATCGACTGGGGCAGCGAGACGCGTGAATTTTCGATCCTGCGCGCCCGCCTGGAGCGCGACGCGCGAGTGCGCGTGAGCACCCTGGCGACCGGCGGCCGGGTCGTGAAGATGGCGATGGAAGGCTTGCTGGAGGGCGAAGGGGCGGACGCCTCGTTCCGTGGCGTGGTCGTGGGCGACCGCAACCAGCACTTCGACTTCGTCACGCTGCAGAATCACACCGGGCCGCACACACTCTCGGACGTGAACATCCGCGCGGCGTTGGCCGGGGCCTCCAAGGCCGTCTACTACGGCATCACCCGTGTTGAGGAGGGCGCCAGCGGCGCTGAGGCGGAGCAGGAGAATCGAAACCTGCTGCTCTCGAAGCGCGCGACCGCGAACTCTGACCCGGTGCTGGAGATCCTGACCAACGAGGTCGTGCGCTGCGGCCACGGGGCCACGGTGGGACCGGTGGATCAGGAGGCGTTGTTCTACCTCCAGAGCCGCGGCCTCGATCGCCGGCAGGCGCTGACGCTGCTGGTGACCGGGTTCCTCCAGTCCGCGCTGGGAGACACGAGCGGCAGCGGGCTGGCGGACGAGCTGGAACGCCAGGTGCAGCGCAAGCTGGCGGTGGCGGAGCTCTAGCCGGGCACGAGCACCGGGCAGTCCGCATCCGACCAGGCGCCACCGTGCGAACGAACGGAATCATCGAGTGACAGCAGAACGAGTCGCCTCTACGAACGACTTCCCGGAAGGGGAGGTCCGCGTGGTGCAGTGCGGTGAGCGATCGCTTGCGGTGAGCAATATCGAGGGCGAGCTCTACGCCATCGACAATCTTTGTACGCACGACAACGGTCCGCTGGGCGAAGGCCGCCTGCGCAACGGGCGTGTGCTCTGCCCGCGTCACGGCGCGGCATTCGATGCGAAGACGGGCAAGGTCCTCTCGCTCCCGGCCGTCCGTAGCGTGGCTGCGTATGCCGTGAATGTGGACGGCGACGACGTATACATCGACTGCGCTGCCGGCGAGATGAACGCCGGCTAGCGTCGATGGGATCGAGGATTCAGTGACGACAACGACCAATGCGCAGACGGGTCACGAGACGCCGGACCGGCTCCCGTTCGACCTGGCGCGCATCCGGCGGGACTTCCCCATCCTCAAGCGCGAGGTCGCGCCGGGGGTTGGCCTGGTCTACCTGGACAACGCGGCGACCAGTCAGAAGCCCGTGCAGGTGATGGCTGCGATTACGCAGTACTACCGCGACCACAACGCGAACATCCACCGTGGCGTGCACACGCTCTCCGTGGAATCGACTGAGATGCACGACGCCGCGCGCCGCAAGGTGGCGAACCTGATCAACGCGCCGAGCGCCAGTGAGGTTGTCTTCACCCGCAACACCACGGAATCCATCAACCTGGTGGCGCATGCCTGGGGCCGCAAGTTCCTCCAGCCTGGCGACGAGGTGGTGATTACCGAGATCGAACACCACTCGAACATCGTCCCGTGGCAGATGCTGCGCGATGAGTGCGGGATCGACCTGCGCTACATTCCGATGCTGCCGGACGGGACGCTGGACCTGGAGACGGCGCGACAGATCATCAACCCACGCACGAAGCTGCTGGCGATCACGGCGATGTCGAATGCCCTCGGTACGCTGGTGCCGCTGGAGGAGATCGTGCCGCTGGCGAAGGCGCAGGGCGCAACGGTACTGGTGGATGGTGCGCAGTCCGTGCCCCACATGCCGGTGGACGTGCAGGCGCTCGACATCGATTTCCTCGCCTTCTCCGCGCACAAGATGCTGGGGCCGTTCGGCATCGGCGCGCTCTGGGGGCGCATGGATCTGCTGGACGCCATGGACCCGTTTATGGGCGGTGGCGACATGATCTCCACGGTGGCGATGGACCGCTCCACCTGGGCAGACGTCCCCGCGAAGTTCGAGGCCGGCACACCGGACGTTGGCGGCGCGATCGCGTTCGGGACGGCGATTGATTACCTGACCGCGCTGGGCATGGATCGCATCCGGGAGCATGAGATCGAGGTGACCGAGTACGCGCTCGGACGCCTCGGAGACGTGGCCGGGATGCGGGTCTTCGGGTCGCTGGATGCGCGCGAGCGCGGCGGTGTGATCTCCTTCGAGCTGGAGGGTGTGCACCCGCACGACATCGGGCAGGTGCTGGACTCGCGCGGTGTGGCGATTCGCACCGGCCACCACTGTGCGCAGCCCGTGATGTCGGCGCTCTCTGTGCCGGCAACTGCGCGTGCGTCGTTCTATCTGTACAACACCACCGAAGAGGTGGATGCACTCGTGGATGGGCTCCACGATGTGGTGAAGTTCTTCGGGGCCCGGTAGCGGATCTGGTAGGGAGTGCACTGATGGCCGAACCCAGCCTGCTGGAAGAGCTCTACCGGGAGATCATCCTCGATCACTACCGGCAGCCGCGGAACCATAAGCCGCTGGCGGTGGCGGCGACGTGTGGCGCGGAGGGATCCAACCCGCTCTGCGGCGACACCGTGACGGTGGAGGTGGTGCTGGACGACAGCCGCGTGGAGGACATCGCCTTCAACGGGAACGGCTGCTCCATTTCGCAGGCCTCCGCCAGCATGATGACCGAGTTTGTGAAGGGCCGGAGTGTGGACGAGGCCCAGCAGGGCATCGATGCCTTCCAGCAGATGATGACCACCGGCGAGCCGTCAGAGCTCGATGGATTCGATGACATTGACGCGCTGATTGGCGTGGCGAAGTTCCCCGCGCGGGTGAAGTGTGCCTCGCTCGGCTGGAAGACGCTGGAACAGGCGTTGGCCGGCGGCGGCACTGTGACGACCGATGACCGCGATGCCGACAGCAGAGAGGACGCAGCATCATGAGCGAGACCGAGGCGATTACCCGCCCGACGGATGAAGAAGTGACCGAGGTGCTGCGCACCGTCGAGGACCCCGAGCTGCACATGAGCATCGTGGAGCTCGGCCTCGTCTACGGTGTGGAGGTCGATGACGAGGGCATGGTGACCGTCGACATGACGCTGACCTCACCCGCCTGTCCGATCGGACCCATGATTCAGGGCATGATCTACCACAAGGTGATGGACATGGAGGGCGTGGAGGACGTTGAGGTGAATCTGGTCTGGAACCCGCCCTGGAACCCCCGTGAGATGGCCTCCGAGGAGGTCAAGATGACGCTGGGTATCTGGTAGCGGGTATCTGGTATCCGGGTATCTGGTATCCGGGTATCTGCTAGCGATCACCGTCCAGTAGCGCGCCGCTACTCGGCGGCGAAGTTCTCCGGCAGCTCGTTCCGCGGCACCTCGATAAACCGCGCCTCCCCGACAGGTGAGCAGGCAGCGGCGCCATCCTCGCGGCAGTGACCGAGGCGCAGCCGAGTCAGATCAACCACGATGTCGCCGGCCTCGATGCGAGCCGGGAATACGTCCATATCCTTTGGTGCGGAGTCATCGAGCGCCTGCCCGGTGAAGTTGTACCGTGCGTCGCCGCACGGGTCCACGAATGCGCCGAGGCGGCCGTCATTGTCGTTCGAGCTACGGGTGGCGTCCCACGTGAGCCGGCACGTCGTCTCGGGCTGGCGCGCGAGGAAGGCGAATGCCTGTTGTCCGTCGTACGTCACCCATGCTCCGTAGGTGAGGCTGTTGGGGTCTGCGCCAAAGGGAACGACGGGGAAGAAGCGCGGCAGGGTGGGCTCCATCTCGGTGGTGTCCACGCGCAACTCGCGCGGCGGCGGAGAGGCGAACGAGGCGATACAGACACCGACCAGCACCAGTCCGAGCGCGACCACCGCGAAGAATGCGAGCAGGCGTGGCCACGGGTTGCGCGGGCGCGTGGAGTCAGGTGGCCCTGAGAGGGCGTCACTGAACCGATCGCTGGGGCGCTGCTCCATGGTCACTCCTCCGTGTCTCCATCCTAGCGGTGGGGCGCTCAACGGTCCGGTGTGAGCGGTTTCGGGAGGATCCAATAGGTTTGGTGACCTCGGACGAGGGGTGAGTTGTCGGGCGTGGGCTCGCTGCGTAGGATGAGGGCTGCGCCGCCACCGTAGCGACGAGGCGGGCCTTGAGCTCCTGGTCAGGGCGAACAAATAGCGGGAGCGATTTCACATGTCTCATGTGCCGATCACCGGCGCCGCATGCGGCGTGGCGGGTCTGTGATGCCTGTTTCGCGGCCTACGCGACTCTCGCGCCGGCGGCTGCTCTCCATGGGAGTCGGGCTCGCCGGTGCGGTGATCCTCGGTGCCTGCGATGATGTGATTGGCGAGCGCGGTCACGTCGGCCACGTTGACAACACCGTCCTCATTGATGTCACCGAGGTCGAACTCCGGCTCGACCGGCGGGTCGCCGGGCTCGATGGTCTCGACGCGCATGTAGTCGACGAGGACGAACTGGTCGGAGACCGGCGATGCCAGGCTTGGGAACAAGTCCTGGGTGCCGATATGGGGAGCTAGTCCCGTCAGCGGCGTACCCTCATTGGGCTTGAACCAATCCGTCAGCAGCAGGCGCACACGCTGGTCCACCGGGACCACCACCGGATTGTCCACGGCGAGCAGGTAGTGCTCGCCCTTCTCGGCCGCACCGAGGATCTCGGTGCGCGGTGTCGCCAGAT
>JBJHDC010000123.1:4612-8860 GCA_050486345.1 Dehalococcoidia bacterium | reverse complement strand
GGTCGCCGCCGAAGCCGGTCAGTCGCCGGGTGACGTAGCTTGCGAAGCTCGGCTTGCCCAGCTCGCCGTCAGTAACGATGTCGATGCCGGCCTCAACCTGCTGACGGACGACCTCGGAGACGGCCTCGCGGACGCGGGCATGGAACGCCGTGTCATCGACGGGCTGGCCGTCCTCGCGGGCGTAGATCATCTCCAAGAGGTCCGGCGGACGCGGCAGGCTACCGGTGTGGGTGGTGAGAATGCGCTCGGTGCTGCGCAGCATGTGGTGCCTCGATCCTGCGTGCACGCCTCGGGGGCTGGGCGCGCAGGGGCATGATACGCGGAGGCGTGGCCTTCGTGAGGACCTCGGACTCAGGGGGGTGCGGTACGTCCTTCGACAGGCTCAGGACGAGCGGAAGTGGGGAAGCGTGGAGTCCTACCGTTGCCCGAGGAGGCGGCGGTTCTTGGCTTTGGCCTTGAGGTAGTCGCGGTTCATGTAGGCGATGAAATCCACGCTGATCGCCTTGGGGCAGGCGACTTCGCATTCCTGGTGCATGGAGCAGCCACCGAAGTAGTCCTCCATGGTTTCGACCATCTGTTCCGTGCGCTGCCAGCGCTCCGCCTGGCCCTGCGGGAGCAGGTTGAGGTGCTGGAGCTTGGCCGAGGTGTAGAGCTGGGCTGCGCCGTTCGGGCAGGCCGCGACGCAGGCGCCGCAGCCGATGCACTCCGCCGCGTCCATGGCGGCCTCAGCGACATCGTGCGGGACGGGGGTGAGGTTGGCCTCCGGGGCGGAGCCTGTGTTCACCGACACGTAGCCACCAGCCTCGATGATGCGGTCGAAGGGGGAGCGGTCCACCACCAGGTCGCGGATCACGGGGAACGCGGTCGCGCGCCACGGTTCGATGACGATAGTGTCGCCGTCCTTGAAGGAGCGCATGTGGAGCTGGCAGGTGGCGGTGCGGCGGAGGCCGCCGTGTGCCTTGCCATTGATCATCATGCCGCAGGAGCCGCAGATGCCCTCGCGGCAGTCGTGCTCGAAGGCGATCGGTTCGATGCCGTCCGCGATCAGCTGCTCGTTCACGACATCGAGCATCTCGAGGAAAGACATGTCGGCGGTGACGTTGCCGGCACGGTAGGTCTCGAAGCGACCCTTCTCTGCGGAGCTGTCCTGGCGCCAGACCTTGAGGGTGAGATCCATGACTACTTGTAGCTCCTCTGCGTGGGGTGCACGTATTCGAATTCGAGCGGCTCCTTGTGCAGGGTTTCCGGCTGATCCGGCCCCTCCCACTGCCATGCACCCGTGTAGGCGAAGGTGTCGTCGTGACGGAGCGCCTCGCCGTCTTCGGTCTGGTGCTCGACGCGGAAGTGGCCGCCGCAGGACTCCTCGCGATGCAGGGCGTCGCGCGCGATGAGTGCCGCGAGCTCGAAGAAGTCGCGCACGCGGCCGGCCTTCTCCAGCGAGTCGTTGAGGGTGTCGCCGCTGCCGAGGATACGCAGGTCGCGGTCGAACTCCTGTCGCAGCGCGGCGATATCGCTGATCGCCTCCTGCAGCCCGGCGGCATCGCGCTCCATACCGATCTTGTCCCAGACGATCTTGCCCAGCTCGCGGTGGAACCAGTCCACGGAGCGGGTGCCGTTGATGGAGAGGAACTGCTGCGTCTCCTCCTCCACCTGCTGGCGGGCAGCCTCGAAGGCCGGGTGGTTGACCGGGAGGGCCTGCTCACCCAGCTGGCCGGCGAGGTAGTCGCTGACGGTGTTGGGGAGCACGAAGTAGCCGTCCGCGAGGCCCTGCATGAGGGCGGAGGCCCCCAGGCGGTTAGCGCCGTGATCGGAGAAGTTGGCCTCGCCGGCGACGAAGAGGCCGGGGACGGTGCTCATGAGGTTGTAGTCCACCCACAGCCCGCCCATGGTGTAGTGCGTGGCGGGGTAGATGCGCATCGGGGTCTCGTACGGATCCTCGCCGGTGATGCGCTCGTACATCTCGAAGAGGTTGCCGTAGCGCTCCTCGACGGTGTCGTGTCCGAGGCGGTCCATCGCCTCCGCGAAGTCGAGGTAGACGCCGTTCTGGCGCGGGCCGACGCCGCGGCCCTGGTCCACCTGCCGCTTCGCCGCGCGGGAGGCGACGTCGCGGGGCACGAGGTTGCCGAACGATGGGTACATGCGCTCCAGGTAGTAGTCGCGATCGGTCTCCGGGATCTGCTGCGGCGGGCGGACGTCGCTCGGGTCCTTCGGCACCCAGATGCGGCCGTCGTTGCGGAGCGACTCGCTCATGAGGGTGAGCTTGGACTGTGAGTCATCGCTGGCGGGGATGCAGGTGGGGTGGATCTGCGTGAAGCAGGGGTTGGCGAAAAGCGCGCCGCGCCGGTGCGCCCGCCACGCGGCGGTAGCGTTGCTCTTCTTGGCGTTCGTGGAGAGGTAGTAGACGTTGCCGTAGCCGCCGGTGGCGAGGATCACGGCATGCGCCGAGTGCGTCTCGATCTCGCCGGTGAGGAGGTCGCGGGTGACGATGCCGACCGCACGGCCCTCGACGGTGACGAGGTCGAGCATCTCCGTGCGCGTGCGCAGATCGACGGAGCCGAGGTGCACCTGCCGCATGAGTGCGGAGTAGGCGCCGAGGAGAAGTTGCTGGCCGGTCTGACCTCGAGCATAGAAGGTGCGGGCCACCTGCACGCCGCCGAATGAGCGCGTGTCCAGCAGTCCACCGTAGTCGCGCGCGAACGGCACGCCCTGTGCGACACACTGATCGATGATGTCCACGCTGACCTGGGCCAGCCGGTAGACGTTCGACTCGCGCGAGCGGAAGTCGCCACCCTTCACGGTGTCGTAGAAGAGGCGGAAGGCTGAGTCTCCGTCGTTGCGGTAATTCTTCGCGGCGTTGATGCCACCCTGCGCGGCGATCGAGTGCGCGCGGCGGGGCATGTCGTGGAACGTGAAGGCCTTCACGTTGTAGCCCAGCTCGCCGAGCGATGCGGCGGCGGAGGCCCCCGCCAGCCCCGTACCGACCACAATCACGTTGAAGCGACGGCGGTTGGCGGGGTTCACCAGGCGGAGGTTGAAGCAGTGGTTGTCCCAGCGATCCTCGATGGGGCCAGTGGGGGCACCTGCGTCCAGTTCGACCATCGGAACGCTCCTAGTCGATCACGCCCGCGAGCACGGCGATGGGGAACGAGATGTTCCCGATCACAATGGCTGCGGCGAAGAGCACGGCGAAGGCGCGGCGTGCCTGGTTGAAGTTCGGATGGTTGACGCCCATCGACTGGAAGAGGCTCCACGCACCGTGGTAGAGGTGCACCCCCAGCGCCAGGTTCGCGACGATGTAGAACGCGGACACCGGCCAGCGTTCAAACGTGGCGATGACGTTGGCGTGCACCTCGCCGTACTCGAAGCTCGGGTTTGCCCAGCCGAACGTGAGGTCCGCGAGGTGAAAGGCGATGAAGAGGAGGATGATCGGGCCGGTCCAGACCATGGTGCGGGAGGCCCAGTTGGCAGCGATGTAGTCGCGCTTCGACTGGTAGTTCACCGTGCGCGCGCGACGGTTCTGCCGCCAGATGGACCATGCCGCGTGCACATGAACAACTAGCGCCACGAGTAGCACGGAGCGTGCGATCCAGAGCGCGAATTCCTTCGGCAGGATGGGGTAGCCGAACTCGCGCAGACCGATGGCGTAGGCGTTGATCTCGGCGGCCTCGGCGTAGAGCTTGAGGTTGCCGAACATGTGCCCGGCTACGAAACCCATGCCGATGAGGCCGGTGATGGCCATGGCCCACTTCTTGCCGACGGCGGTCTGGTAGTAGTTCAGCGGCCACGGCCAGGAGCGCCGCCGGCGAGGGTGCACGGGCGCGGCAGTACCAGCCTGCTCGCGTGGCTTCACCTGTGCCATCTTCGTGCCCTTCCGGTCAGCAGTCCCCGTACTGGACTATTCGCCCACGGGACCCGCAGGGTCAAGTCTCGCGCGACTGGTGGCGCTCGTAGAGCTTCAGCGCCACGAGCGTCTTCGCATCCTCGATGCGGCCGTCATCGATAGCGGCGTGGATCTCGTCAAGGCTCATCCTCACCGGCTCCGCGATGTACTCGTCGTCATCCTGCGGGAGCGGATCGTGCGTCAGGTCGGTGGCGAGGTAGTAGGTGATGTACTCCTCGCAGAACCCGGGCGCCATCCACGCACCGCCGAGGCGGACCAGCGAGGCGGCGGCGTAGCCGGTCTCTTCTCGCACCTCGCGCGCCGCGGTGACATCGGGGGCTTCACCAGGCTCGAGGGTGCCCGCGGGG
>JBJHDC010000123.1:0-4602 GCA_050486345.1 Dehalococcoidia bacterium | reverse complement strand
GGGCTGAACCCCTCGGGAGGCTTGCCGGGCGTGCAACCCGTCGCCAACAGCACGTGGGTGCGTTCGTCGGTCCACCCGGCGGAGTTGAGGAAGGTCACGAGCGGCTCGAACGACGAGGCGTCGTGCGCGAGTTCTTCGGAGAGCTCACGGCGGCCCGCCTCCTCGACCGATTCCCCATCGACGTCGAGCTTGCCGGCCGGCACCTCGAGCACGTAGCGGCCGACGGGGTGGCGGTACTGGCGGATGAGGAGCCAGCAATCCTGATCGTCGACGACCGCGAGCGCGACTGCGCCCGGATGCTGCACCACCACGCGCTCCGCCTCATGCCCGTCGGGGAAGCGGATGGTGTCGCGGACGACCTCGATGTAGCCGCCCTTTGCGAGCGGCTCGGAACGGATGAGCTCCGGGAGCGGGGTGTCGGTCACGCCTGAGCCTGTTCGCGGTCGTGGGTGGGGAGGTCGATCACCAGCGCGATTTCGTCGCAGCCGGGGAATTTCGGGCAGCGGTAGCACTCGTTCCACACCTTGCGGGGGAGCTCCATCACGTCCGCCTGTTCCCAGCCGAGACGTTCGAAGAAGCCGGGGCGGTAGGAGAGCGCGAAGAGCCGGGTGAGGCCGAGGGTGACGCCCTCCTCGACGCAGGCCTGCACGAGCGCCGCGCCGACGCCACGGGAGTGCTGGTCCTCGGCGACGGCGAGCGACTTCAGCTCAGCGAGGTCCGCCCACGTGATGTGCAACGCGGCGCAGCCGACGACCCGGTCGCCCTCGGTGACCACGAAGAAGTCACGGAGGTGCTCGTAGGTCTCACCGAGGGTGCGCGGGAGCATCTGCCCCTGCGCAGCCCAGTAGTTCACGAGGCGCTGGATGCCCTCGGCATCGTGCACGGTCGCGCGGCGCACGACTGGCGCGCTGCCGATGCCAACGGAGGCGGGGAGGGTTCGTTCTGCGGTCATCACTTACAGGATAGACAACGTGCGGCGTGTGTGCTTGCCGGGTTCACGATTCCCGGGGGGAAGTGCCCCGCGCTCAGTCCTCGCCATCGGCCTCGTGCAGGTCGTGGTCGTGGCGCAGCCAGCCGAGGCGCTGCGCGAGGTTCGCATAGAACTGGCTGGGGCCGCCCAGGCGTACGAAGTCCACGCTGCGGTCGGAGCGGGTGACCTCCACCACCATGCCTGACTCGATGGCGCACTGATCCAGGCCGTCAACCGTCATCATCGCCTCGTAGCCGCGCTCCACCACCAGGCGCAGGCGGGTGTCGCCCGGGAGCACCAGGGGATTGGCGCGCGTGAGGTGCGGCGCGACGGCGACGAGGATCATGTCATCCGATGCCGGGTGCAGGATCGGCCCGCCGACGGAGAGCGCATAACCCGTGGAACCCGTGGCGGTGGAGACAATCACCGCGTCTGCCCGGTACTCCGCGATCAGCACACCGTCCACACGTGCACCGACGGAGATGGTGCGTCCGAGGGTGCCGCGGCCGATCACCACGTCGTTGAGCGCATGCATCGGTTCGCTCTCGCCCACCTGGGCCTGGACCAGGTAGTGGCGCTCGATACGTGCCTCGCCGCGAAGCACGCGAGCGAAGTCCGTCTCCGCTTCGTCCTCCGTGGTCTCAGTGAGGAAGCCGAGGCGGCCCATGCGGATACCGAACACCGCCAGGTTGCGCCGGGCGGCGAAGGTCGCCGCGTGGAGCACGGTGCCATCACCACCGACGCACACCAGCAGGGTGTCCTCGTCCAGCTGCGCCTCGAACGCCTGGATGGACTCAGAGTCATCAAGGTCAGGCAGTGGCACCACGGCGGCGCGACAGCCGGCCTCGGCGGCCTGTGCGCGCAGGCGGTGCGCCATGTCCTCCGCGCCCAGCACGCCGCCGTGGAAGCAGACCAGCACGCTGGTGCGAGCGTTCACGCGACTGCCTCCGTCTGCTCCTCGGGTACGCGGGCCCAGAGGAAGAACTCGCGGTTGCCGGCGGGTCCTATGAGGGGTGAGCGCACGACACCGCGGAGACGCAGCCCGAGATCGAGCGCGGCGAGGGCGATCTTGGTGACGGTGCGCGCGTGGATGACCGGATCGCGCACCACGCCGCCCTTCTCCACCTGCTCACGGCCTGCCTCGAACTGTGGCTTGACCATCAGGAGCAGGTCGCCACCGGGGCGCACGGAGCGCACGACGGCAGGCAGTACGGAGGCGATGGAGATGAACGAGACGTCCATCACCACGAGGTCCACGGGGGGATCGACGGGCTCCATGTCACGGGCGTGCGTGCGATCGCGGACATCGACACGGGGGTTATCGCGCAGCTTCGCTGCGAGCTCGCCGTAGGCGACATCGAGGGCGACGACGTGCGCCGCGCCGCGCTGGAGCAGGCAGTCCGTGAAGCCGCCGGTGGATGCGCCGACATCGAGGCAGCGGCGGCCCTCGACGGCTACGCCGGTGCGATCGAGCGCGCCAGCGAGCTTCTCGCCGCCGCGGCTGACGTATGGCGGCGGGCGCTTCACCTCGATGGTGGCGTCGGGCGGAATGGGGAGAGCGGGGCGGGTGGCGACCTGGCCGTCCACGAGCACCTCACGCGCCATGACGAGGGCGCGCGCGCGATCGCGGCCAGACGCGAGGCCACGCTCCACCATGAGCGCGTCCAACCGCTGCTTCTTGCGGGCCTGATTGCGTGCGGGTGCCGTCACGGGTGTCCCTGCCTGAGGTCGATACCTGAGCGAAATCCCTCGATGGATCACGAGGAACTGCGCGTGCGAACAAGCACTGAGGATAGCATCGCAGGAGTGCAATCCGGGTTGCTACGTCGAATCCGAGGCTGCGCTGAGGCTATGCCGATTCCTGCACGGGCACCGTGATGTCATCGATGTCCACGGTGTGCCCCGACTCGGTCAGCAGCAGCGGCGCCTGGCCGCTGAGGACGGTCTCTGCGGAGATCACGCACTTCTTGACGTCCTTGCGGGACGGGATGTCGTACATGACGTCGAGGAGGATGTCCTCCAGCACCGTGCGGAGGCCTCGTGCGCCTGTCTTCTGGGAGAGGGCGCGGGTGGCGATGGCGCGCTGTGCCTCCTCGGTGATCACGAGCTCGCAGTCATCGAGGTTGAAGAGGCGCTGGAACTGGCGCGCGACAGCGTTCTTCGGCTGCGTGAGGATGGCGACCATCATGTCGATGTCCAGCGGGTCCAGCGTGGAGACCACGGGGAGGCGGCCGACGAACTCCGGGATGAGGCCGAACTGCAGCAGGTCATCGTGCGTGACGTGGCGCAGGATCTCGGCGCGCTCCTGCTCCGCAGCCTCCCGCGACACCGGTTCCGCGTGGAATCCGAGGTTGCGCTGACCGATGCCAGTGCGGCGGGCGACGATCTTCTCCAGCCCCTCGAACGCTCCTCCGCAGATGAAGAGGATGTTGGAGGTGTTGATCTGGATGAAGTCCTGGTGCGGGTGCTTGCGGCCACCCTGCGGCGGCACGCTGGCGATGGAGCCCTCGATGATCTTGAGGAGCGCCTGCTGCACGCCCTCGCCGGAGACGTCGCGGGTGATGGACGGGTTGTCGCTCTTGCGGGCGATCTTGTCGATCTCGTCGATGTAGACGATGCCGCGCTCCGCCTTCTGGATGTCAAAGTCAGCGGACTGAATGAGGTGGAGGAGGATATTCTCCACGTCCTCGCCCACGTATCCGGCCTCGGTCAGCGCGGTGGCGTCCGCGATGGAGAACGGGACGTCCAGCATGCGCGCGAGGGAGCGGGCGAACTCGGTCTTCCCGGTACCGGTGGAGCCGATGAGCAGGATGTTGGACTTGTCCAGATCGAGATCGGCCTGCGCGGGGGCGTCGATGCGCTTGAAGTGATTGTACACGGCCACGGAGAGCACACGCTTGGTGCGCTCCTGGCCGATGATGTACTCCTCGAGTTGCTCGACGATCTCGTGCGGGGTGCGGAGGCGGGTCTGGGCCTGCTTCTGGGCGCCCTTGGCGCCGGACTGCGACTCCTCGTTGATGATCTCCTGGCAGAGCTCAACGCATTCGTCGCAAATGTAGACGGCGCCGGGCCCGGCGATGAGCCGCTTGACCTGGTCCTGGTTCTTGCCGCAGAACGAGCAGTTGTACTGCACCCGGCTGCCGCGCGTTGTGCTCCCGGCCATCAGTCCCCCGGTGTGTACCCCGCCCCGGACGTTCCGCCACCGGCCCGGCCGGCGGCGGCTTCGATCTCAACGGTACCTAGTTCAATGGTACCTAGTTCTCCGTCGGCTTGGACAGCAGCTCGTCGATGAGCCCGTACTCCTTGGCCTCTTCGGCCGTCATGTAGATGTCGCGGTCGGTGTCGTGCTTGATGCGCTCCAGCGACTGCCCCGTCGCATCCGCGAGGATCTGACGGATCTTTTCATTGTTACGTAGCAGCTCGCGCGCCTGGATCTCCACATCGCTGGCCTGGCCGGAACCTCCACCCAGTGCCTGGTGCATGTGGATGGTGGCGTTGGGCAGCGCGTAACGCTTGCCCTTCTCGCCGGCGGAGAGCAGCACCGTGCCCATGGAGGCGGTGACGCCCACGGCGATGGTGCTGACGTCGGCACGAATCAGTTTCATGGTGTCGAATATGGCCAGGCCGGCGTA
>JBJHDC010000122.1:0-8869 GCA_050486345.1 Dehalococcoidia bacterium | reverse complement strand
TCCGCCAGGCACCAGGATCAGGCTACCTTCACGTACGTTATTCGGGTCGCCCTCGAATCCGTTGGCGCGGAACTCCACGATCTCACCAATGCTCGCGTCGTAGCGCTGAGCAATCTCGGAGACAGTCTCACCCACACGGACGGCATGGATGATGCCCTCGTGCGCGGGAACCTGCAGGCGCGTGCCCACGTGAACGGTGTCTTCATCCGCCAGCGTGTCCACGTTGTTCCATGCGATGTACTGCGTACCAATGCCGAAGTGCTGCGAGATGCTGCTCAGCGTGTCGCCGGGCTGGACTTCATATTCGAAGAAGATCGGAATGCGCTCCGCTGATCCGGAGGATTCGACGATTCCGGTAGTGTTGGTCGCGGAGCGGGTGCGGTCCTCCATCAGGCTCAGGACCGCCTCGGTCTGGTCTTCCGCCTCCACCACGGAGTCCTGCGTCACGGGAGGCGCCACGGTCGTCAGGGGCACGCTCACCGCGGTGAGCTCATTCACAGTGGGGTGCCGCAGCGACGAGGCCTGCGCCAGGCCCGGCAGAGAGATGCGCGCCGCCTGCAGCGACGGCATGGAGTTCGTGCCGTTCACCGCTACCGGGAACATCCCGAACGCCACGATGATCCCCAGGATGGCGGAGATGGCCAGGAACTGGGTAACCGGACGCGACCGCACAGCGTGCGGACGGGGGTGGCGGCGAGCCCGAAGGAGGCGACGGCTCGGCCGCTGTGGTGGTGTGGGTGTAATGGTGCCCTGGATACGTCGCTCCCCGGCGTACACGCGTCAGGCTAACTGACACGCCTCCGTTGCTGGACGATCCCCGCCCTGAACGCGAAGGATCGTATCACCCGAGCGCTACTTGCTTCCCGGGTGTATGGCCCCATTGAGAGAGCCGCAATGCCAATCAGATTGGCGGAGCTGGTCTGGTGGGGCGCCAGCCTGTCTGAGCCTAATTGAACGTGTGCCCTCGCACAAACCCAACGGGCCGGAAGATAGCACACCGCCTGTGACGGCTGCGTTGCTTCCTTCAGCAGAAATGAAGAGGTTCCTCCATGATCCGCTGAACTAAATCACATCAGTTTTCAGATTCGCGAGGAACTCTTCATTCTTCGGGGTGCGCGTGACCCGCTCGATGATCCGTTCGGCCGCGTCACCGGAGTCATCCTCCAGCATGGACGCCATGCGCCGGAGCAGCCACACCTGGCGCAACTCCTCCTCGCCAAACAACAGATCCTCGCGACGCGTGGAGGACCCCAGGACATCAATCGCCGGGTAGACGCGCTTCTCCGCCAGCCGGCGGCTCAGGCGCAACTCCATGTTCCCGGTGCCCTTGAACTCCTCGAAGATCACCTCGTCCATCCGCGACCCGGTTTCGACGAGGCAGGTGGCGATGATCGTCAGGCTGCCGCCCTCTTCCGTGTTCCGAGCAGAGCCGAAGAACCGCTTGGGCGGGTAAAGCGCGATGGGGTCCATACCCCCGGACAACGTGCGTCCGCTGGTCGGCATCGCGGTGTTGTACGCGCGCGCCAGGCGGGTGATGGAGTCCATCAGGATCACCACGTCCGTGCCGCCCTCGACCAGGCGCTTCGCACGCTCGATGGCGACTTCCGTAACGCGGGTGTGATCCTCCACCGGCTCGTCGAACGTGCTGGCGATCACCTCGCCGCGCACGGAGCGACGCATGTCGGTGACCTCTTCCGGTCGCTCACCAATGAGCAGCACCATCAGGTGGATCTCCGGGTGATTCGCCGTGATGCCATGCGCGATGGACTTCAGCAGCATCGTCTTGCCGGCCTTCGGCGGCGAGACGATGAGGCCTCGCTGTCCGCGGCCGATGGGAGCGAAAAGGTCCACCATGCGCTGGCTGATCTCGTGCTGACTCGTTTCCAGCCGCAGCATGCGGTTGGGGAAGATTGGCGTCAGGGAGTCGTAGTCGGGGCGGCGCTTCGCCTCCTCCGGGTCCACGCCGTTGACGGCATCCACGCGCAGCAAGCCGTAGTACTTCTCGGAGGACTTCGGCTGGCGTACCTGTCCGGTGACGTAGTCCCCGGAACGGAGGCCAAACCGGCGCACCTGGGATTGCGATACGTAGACATCGTTCGCGCCCGGCAGCAGCCGTTCGCCGCGCAGGAACCCGAATCCATCGTCCACCACGGTCAGGACGCCACCGGAGAAGATGGTGCCGTTGCGCTCTGCCTGCGCCTCCAGGACGCGGAAGATCAGCTCCTGCTTGGGCAGCCCGCCAACCCCGTCAAGACCGAGGTCCTCCTCGGCCATCGCGATGAGGTCCTCGCGCGGCAACTGCTCGAGCTCAGCAATGTTGAGGACGGGGACCGTAGGGTCGATGTCCGGCATCGCCTCCAGCGAAGGATCTGCCTGGGGCGGTCGTCCGTTGCCGGAGCGGCTGCCGCCCCCGCCTCCGCTACTGCGTCGCCCTGGGCGACGCCGGGTGCGATTCGGAACATCAGAGGACGCGAGATCGCGTCCACGTGGCGAAGTCGTCATATATACGCCTGGTCTGAGAAGCGACGTCCCATGCACTGGTGGGGCACAAGGACTGAGATGAGGAACGTCAACGAATGTGACGTTGAGTTGATGCTACCGGAAATCATGAACTTCTGACAAGTGAAATCTGCTCCCATACTCCGCGACTCGAATCGCGGTGGCTAGACCGGTGGGTACTGTGCCGCATCACGCAGGAAGATCTCGACGCCGCGATCAGTGAGCGGATGCTGCACCATCTGGAACAGCACCGCCGGCGGAATCGTCGCCACGTGCGAACCGGCCAGCGCCGCCTCCGTCACATCGCGAGGACCGCGGATGCTGGCGGCCAGCACCTCCGTCGCCAGCCCATGCTGCGCGAAGATCGCCACCGACTCCCGCACGATCTCCATGCCGTCATGCCCGATGTCGTTGAGGCGCCCCACAAACGGCGACACGTACGCAGCGCCCGCCTTCGCCGCGAGCAGCGCCTGGTTCGCGGAGAAGATCAACGTCGTGTTGACCTGGATCCCTTCCGCGGACACGATCCGAATCGCCTGCAGCCCCGCCTCCGTCAGCGGAATCTTCACCACCACGTTGGGATGCCAGGCAGCAATCCGCCGCGCCTCTTCGACCAGTGGCTCCACCTCCGTGGAGATGCACTCCGCCGAGATCGGCCCGTCTACCACCTCGCAGATCTCCAGCACCCGCGCGCGGTACTCCACGCCCTCCTTCGCCACAAGCGAGGGGTTGGTGGTGATCCCATCCACCACGCCCATGGCAGCGCCGCGGCGGATGTCATCGATGTTTGCGGTGTCCATGAAGATGCGCACGACCACGCCTCCCTGTCGGTAATCCGGTGGTGATCCGTCACAGGCCTCTCGAGGCCGATCGGTGTGACGCTAGAACGGCTTCACAATCGCCAGCCACGTCATGATCGGGAAACTGATCACAATCAGCGTACCGAAGACCAGCGGCACGTTATCGGCCATCGCCTCGCGCAGCTCATCGGTGGTCTCCCCACGCTTCTGCGCGGCCAGCGCCAGGAATCGCACGCGGCGCAGGCCCACGCCCATCAGCGTCATGAAGACAAAGATGTTCACCCACATGATGATCTGCAGCGCCACCAGCCACCCGGTCGTGATCACGTTGTATCCGCCCGCCGCCGCCCACGCATACCCGCTGAACAGGGACGCGATGAATCCCGGCAGCAGGTAGAACTGCTCGTTCGTGTGCGCGTCCTGCAGAAACCGCACCTTCTCGCTCAGCTCGCCCGCGAGCCACGCCTTCCAGATCGGCACCACCGTCAACCCAATGCCGGCGGCCAGGTAGAACAGCGCGAACAGGTGGACCAGCCGCCAGAAGGTCACGCGACGCTCGAAGGTGACGGGACCGGAGCGCTGCTCCGCTCCTCTGCGTGCACACAGGCGGCGCCGATGAAATCGCGGAACAGGGGATTCGGGCGATTCGGCCGGCTGGTGAACTCCGGGTGGAACTGGGCCCCGAGCATGAACGGGTGGTCCGGGATCTCAACGATCTCCACCAGCTTCGTCTCCACGTCACGACCGGCGATGACGAGGCCCGCCTGCTCCAGCTGCGGCACGAACTGGTTGTTCATCTCGTAGCGGTGGCGATGCCGCTCACGCACGACATCCATCCCGTAGGCCGTATGCGCCCTGGTGCCCTCGATAAGCCGGCAGTCATAGCCGCCGAGGCGCATGGTGCCGCCCATCTCGTGCACCTCCTGCTGTTCCGACAGTAGTGAGATGACAGGGAACGGCGTGCGTGGGTCCGCCTCCGTGGTGTTGGCGTCAGGCATCCCCGCCACGTGGCGAGCGAACTCCACCACCAGCATCTGCATGCCGAGACAGTCGCCGAGGTAGGGGATGCGCTGCTCACGCGCATAACGCACAGCCGCAATCTTCCCCTCCAGCCCCCGATCACCAAAGCCCGGACAGAGCAGCATGCCGTCCACATCGCCGATAAGCTGGTCGGCGGTAGCCGCTTCGATCTCCTCGGAGTGCACCCAGTGGAACTCCAGCTCCGCCTCGTGGTGTACGCCGGCGTGGACCAGCGCCTCCTTGATGGAGAGGTAGGCGTCGTGCAGCTCCACGTACTTGCCCACGATGGCGATACGGGCGCGCCGCTTCGGCGCCTGGAGGCGCTCCACGAAGCTCGCCCACTGCTCCAGGTCCGGGCGCGTCTCGTCCAGTCCCAGCACCCGCCCGGCGATGTTGCCCAGTCCGGATGCCTCCAGGATCAGCGGTACCTCATAGATCGAATCCGCCGTCTGCAGCGGGATCACTGCTTCGCGCTGTACGTTGCAGAACAGCGCCATCTTCTCGCGCAGCGCCTCCGGCACCGGGTGATCGGAGCGCGCGATGATTACGTCCGGCTGCACACCGAACGAGCGCAGCTCGCGCACAGAGTGCTGCGTCGGCTTCGTCTTCAGCTCGTGCGTCGCGCCAATGTGCGGCAGCAGCGTGACGTGGATCGACATCGTCTCGCCCACCTCAGCCGCATAGCGCATCTGGCTGATCGCCTCCAGGAACACCTGCCCCTCGATGTCGCCAACGGTGCCGCCGACCTCCACGATCACCACATCAGCCTTGTGCGTGGTGCCCGCGAGCCGAATCCTGCGCTTGATCTCGTTCGTCACATGCGGAATCGCCTGGATCGTGCCGCCGAGGTAGTCCCCACGGCGCTCCTTGCGGATCACTTCCTCGTAGATCTGCCCCGACGAAGACGAGTTCACCCGCGCCAGGTCCGTATCGATGAACCGCTCATAATGTCCCAGGTCCAGGTCGGTCTCGGCGCCGTCGTCGGTCACAAAGACCTCGCCGTGCTGATACGGCGACATCGTGCCGGGGTCGACGTTGATATAGGGGTCCAGCTTCAGGATGGAGACCGTGAGTCCCCGCGCCTTCAGGATGCGCCCGAGGGAGGCGGTGACAATCCCCTTCCCAACGGAAGAGACCACACCACCGGTGACAAACACATATCTGGCCATGAGCGCTCGATAGTGGGGGAGAGCACTGGTTTTCCCGATTCTACGGCCGGACCGGGAGGGTGTCGAACCACCGACACAGATCAACGGAGACTCGCTGACACGCCGTTAACACGTGTAGTGATCCGCCGCCCGATCATGAAATCAACATCCTCGGACCGCCTGCTCGGGGGAGCGCGTTCGAGGTGAGAAAGGGCGCGTTTGCCTCCCCTCCTGATCTCCCACCGCACCCACCTGGGCACGCATCCTGAGAACAGCCGCAGCGGGCTGCTCGCCGCCCTCGATGACGGAGTGGACGGTATCGAAATCGACGTCCGCGCCACCCGCGACCGGCGCATCGTCCTCATCCACGATCGCTCGATGGAGCGCACTCACGGCGTGCGGCGGTACATCGACCGCGTCGACTATGCAGACCTGCCGCGCTTCACCGGCCCCACTGCACCCATCCTGCCCCTTGATGAGGCGCTCTCCATGTGCGCCGGGCGCTCCCGCCTCGTGATCGATGTGAAGCAGCACGGCATCGCCCGTCAGCTCGAAGCGACACTGCACGCGTTCACGGATCGTGTCGAGGCCTGGGTGTGGACGCACGACCCGGCCATCGCCCGCGAGTGCATCGATACGCTGCGGGGCTCGCACCCCGTCTCCCTGATCGTGCGGCCCCACCAGGCGAGTCTCTGGGGGTCGGATGCCGGCCTCCGCCTCGCCCGTAGCCGCGGCCTGGACGGCCTGCTGTTCGAGCACCCGGACCTGAGCGCCGGCCTGATCACACGCGCGAACGAGGCGGGCCTCACGCTGCACTGCGGCCGCACCAACGACCCGGCCGACATCGCGCGGGTGTTCGAGGCGAACCCAGCCTCGATGTGCAGCGACTTCCCCGCGGTGGCGCAGGCCGTGGCCGCAAGCAGCCCGGCGCTCGCTCCCGTCACCTAGCCGCCCGGGCCATCCGGACGGTACTCCGGTCCTCGCGGCGCTCAGAACAGCGGGAAGTTGACCTCTTCGCCCAGCAGCACGCGACCGGCAGCCTCGTACGTGAGCGGTCCGATCATCACGTGCGCGCCCGCGGTGTGAATGTCGCGGAACTGCCGGTCCAGCGTGCTCGTGGCCATAATCGCCGAGGTCGCCAGCGCACGATGCAGCAGATCCACCGTCTGGATGCTCGCCGTCGCAGCATGACTGCCGGCCAGCCGGGCGCGGGCGCGGCTCACCGCGTCCGCCGTCCCCGACTCCCCCGCCTCCGCCCACAGCGCCTCCGCGGCCGAGTAGAAGTACGCCTTCGATGATTCGTGCAGCGCCGTCGCCTCCGCGATCACCTGCTGCATGCGCCCGGTTTCGCGCAGCGGCACGCCGCCCCAGCCGCGCTTCTCCAGGATGATGCGGGTCGCCTCCTCCACCGCAGCACGTGCGATCCCCAGTGCGTGCGCGCCGTGGTTCATGAAGATCAGCGGATCGACGCGCAACGCCACCCACGGGTGCCGCGGCTCACCGACCAGCTGCACCATGTGTTCGGGCGGCACCACCACGCCGTCCACGCTGAAGTCGTTGCTCGCGGTGCCGCGCAGCCCGGTCGTGTACCAGGTGTCGTGCACCGTGACGTTCTCCGTCCGGGTGAAGAACGTCAGCACGACGTCGTTGCCCTCCGCATCCTTGCGAGGCGTGTCGCCACCATCGTCGTAGACCAGGCACTCGCCCATGAACCAGTCCGCGTGCGACGAACCGCTCGCAAACGGCCAGTGGCCAGAGACCCGGTAGCCGCCTGCTGGCTCATCCACGGGTACGGCACGTCCGATGGGCCGCGCGACGCCACAGCCCACGTTCCCGTTCCCCATCACATCCCGCGCGCCGTCCGGGTCCATGTAGCCGGCGAACGGGGCGACCTGGCACGCGATCATCACGCACCATCCGGCCGATCCATCCGCGGCCGCGATCTCCTCGACCACCCGCAGGTGCTCCACCGGATCGGTCTCGCGACCACCCAGGTCGCGCGGCACCGTCATGTGGAAGAGCCCCGCCGCACGGATCGCGTCGGCAATCTCGAGCGGGAGGCGGCGGCCGGACTCGATCTCCGCCGCGGTCTCGCGAATACGCGGTGCCAGCTCCCGCGCCGCAATCAACGCGTCGCTTTCGAAGTCCAACGTCCGAAGTTTCGTACTTGTCATATCGCATCTACCTTCGTTGGGCGCGGCGGCCGTCATTCTAGCGCCGCGCACCCGCGCGCGATCGATGCGAATGCGGCATCATCAACTGAACGATGTTGCACCACACCAAACCCAGGGGGCGGACGAGATGACCAGCGCGACCAATTCGACGGCGAACTCGATTCAGACGCACCTCGTAACGCTCCCCAACGGGCTGCGGCTGGCGCTCACGCCCATGCCCGTCTCCCAGGCCGCAGCGGTCGCGTTCTACGCCGGCGTCGGCTCCCGCGATGAAACCCCGGAGGGCAACGGCCTCTCGCACTACATCGAGCACATGCTCTTCAAGGGCACGGAGCGCCGCCCCGAAGCAGCCCAGATCTCCGAGGCCATCGAGGGCGCCGGCGGCAGCCTCAACGCCTACACGACCAAGGAGCTCACCTGCTACTGGAACAACCTGCCATTCGAGCGGGTAGAAACCGGCATCGAGATCGTCGCGGACATGGTGCAGCGCAGCCTCCTCGAGGACGCAGAGGTGGAACGCGAGCGCACCGTCGTCCAGCAGGAGATTCGCCGCGCCCACGACGCCCCCGGCTCCTACGTCGGCGAGCTGCTCGGCTACGCCACGTACGGCGACCAGCCCATCGGCTGGCCCATCGCCGGGTCGCTGGAGACCGTCGGCGCGATGACGCGAGGCGACATGATGGCCCACATCGCACGCTTCTATAGCGCGGAGAACTCCGTCCTCGCCATCGCCGGCAACATCGACGTGGCCCGCATCACCGAGGTGGTAGAGCACGAATTCGATGCGCTGCCCTCGGCCCCACCCGCACCGCATGTGGAGGCGACCGCCGAGCGCCCCCCCGAGTACATCCGCATCCAGGAGCGCGACCTGGAACAGACCAACCTGGCGCTCTCCACGCTGGCCATCGGACGCCAGGACCCGGACCGCTACGCCCTGGACATCATGAACACGGCATTGGGCCGCGGCATGTCCTCGAGACTGTTCAAGGAGGTCCGCGAGCGCCGCGGGCTGGCCTACTCCGTCTCCTCCGGCAGCACCCGCTACCGCGACATCGGCAGCGTCACCATCAGCGCCGGCGAATAACCCCGCGCGGTCGTAGTCACCAGCCCCATTCCTTCCGGTTTGATCGGGAGGAATGGGGCTTCCGTCGGCGCCTCACACAAAGCGTTCGACCGGCTGTTAAAGCCACTCGGCCAGCTTCAGCGTCAGCCAGACGATCAATCCGAC
>JBJHDC010000121.1:8622-9238 GCA_050486345.1 Dehalococcoidia bacterium | reverse complement strand
CGTATTTTGTGTATAAGAGACTGTTTCTGAGGGGCAGGTGGGGTTTTCCTACTCGACCGATCTCACTTTTTCTCCCCCCCTCCTGACCGCCTATGTGGCGCCCGGGGGGGCGCCACTTCGCAACTCATCAGCGAGCTGAGCCCGTCTACTGGCCGCCCATCCGGCGCACCGCCAGACCGTGCGGGTCCTGCTGCATCACGTCACCTGGCAGCTCAACCACCTGCTTCGTCTCGCCGGTGAGGAAGTCGATCACCACCACTCCCGGCGGGTAGCCCTCCACCACGTGCGTGCCCGTGGCCGGGTTCGGCCCGCGAAGCGTCACGAAGATGTAGCGACCGTCCGGTGAGAAGTCGACCAGGTCCGGCGCCGGATCCACCACAGGCGTCTGCTGCATGATCGCCTGGAACGAATTCGTAGCGCCGCGCCAGCCATCGCCGTTCTCACCGGGGACATCGAACGCACAGTAGAACAGGTTGCTCGCATCGCTCGGCTGGAACGCAATCGTCTGAGTGGACGATTGTGCAATCTGCTGCTGCTGTTGAGCCCAGCTCCCCACGAAGCTGTGATCACCCAGGTCCAGGTCAAACGTACGGTTTCGCTTCAAGGCGCCGGACCG